>CABYPB010000005.1 GCA_902520725.1 uncultured SAR86 cluster bacterium | reverse complement strand
GTTGATTCAGTATCTACGGAAAAAGGCTTAGACAAGGACATCATTTTCAAAGC
This sequence comes from uncultured SAR86 cluster bacterium, assembly GCA_902520725.1. Classification (GTDB taxonomy): domain Bacteria; phylum Pseudomonadota; class Gammaproteobacteria; order Magnimaribacterales; family D2472; genus SAR86A. The sequence continues at coordinate 75,559 of CABYPB010000005.1, read as the reverse complement.
TATTGAGGTAGCAATAGCCTCAGCATCACATAGGCATTTTCATGAAGATGCTGATTTGTATGTAGAAATAAATAGAGAAACAGGAGAATATACAACTCATAGGAATTGGTTAGTATTTGATAAAGAAGATGAAGAATTTCATCACGAAACTCATATCTCTAAAGAAGATTCTAATGGTGAAATTGGAGATATGCACACTGTTCAGCAAGAAAACGTAGCTTTTGGAAGAATTGAAACACAAGCAGCTAGACAAGTTATGCTTCAAAAAGTAAGAGAAGCTGAAAGAGAAAAAATTGTTGAACAATTTAGATCTCAAAGTAATAAATTAGTCTCCGGTTCTGTAAAAAGAGTAACAAGAGATAATATTATTGTTGATATTACTCATGAAGCTGAGGCTCTTTTACCAAGAGATAAATTGATGCCAGGAGAAATCTATAAAATCAATGACAGAATAAGAGCTGTTCTCCAAATAGTTGAAGTTGAAGGCAGAGGTCCGCAACTGATGTTAAATCGATCATGCCCAGAAATGGTTACTGAGCTATTCAATATAGAAGTTCCTGAAATTAATGAAGATGTCATTGAAATAAGAGGAATTGCAAGAGATGCAGGCTCAAGATCAAAAATAGCAGTAAAAACTAATGATGGAAGAATTGATCCAGTTGGGGCTTGTGTGGGTATGCGAGGCTCTAGGGTTCAGGCGGTTTCGTCTGAGTTAGGAAATGAAAGAATTGACATCATAATTTATGATGATAATCCTGCACAATTAGTAATTAATGCCTTATCACCAGCTAAGGTCGAATCTATTGTAATGGACGAAGATTCAAGGTCAATGGACATAGCTGTAAATGAAGACAATTTAGCCTTAGCAATTGGTGCAAGAGGTCAAAATATAAGACTAGCATCTAAATTAGTTGGATGGAATTTGAATATTATCAGTAATGAAGAAGCTGAAGCAAAAGTGAAAGTTGACGAAACAGAATTTTTAGCAAAAATTGTTGACAACCTAGACATCAAAGAGGATGTTGCAGAAAAAGTTATTTCAAGCGGTCTTTCAAGCTTTGATGATATTGCATATGCAGATATCAGTATTTTTAAAGATTATATTGATTCAGAAGATGAAATAAATCGAATTAAATCAGCTGCCGAGGATGCTGCTTTATTGGAAGCAATGGGTGCGGTAACCGAAGAAGAAGATAATGTCGAATCTCTTACAGACTTAAATTTAGATGAAGAGAATATTGCAAAGTTATCCAACAAGGGTATTAAGAATAAAGATGATCTGGCAGAACTATCAATTGATGAGCTTCAAGATATTATAGATATAACAGAAAATGATGCTTCAGCAATGATTATGAAAGCTAGAGAACACTGGTTTAATTAAAAAGGAAATATTTTGGCTATAACAGTAAAAGATTTTGCGAAGACACTAAAAATTTCTGATAAGGCCCTTATTGAAAGGATGCAAAAGGCTGGTTTAAGCCATTCAAAAGAATCTGACGAAATTACAGCCTCAGACAAGCAAGCTCTTTTAAAATTTCTAAAAGGAACCAAAACACAATCTAAATCTGTAAAATCAGAATCAGGTGTTACCGTTACTTCAAAAGGAAAATCATCATCAGCAATCTCAACAAATAAGAGTTACTCAGACAATATTGAAGCCAAGAGAGCTGCTGCATCTGAGCAATTAAAAGAACAGCAAACTAAAAGAGAGCAACAATTAAAAGAAGCTACAAAACAAAAACAAGATCAAAGAAATAAATTTGCTAAGAAAAATGAAGAAAAACAAAATGCACAACCAATTAATGTTAAAGACCAACTATCAAGTGCAGTAAACGCTTACAAGAGGAAAGAAGGCTCTAATTTTGAAGATTCCCAACATCAATTTGAAGCACCAAAAGAACTTATAAAAAAAGATATTGAAATACCGAGCAATATTCAAGTTGGAGAACTTGCAAAATTAATGGCCGTTAAAGGTGGAGAGGTTGTTAAGAATCTAATGAGTTTAGGTGTCATTGCGACATTAAATGACTTTATTGATCAAGAAACAGCAATTCTTGTTGTAGAAGAAATAGGGCATAACGGCATTGCAATCGAAGAAGAAGATCTTGAGGAGGATCTTGCAAATTTAATTCAATATCAAGATGAACCAAAATCTCGACCTGCAGTTATTACTGTAATGGGCCATGTTGATCATGGAAAAACAACTTTACTAGACTTTATTAGAAAAACAAAAGTTGTAGATGGTGAAGCAGGAGGTATTACTCAACACATCGGTGCTTATGAGGTAGAAACTTCCAAGGGTAAACTAACTTTTATAGATACCCCTGGTCATGCTGCCTTCTCATCAATGCGTGCTAGAGGTGCTAATACAACTGACATAGTAGTATTGGTAGTTGCAGCAAATGACGGCATCAAACCTCAGACTGAGGAAGCAATTAATCATGCTAAAGCTGCTGGAGTATCAATTGTAGTTGCAATAAATAAAATTGATTTAGATGGAGCTGACCCAGAGAAAGTTAAGGGTGATCTTGCTGCAAAAGATTTAACTCCTGATGACTGGGGAGGAAACACTCAAATGGTTCCAGTCTCAGCATTAAAAGGTGATGGAGTTGATGAACTTTTAGAAAGAATAGCGCTTGAAGCAGAAATCTTAGAATTAAAAGCACACTATGAAGGAGCAGCACAGGGCGTCGTTATTGAATCACAACTAGATAAATTTAGAGGATCAGTTTCAACCTTCTTAATACAAAACGGGACACTAAAAGTTGGCGATTTAGTGGTTTCTGGTAATTCAATGGGTAAGATTAAAAGTATTGTTAATAGTGATGGTGATAAAATCAAACAAGCAGGGCCTTCTGCAGCAATTGAGGTGCTTGGATTAAACTCAGTCCCAACTGCTGGTGATCAGTTTCAGGTTGTTAAAAATGATAAACAAGCAAGAGAGATTGCTGAATACAGAAGTATAAAAGAAAAAGAAAAAAAATTATTGAAGCAAAAAGATGAATCTGTTGGTGATCTATTTGAAACCCTCGGCCAAGAGGCAAAAAAAGTCTTAAATGTAATTATAAAAACTGATGTAGGTGGAACTTGTGAAGCAATTATTGCCGCACTTCATGACTTAGGGAATGAGAAAGCAAAGGTAAAAATTGTATCAAGTGGAGTCGGCGGTATCAGCGAATCTGATGCAAACTTAGCTGTTGCAGTTGAATCAATTATTTTAGGGTTTAATGTTAGAGCTGACAATGCTGCCAAAAAGATTATAGAAGATGAAGTAATACCTTTAAGTTATCACAGTATTATTTACGAGCTGCTAGATGATGTGAAAGCAAGAATGAGCGGGATGCTTGATCCAATTATTAAAGAAGAAATAGTCGGCACAGCAGAGGTTTTAGAGGTATTTAATTCCCCTAAATTTGGTCAGGTAGCTGGATGTAACGTTATTGAGGGCAATGTTCTTAGAAATAAACCAGTAAGAGTCTTGAGAGATGATATTGTTATTTTTGAAGGAGAATTAAACTCCTTAAGACGATTTAAAGAAGATGTTAACGAAGTAAAAAATGGCAATGAATGCGGTATGGGTATAAAGAATTATAAGGACATAAAAGCCGGCGATAAAATTGAGGTATTCGACAGAAAAGAAGAAGCTCAAACCATTTAGTATTTATGACATCCAACAGATCTGACAAAGTAAGTGATTTATTAAAAAAAGAAATTTCATTAATAATTACTACTGAAACAAAAGACCCTAGACTTAAAAATATAAATGTTACCGCTGTAAAAGTATCTGATGATATTGGTATTGCAACAGTTTTCTACACAATCATAGGACAATCTATACATAAATCTAAAAGTAAAATTGAGGAAAGCGTGCTTAAGAAATTCTCTGGTATGATTCGGTCAATCTTGGCAAAAAAAATAAAAATAAGAAAAGTTCCCAAGATTGTTTTTAGATTTGATGAAAGTATTGAATACTCTGAAAACATCGAAAGGCTCTTAAAAAACCTAAAGCAATGAATGGATTTTTTTTACTCAAGAAAGAACAAGGTCATAGTTCAAATAATGTTGTTCAAGAAATAAAAAAGAAAATAAAAGTTAAAAAGGTTGGTCATTTAGGAACTTTAGATCCAATGGCAGCAGGCTTATTGGTTCTTGCAGTTAACAGAGCAACTAAATTTTCAAATTATTTTCTTGAATCAGATAAATCATATGATGTTGAAGTCGAGCTTGGATGTTCAACAGATACTGACGATTCGACTGGAAATATAATATTTCAATCGAATAGCATTCCTGATAAAGCATCCGTTAAGAAAGAATTACTTCTTTTTAAGGGCGAATCTTTGCAAATTCCCCCTTTCTTTTCCGCTTTAAAGCATAAAGGTAAACCTTTGTATAAATACGCAAGACAAGGAGAATATATTTCTAAACCCCCTAGAAAAATTTTTGTGAAGCAAATTAGCAACTTTAATTTTCAAAACAATATATGTTCTTTTCGAATAGATTGCACAAAAGGAACATATATTCGATCTATTGCAAGGGATCTTGGAGAAAGACTAGGATGTGGTGCGCATATGAAAAAGTTAATAAGAGTATCACAAGATATATTTAGTTTATCTGATGCAACTAACTCGAAAGATTTAAAAATAGAAGATATTATTAAGATAGAGGATGCCTTTCCAAACTTTAGCATTATTAATATAAGTAACGATAATCTTAAAAAATTCATCAATGGAGTAGAAATTAATGGTATTGAAGAAAAAGAAGGTCTTTACAGAGTTTTTGATTTAAATAATGATTTTATTGGCATTGGTGAAATTAAAGATAATACCCTAAAACATAAACAGCTTGTTTAAAGTCCTAATAAGTTATAATATTCGCACGCTTACTTTAGTAATGTGAGGTTAGCACTGTTCATATAAAACATTACAAGGATATTAAGAATGGCATTATTAACTCAAGAAAAAGCAAATATAGTTAATGAATATAAGAGAAATGAAGGGGACACTGGATCTCCTGAAGTGCAAATAGCACTTTTAACAGAAAATATAAATAAACTTCAAAATCATTTTAAAAGTCACAAAAAAGATCATCACTCCAGAAATGGTCTAATTCGGATGGTCAATCTTAGAAGAAAACTTTTAGCCTATCTTAAAAAAAAGAATGCTGAAAGTTACAAGGAGCTTGTAAAAAAGCTTAATCTAAGAGGATAACTCAATACAAATAAAGGAAAATCGTGGAAAATAATAAATTAGAGTCTAAGTGTGTAGAATTTGAATATGGAAATCAACAAGTAAAAATTGAAACAAATAAAATTGCACGTCAAGCGACATCTGCAGTTATGGTATCAATTGGAGATTTAGTAGTATTAACAACTGTTGTGGCAAAAAAAGAAGCCGATCCGGCTAAAAGCTTCTTTCCTTTGGCAGTCTTTTATCAAGAAAAGTTTTATGCAACAGGAAGGATACCAGGTGGCTTTTTTAAAAGAGAGGCACGACCAACAGAAAGAGAAACATTAACTTCAAGACTTATTGATAGACCAATAAGACCTATGTTTCCTGATAATTTTAAGAATGAGGTACAAATATTTTGTACAGTGATGTCTTCTGATAAAAAACAAAATCCAGATATTGCTGCCATGATAGGAGCTTCAGCTGCACTATCTATTTCAGGTGTTCCTTTTGACGGACCAATGGGTGCTGCTAGAGTTGGATTTATTGATGGTGAATACGTCCTTAACCCATCATTCGAAGAGTTAAATGATTCATATCTCGATATGGTTGTAGCTGGTACTGGTGAGGCGGTTCTTATGGTCGAATCAGAAGCAAAAGAATTAAATGAGGATCTAATGCTTGGCGCTGTTCTTTTTGGACATCAAGAGATGAAAGCAGTTATCAATGCCTGTAATAAATTAAAAGACATGGTTGGCAATGAACAATGGGTTGTTGAAGAAGATGAAAATACTGCTAAGTATTATTCTGATGTTGAAAGTAAATACAAAGATCAAATAACAGAAGCATTTAAAATTTCCAATAAATCAGATAGAAATGAAGCTTTAGGAGTAATTAAAAATCAAATCATTGAAGATAATGCGGATATTGATGAGCTTGAATTAGGTAAGATTTTAAGTTCATTTAAAGAGCTAGAAAAAAATATTGTAAGAGGTAATATTTTAAATAATATGCCAAGAATAGATGGAAGAGATCTGGATACAGTAAGACCAGTTTTTGTTGAAACAGATGTTCTTCCTAGTGCCCACGGGTCTGCTTTATTTACAAGAGGCGAAACTCAAGCAATTGTAGTTGCAACTCTTGGCTCTTCAAGAGATGCACAAAGAATTGAAGCAATAGAGGGAGAAAGTTCTGATAATTTTATGCTTCATTATAATTTTCCGGCATATAGTGTTGGTGAAATCGGAATGCCAATGGGTCCAAAAAGACGGGAAATTGGCCATGGCAATTTAGCAAAAAGAGCAATAAAAGCTGTATTACCTGATGTTGATGATTTTGGTTATACAATGAGGGTAGTTTCTGAAATTACTGAATCTAATGGTTCAAGTTCTATGGCATCTGTATGTGGAACGTCATTATCATTAATGGATGCTGGAGTACCTCTTTCTAGTCCAGTTGCAGGAATCGCTATGGGGTTAATAAAAGAAGGCGATGATTTTGCAGTTCTAACAGACATCTTAGGAGATGAGGATCATCTGGGTGACATGGACTTTAAAGTTGCTGGAACGGAGACAGGTATAACTGCACTTCAAATGGATATTAAAATTAAAGGAATTGATGAATCAATAATGGAAACAGCATTGGTTAAAGCTAAAAATGCACGAAATCATATTTTGGGCATTATGAATGAAGTAATATCATCAGCTAAAGACCTATCTGAGAATGCACCTGCGATGAAAACATTTATGGTCAATAAAGACAAAATTAAAGAAATTATTGGTAAGGGTGGAGCAGTAATTAAGGGCATGCAAGAAAAGACTGGCGCAACAGTTGATGTTAATGATGATGGTGTTGTTTCTGTCTTTGGACAAAATCAATCCTCGATGAAAGAATGTTTGGCTATAATTGAGGAAATTCTTGAAGAACCTGAGTTAGATAAAGTATACAAAGGTAAAGTAGTAAAAATTGTAGAATTTGGTGCATTCGTAAATATCCTTCCTGGAAAAGATGGTTTATTGCACATATCTGAAATTTCTAATGAAAGAACTGAGAATGTATCAGATGTTCTTGAAGAAGATCAAGAAATCGAAGTTAAGCTTATTGGGTTTGATAGAGGTAAGATGAAGCTTTCAATGAAAGCTTTATCAGAAAAAACTGAAGAAAATACTGAATAAGTATACAAAATATACATAAAAAGCATCAATATTCTATATATTGCTAAAAGTCAAATATTGTGTCTTAAATATGTTTACATAATTTGATTCATAAAGACTTTTATGTTCTCATTGACACTGCAAATCATAAAAAAACCTAATAGGGGGGAATTATTATGGATAATGCATGGAAAATGATAAATGGCATCGTTAGTAATTTAACTGACGTGCTAATAGGAGTGCTTGGTTTAGGAATTGTTGGAGCTTTAGTCTTCGGCGATGTTCTTGGACTTGACGTGATTGGTAATATAACAGCGTTAGTTGAAATGTTAACTTCTAATGGTGTTGTAGGACTGCTTGTGTTAGCAATCTTAATGAGTCTAGTTAAGTAAATATACTTAACAAAATCTTTTAGGAAGGGTTAAAACCCTTCCTAAATTTATTAAAAATATATGAATTTTAAATTTACATTCGCCGGCATAACGGCCCTTTTAAATAAGTTAACTAAAATACTAATACCTTTAGTTGTGGTTTCACTATTGCTAGGAATTTTACTTGGTATAGATACTCCTTTCGTAGGTGATGTATATTCAAATGTTAAAGAAGTTGTAGCAATGTTGGGAGAGGATGGTCTCCTTGTCCTAGTTTCTTTAATTATAATTCTTGCGTACCTAAAAAAAGAATAATTGTTCTAATATTATTGGTGGCTATGGGTGGAATTGAACCACCGACCTCAGCGTTATGAGTGCTGCGCTCTAACCATCTGAGCTACATAGCCAATCGTTGAATGATAATATTAAATTTTGGTTAGTCAATCTTTTAAACATTAAATTTAAAGTGGATAACATCTCCGTCTTTGACAATATAATCTTTACCCTCTAGTCTTAACTTTCCCTTCTCTTTGGCACCAATTTCGCCATTACATTCTATAAAATGATCAAAATCAATAACTTCAGCTTTTATAAAACCTCTTTCGAAATCAGTATGTATAACTCCTGCTGCATTTGGGGCTGAGAAACCATCTTTTATAGTCCAGGCTCTTATCTCTTTTGGACCCGCAGTAAAAAAAGTCTTTAACCCAAGAATTTTATAACCTTCAAATATAATTTTATTTAAAACTGGTTCATCCATGCCTAATAAATCTAAATATTCTAATTTCTCATCATCTTTAAGTAATGATATTTCTTGTTCTATCTTTATTGATGCAGGAATTACAATTGAACCCAAATCTTTTGCAATATTTATTAGTTGCACAAGGTGATTTTTTGAATTTTCTGAGTCATCAATATTAGCAACATAGAAAGTTGGCTTAGAGGATAACAATTGAAATTGTTTGATAATATTTTGTTCTTCAGGTTCATAATCTTTAAGGTTAATTAACCTTCCAAGCTCCAACTCATTTTTTAGTTTTTGCAATATATCAAAATGAGCCTTATTTTCTTTATCATTAGTTTTTAATAATTTTTCACACCTAGCAATTCTCTTAGTTACAGAATCTAAGTCTGCTAATATTAATTCTAAATTTATAACCTCAACATCTCGTTCTGGATCAACAGAACCATCAACATGAGTTATATTCTCATCTTCAAAACACCTTACAACATGTGCAAGCGCTGACATTTCCCTTATGTTTGATAGAAAAGAGTTGCCTAAACCCTCGCCATCTGAGGCACCTTTAACAAGACCCGCAATATCAACAAGGTCTAATACAGCCGGAATAACTTTCTCTGTATTTATAATTTTATTCAGCTCAATAAGTCTTTTATCTGGAAGAGGAACTATTCCAACATTGGGATCAATAGTACAAAATGGAAAGTTTTCTGCTGGAATATCAGATTTTGTTAATGCATTAAATAGGGTCGATTTACCAACATTTGGAAGTCCAATTATTCCACATTTAAATCCCATTATGTTATTTCGTATTTAGAATTTTTTGTGCTTCGTTGATTTGACCATTACAGATCATTTCAAATACTTCTTCAAGTTTTAAATAAGAATTTAGTAGTAATTTCTTTTCATTGGGGGAGAATTTAGTTAATACCCAGTTCGTAACATCTTGCTTATTTCCAGGATGCCCAATTCCTACTCGAATTCTCATAAAATTATCTTGACCAGTTATTTTTATAATATCTCTGAGGCCATTATGACCACCATGACCACCACCTATTTTTAATTTCATCTCACCTAAACTTAAATCTAAATCATCGTGAATGATCACAAATTTATTTAATTTAAGATTTGTTGATTTCAAAATTTTTGAGACTGTTATTCCAGACTCGTTCATATAATTTTTGGAAATTAACCATAAAATTTCACCTCCGTGAGATTCACCAATATCTGCCTGGAATTTAGATTTCGTTTTGAATGTATCAAAGAAACGATTCGAGAGCCTTAGAAGCCAATCTTTACCAATGTTATGTCTTGTATCATTATATTTTGTTCCAGGATTACCTAGCCCAATGATACAAAGTTTGTACATTTTTAACTTTCTTCAGAACTATCGTCTTTACTTTCTTCAGAATCTTGTGGAGCAGCATCTCCTTCTTCTTCAGTAGCACCACTTTCTACTTCTTCTCCATCTTCGAGCTCCTCTTCAATAATTGGATCCTCCTCAACAGCCTTCGGCGCGTTTACAGATACAACCATTTGATCTGTTTCATCAGACAATCCTGGAACCTCTGAACCCTCTGGAAGGGTAATTTCCGTTAGCCTTATAGAATCTCCAAGATGAAGATTCTCTATATCAACATCAATTGATTCAGGAATATTTCCAGCAAGACACATAATTTCTATTTCTCTAATTGCTTTTGCCACAACTCCACCATCTTCTCTAATTCCTACGCATTCTTCTTCGTTTACGAAGTTGACTGGTATAACAACTTTAAGCTTTGTTTTTCTAGATACTCTTTGAAAATCAGCATGAAGGAATTTGCCTTTTGCAGGATCTTTTTGCAATTCTTTTAAAACAACTTTTTCTTCATCATCTCCAGTTTTTATAAGAAGAACTTGAGTATAAAAAAGTTCATTTTCAGAAGCTTTTGTTAATTCATTTAGTTTTAGTTTGATATTGATTGTTTCTTTTTCGTCACCATAAACAATCGCAGGGACCATGCCGTCTATTTTACGGATTACTCTTGCTTTATTTGAACCCGTTCTTTCTCTAACATCTGCATTAAGTATAATTTGATCTGTCATAATTTCCTCTATAAAAACATCTCACTTAGTGACTCTTCATTGCTTAATCGCTTAATACATTCAGCAATTGTAGATCCTAACGAAATGACGCGTATTTTACTGCATTTTTTGCCATCTTGTGACAAAGGAATTGAATTTGTTACAACAAGTTCGTCAATTTGCGATTCTTCTAATCTTTCTATAGCAGGACCTGAAAGAACAGGGTGGGTAATATACGCCTTTACAGCTTTAGCTCCCTTTTCTTTTAATGCATTTGCAGCATTACATAATGTGCCGGCTGTATCAATAATATCATCAGGTACGATACAAACCTTTCCTTCGATTTCTCCAATTATGTTCATAACTTCTGATTGATTTGCAGCAGCTCTTCTTTTATCTATTATGGCAAGATCAGTATCATCTAGGAATTTTGCTAAGGCTCTGGATCTAACTACTCCTCCAACATCAGGAGAAACTACGACTATTTCATCTCTTTCATTATTTGCTTTTATATCTTCCATCATTAATTTAGTCGCATAGACATTATCAGCAGGCATATCAAAGAAGCCCTGGATAGTCTCAGAATGAAGGTCAATAGTTAAGACTCTATCAATGCCAACTGATGCAAACATATCTGCAACGACCTTTGCACTGATTGGAACTCTTGCAGATCTTACTCTTCTATCCTGTCTTGCATAACCATAATATGGAACAATCGCAGTAATTTTTGATGCCGACGATCTCTTTAATGCGTCTGCAAGCAACATCAATTCCATTACATTTTTATTTTGCGGTGTACAAGTAGACTGAATTATAAAGGTGTCATGACCTCTTACATTATCCTCTATCTCTACTTTAATTTCACCATCTGAAAAATAACCAACATCGGCAGAAGACAAGGGTATTCCGAGTATTTTTGATACTTCTTGAGCAAGTTCAGGATTTGCAGTTCCTGTAAAGATATCCAAATTGTTAATACTCATATTAATCCCCTCTTAGGTATTATAAAGCATGGCTGGGGTGGTAGGATTCGAACCTACGCATGACGGGATCAAAACCCGTTGCCTTACCGCTTGGCTACACCCCATTTTTATTCGATATAACATATCGGCGAATATTGTAATGGTTTACAGAAAAAGAATCTCCAATTACTTGGAATTTTTTTAAGAATTTCTTTAATATCATCTTCTTTTTCATAGAATATATACATACAAGAACCACTTCCACTCAATTTTATTTCATATTTTTTATTTGCTTCATAAAAATTCTTTATTTTTTTATTTTCATTTAAAAAAACATTCCAAAAATCATTCTGCATATGGTGTTTTAAATTGTTGTTATTTTTTCTTTGGGCATCTAAGAGATTAAACATACTCTCAGATGAATTATGTATTTCTGGATATATCAACAATATTTTATTTTTAATTGATTCTCTAGTTTCAAGTTTTTCTCCAATACCTTTTCCATATGCATTTTTTCCATTTATAAAAAAAGGTACATCAGCTCCTATTTTAATAGCAGTTTCCATTAATACATCTTTTGTTAAATTTAAATTCCATAACTTATTTAATACAGAAATTGTAGAGGCTGCGTTTGAACTTCCACCCCCAAGACCAGCTCCAATTGGAATATTTTTTTCAATGGAGATATTTACACCTATTTTATGATCAAGCATATCGAGTAGTAACTTTGCAGATTTATAAATAGTATTATCTTTATTTTCTAAAAAGGCTTTGTTCGATCTTATTTTAATACCCTCATCAATAAGCTCAAAACTCATCAAATCATACAAATCAACATATTGAAAAGAAGTTTCAATATTATGATAACCACTACTATTTTTTTCCAAGACTCTTAAAAATAAATTTATTTTTGCAGGAGACTTGATTTTAATTTTATTCATTTTTTTATAACAAAACCTTTGAGAATTATATTTTGATATGTGATATTAAAATCTGTCTTATTTTTGAATGATTTACAATTAAAACTAAACGTTTCGTCTTTTATAATATTATTAACATCTAAGTTATTTGATAGAAGGCATTGCCTCATCCAATACTTAAAATTTCTATTAATTTCCTCAGGGACATAAAATGGAGAAGTACCTTTATTTGGAAGAAAGACTATGTTTTTATTATCGCTCACTTTAATCTTGAGAACATTTCCGTAAAACGGCTTCTTAATCTGTATAATAGAATCTTTTTTAGCTAAGTTAATATTTATATTAAAGGAAAATTGTTCATCACCATTTTTACTTATCAATAATTTTCCAGAATACTCAGCAGAGCTTCTATTATTATCAGTAGATGCACATGAGACAATAAAGCTAATGAGTATGGTATAAACAAAAGTTTTTATTATGGAATTACAGTTATTTGGCATAAATCACAAGACCTCTGACGTCTCTGAAAGAGAAAAATTTATTATAAATGAGTCTAACCAAATTTTATTAGATAATCATTTAAAAAATGCATTTCCTAACAAATTGGAGTCGTTCTTTGGCATCTCAACTTGCAATAGAACTGAGTTCTATTTTGTTGGCGACCAAAACCTATCACCTAAAGTTTTTGAAGAAGTTATGACCGTGCTTACAAATGAAGAAATGGACAAAGACAGTTTTTATTTTTTGAATGGCCATGATGCAATAGTGCATATGTGTAAAGTAGCTTCTGGTATTGATTCACAAGTTCTTGGAGAACAAGAAATATTAGGACAATTTAAAAAAGCACTTAAGAAAGCAAAGGAAATTAATATTGTTAATGGAAAATTATTAAAACTTTCAAATAAAGTATTAGAGATTTCTAAGAAAGCTAGAACAAAAACAAATATTGGTCTAAATTCACTATCTGTAAGTGGACTTGCATATAAACTAGTTAAAAATATATTCGAAGAACCAAAACATCAAAATATCTTAATAGTTGGAGCAGGCTCTCTTGCTCATAGCGTTATGGATAATCTTTTTAAGAATGGCATAAAAAGAATTAAGTCGGTTAATAGAAGCGTAAAGACGATTAAACTAGATGATGACTATGAAATCATATCTTCTTCATTAGACTCACTTCATGACGAATTAGAGTTAGCTGACATAGTAATTGCCTCTTCAGCAACTGATCTCCCATTGATTGGAAAAGGGGCGGTTGAAAACGCCTTAAAAATAAGAAGAAACAAACCAATATTACTTATTGATTTAGGAGTACCAAGAAACATTGAAGATGAAATAAGAAATATTGAGCAAGCTTATCTATTCTCTATAGATGATATCGAGAAGATAACTCAAGATAATTACGGACAACGTTCAATCGAGGCAGAGAAAGCTATGAATATTATTGTTATAGAGGCTCAAGCAGCATTAGATGAATTCTCATTAAAAGATACTAAAGATAAAATTAATCTCCAACTAGCAGAATTCCTAAAAAGCCTTTCTGCTGATGAAATAAAACAATTCAAAGATTCAAAAGATTTCTCTGAATTGATAAGGTCCATAAAAACTCTAAATATTGAGAGTCTTGAATTAAATAATTTTGAAGATATTAAAAAACTCGATGATCACATAATTAAATCTATGATTAAAAGATTTATTGAAAATGCATAATTCCATGCTAAACAAGCTTGATCAGCTACAAAATAGAATCAGCGAGATAGAGACATTATTGGTCGACTCAGAAACTGTTAAGGATATAGACAAATATACTCTTTTGAATAAGGAATTTGCAGAACTCAAACCAATCGTTGATAAATTTAACGAATACAATCAAGTAATAAAAATTATAGAAGATGCAAATGAAATTCTTGAAACCGAAGATGAAGATTTAAAGGCTTTAGCACAAGAAGAAATTAGGAATGCTGAAGATAAACCTGAAAAACTTGAGAAGGAATTAAAATTAATGTTACTTCCTAAAGATTCTGCAGACGATGGTTCTGCCTATCTTGAAATACGTGCTGGAGCAGGAGGAGATGAGGCAAGTATCTTTGCTGGAGATCTTTTTAGAATGTATACAAGACTGTCTGAGAGAGTTGGTTGGAATATGGAGGTAATCGATATAAAACAATCGGAACAGGGTGGTCTAAAAGAAGTTGTTGCAAAACTTGAAGGCAAAGGTGTTTTTAAAGTTTTAAAATTTGAATCTGGTGTTCATAGAGTTCAAAGAGTTCCTGAAACAGAGTCCCAAGGAAGGATTCATACCTCAACATGTACGGTAGCAATTCTACCTGAAGTAGAGGAAGTTCAAGACATCAATATTGATAAAAATGACTTAAGAGTAGATACTTTTAGAGCTTCTGGCGCTGGAGGACAGCATGTTAATAAGACAGATTCTGCGGTCAGACTAACCCATATACCTACAGGCATTGTAGTTGAATGCCAAGATGGAAGATCTCAACATAAAAATAAAGATAAGGCCTTATCGTTACTTGCTGCAAAACTTAAACAGCAAGAGATAGATAGTCAGCAAGAGAGTATTGCCAGCGAGAGAAAAATTTTAGTTGGAACTGGGGATAGGAGTGAAAAAATACGAACATATAATTTTCCGCAAGGCAGAATGACTGATCATAGAATTAAGCTAACTCAACATAATTTAGACCAAATTATGGATGGCGATATTAAAACTATTTGCGATGCATTATTGGCTGAGAATCAATTGGCCATGCTCTCACAACTTGAATCAGAATAATTGTCTAAAAATTTAACTCATTACAACAATATAATCGATGATTCCTTTGAAGCTAGTTCAGGTATCAAGGAAGAGCTTATTTTTTATCTTAAAGAAAAGTTATTCCTTAAACATAAAGATATATATCTTAATAAAGAAAAAATCTTTACAGATAACGAAGATAATTTAATTGAGAATTTTATAAAAAAGAAAAAAGAGGGTATACCATTAGATTATATTCTTAATTCAACTAAATTTTATGAGGAAGAATTCTATGTTGATGAAAGAGTGCTTATACCAAGATCAGAAACGGAATTATTGGTTGATTATATAATTAATTATGATTTTCCAAGAAAAATAAAAATCTTAGATGTTGGAACAGGTTCTGGTTGTATAGGCATTTCAATTGCCTTAAAGAATCCTAAATTTGAAGTTTATGGATCTGATTACTGCATTGATTCTTTAAATGTTGCAAATATTAACAAAAAAAATCTTGATGTAGCCAATTTTCATCTTATACAAGCTGATTGGCTATGTTGTTTTGATAAAAAATCTTTTGATGTAATTATAAGCAATCCACCCTATATTGCAGAAGAAGACCCACATCTAAATGATTTGGAGCATGAGCCATATCGAGCATTGGTTGCGCCTAATAATGGACTAGGTGACATTCAAAAGATTACTCAACAATCAACAAAGATTTTAAAAAAGGAAGGGATGATTATTTTTGAACACGGATTTAATCAATCAAATGATGTTAAAAATATTTTTGAGGAAAATGGCTTTACAAATATTAAGTTAATAAAAGATTTTCAAAATCATACAAGGGCAACATTGGGAACGATTTAAGTCCCACAATAGGTGACATAATTACTATCTGAATTTAATGGTGTAGATGTATATTCTTGATACTTAGAGATCTCCTTGAATGGATTTTCTAATATCTTTATAAACTTATTAAGTTCTGACAAATCATTATTCATAACAGCCATTAGTACTTCTTCGATAATGTGATTTCTAGGAATATAGCATGGATTGATACTGTCCATTTTTTTTGCAATGTTTAGGTTTTGATTTTTATTTAACTCTTGCTTCCAACATTCATACCATTGATCAAAGTTATGTATATTTGAAAATACTGACTCTTTAATTTTTTTATCATTTACAAGAATCTTTGAAAGATCTCTAAATGAAGATGTTAAATCTATAGAATTAGATTCTAATATTGATAAATAATCTTTTACTATTCTAATATTTTTATTACTTTTTTCCTCTAATCCTAATTTTTTAAAGTGTTCTTTATAAAAATACTCTTCATACGAAGGCATAACTAATTGTAAAACTTCAGTTAGTTGCTTTACAGATTTCTCTGATTCTTCATTAACAAGAGGAATTAGAGTTTCAGCAAATTTTGCAAGATTCCATACAAGAATGGCGGGTTGATTTTTATATGCATATCTTCCATTATGATCAATAGAGCTAAAGACAGTTTTTGGATTATATTCGTTCATGAAAGCGCATGGACCATAATCTATTGTTTCACCAGAAATTGTCATATTGTCTGTATTCATGACTCCATGAATAAAACCTACACTCATCCATTTAGAAATTAACAAAGCTTGCCTATCACATACAGCCGCAAAAAAACTTAAATATTTGTTGTCTGTTTGATTTAATTCTGGATAATGCCTGTTTATAGAATAATCTGCTAATGATTTAAGTGTTTTATTGCTTTTACTTCTTGCATATTCAAATGTTCCAATTCTTATATGACTTTTAGCAACTCTAGTTAAAACTCCACCAAATTGTTCAGTTTCTCGCATAACTGTTTCGTTGGTTTTAATAGCAAAAAGAGCTCTTGTTGTAGGTATTTTTATAGAATGCATAAATTCACTTACAATATATTCCCTTAATACTGGCCCTAGGGACGATTTTCCATCTCCTCTTCTTGAAAAAGGAGTTTGTCCTATGCCTTTTAATTGAATATCCTGATTATTGATTTCACCCAAAAGAATTGCTCTTCCATCACCCAATTGAGGATTAAAATGTCCAAATTGATGACCACAATAACCTTGTGCTATTGGTTGAGAACTTTCAGGTATCGATACTCCTGAGAATATCTCCAAACATTCTTTTGACTCAACAAACTTTTTACTGAGTCCAAGCTCTTTAGCAAGAATATAGTTTTTTAATACTATTTCAGATTTGTTGAAACCACTAGGGACACATCTTTCACATATCTCATGTAATTCTTTTGCATAAGAATTTTTAAATTTTATTGCATTAGATATTGTCACTTTTGATCTATTCAATAAATTTTACAAAAGAATCGATTTTTTCCCTTTTTGTTCTGTAATTATTAATTGGATCATTTTTATCTTCATAACCAATTGCAACACCACACCAAACTATTTCATTATCAGGATGTTTTATTGCTTCTTTTACAGTTTTTGGATAAATGGACCAAGATTCTTGTAAACATAATCCTAGACCATGATGAATGGCACTTAGCCAAAGATTCTCTAAAAACATTCCCACATGTCCCCAACCATTATTACCAAATGATCTATCAATAGTAATAATCATTCCCAACGGAGCTCCAAAAAAATTATAGTTTTCTCTAATTTGCTTAAACCTCGAATCAAGATCATCCTTTTCGATAGATAGTGCATTGTACAT
The DNA here is from genome assembly GCA_902520725.1 of uncultured SAR86 cluster bacterium. Classification (GTDB taxonomy): domain Bacteria; phylum Pseudomonadota; class Gammaproteobacteria; order Magnimaribacterales; family D2472; genus SAR86A. Next base: position 57,739 of record CABYPB010000005.1, on the reverse strand, counting down.
ATCTGCGCCACACTCATACCTTCTTTTTTTATATTCGTCTGCTAAAGGTTTTGGATAAATATTATATTCAATTTCCTCTTGAATACCGGTATCAAAGTTATGAAGAGTTTTTTCTGCTAACTTACTTTTAGATTTTTCATTTAATACATAAACCTTCCATGGCTGAATATTACCTCCTGATGGTGCAGAATTAGCAGTTTTAAGAATTTCTTTGATTATTTCCATACTTGGAACTTCATCTGTGAATGCTCTCACAGAAAATCTTTTCTCAATACCTTCTTTTATATTCATAATTTTGTTATCAAATAATGTTGCTTCTTATATAATTTATATCAAACAAGATAACGGAGCAATTCAAATGATTGGAGATATGCAAAAGTGGACACCTAATGTAGCAGGAATTATTGAACACGCAAAAGAAATTCATCCAAAGACAGAGGTAATTAGCAGACTAGTTTCTGGAGAAGTACATAGAACAAATTACGAAGAAGTTTGTATAAGATCGCGAAAACTAGCATCAGCTCTTGAAAAAGATGGTGTAAAACATGGAGATGTAGTTGCAACACTAGCTCTCAATACTTTCAGGCATCTTGAAATGTATTACGGTATTTCTGGAATGGGAGCGGTAACTCATACACTTAATTTTAGGTTACATCCTGAACAAGCTGTATATATCATCAATCATGCTGAAGACAAAATTATTTTTGTCGAACTTCCGTTTGTGCCTATATTGGAGGGACTTAAAGACAAATTAACAACAGTAGAAAAATACATTGTTTTATGTGAAGAAAACGAGTTGCCAGAAACCTCATTGAAGAATGCGATGTCCTATGAGGAATATATCAAAGATGGTGACGAAAATTATAATTGGCCAGTATTGGCAGATGATGCAGCATGTGCACTATGCTATACATCAGGAACAACAGGAAATCCTAAAGGAGTTTTATACAGCCATAAATCTAATGTTCTTCATGCTCAGGCAGCTCTAACAGCAATGACCATTCAACCAGATGATTCAATTCTAATGGTAGTTCCTTTATTCCATGTCCTTGCATGGGGTATTCCATATTTTGGCCCAATGAATGGACTAAAACTAATCATGCCTGGCATGCAGATGGAAGGAGAACCATTATATGAATTAATTGATCAAGAGGATGTTTCTTTAGCATTTGGTGTTCCAACAATATGGATGGGTTTATTAGCTTATTGTAGAGAAAACAATAAAATTCTTTCATCTGTAAAAAATACAATTATTGGTGGTTCGGCATTGTCACTTGCAACACTTCAAGAATTTGATGAAGTTCATGATGTTAATGTAATTCATGCATGGGGAATGACAGAAATGAGTCCATTGGGCACTACCAATATTCCGGTACCCGAAATGGACAATATGTCTAAAGAAGAAAAGTATGCCATCCAACTTAAACAAGGAAGGCCTATATATGGAGTTGAATTAAAAGTTGTAGATGATGCTGGTAATGAACTGCCCAAAGATGGAGAATCACAAGGTCATTTAATGGTTAGAGGTCCGTGGATTCTACAAAAATATTTTAAAGCTGATAAAGATGCTGTTGATGCAGAAGGGTGGTTTGATACTGGAGATATATCTGTATTAGATCAAGATGGATATATGACTATTAAGGATAGAGCAAAGGATGTCATTAAATCGGGAGGTGAATGGATTAGTTCAATTGATTTAGAAAATGCTGCTTTTGGACATCCAGAAGTCGCCGAAGCATGCGTTGTTGGCATACCTCATCCCAAATGGGATGAACGACCAATGCTCTTTATAGTAACTAATTCTGGAGATCTCATTGAAAAAGATAGCATTATCGAATTTTTAAAAGATAAAGTTGCTAAATGGTGGTTACCGGACGAAATTATATTTTTAAAAGAATTACCTCACGGAGCAACAGGAAAACTTCAAAAATTTGAACTAAGAGAGGAATACAGTAACCATTATATGGAGAAATAATATGTTAAAGATTGTTAAACCATCAGAAATTGATTCAGTGCTTGGAACCGAAATAGGCGTGTCAGATTGGGTGACCATTGATCAAGAAAGAATTAATAAATTTGCTGACGCAACAATGGATCATCAATTCATTCATGTTGATCCTGAGCAAGCAACTCCTGTATTTGGGTCTACTATTGCACACGGATTTCTTTCGCTATCTCTTGTTGCTGGAATACCTTTTGAACAAGAAATAGGAATGGTTTTAGAAGGAACCAAAATGGGGCTAAATTATGGATTAGATAAAGTAAGATTTCTTAGTCCTGTGCCAGTTAATTCAGATGTTAGGATTCATATGAAGTGTATTGATATAACTGAAAAGAATCCTGGACAATATCTTGCAAAGACTGAGGTAACCATGGAAATAAAAGGCGTTGAAAAGCCAGCATTTGTTGCTGAGACTCTTAGTATGTTTATTGTCTAGTCAAGAATTTTTTTAAGGATCTCGTTAACACTCTTAGGATTGGCTTTACCTTGAGTCTCTTTCATTACTTGTCCCACAAAGAAACCAAATAACTTATCTTTTCCACTTTTGTATGCAGCAACCTGACCTGGATTCGAATCAATAACCTTTTTAGCGATTTCTTCAAGTAATGATTCATCTTGAATTTGAACAAGGCCTTTAGATTTAATTATTTCATCAACATCAGAACCACTTTCCCAAATTTCTTCAAGTACTGATTTAGCAATTTTCCCTGAGATAGTGTTGTCTGAGATTCTTTCGATTAATTTTCCAAAATTTTCAGGAGACAGATTTGATTCATCAATTTCAATATTATCTTTATTTAATAAAGCACTGACATCACCAACTAGCCATTTGGCAACAAGCTTTATGTCATCTGTTTTAGTTGAGGCTTCTTCAAACATATTAGCCATTGCCTTAGAAGAAGATATTATTTTTGCCTCTAATTCCTCAAGTCCAATTTCTGTAACATATCTATTTTCTTTTTCTTCTGGAAGTTCAGGAAGATTGTCTTTAATATTTTGCAACTCCTTATCTGAAATTACTACAGGTAAAAGATCTGGACAGGGAAAATATCTGTAATCATTTGCTTCTTCTTTAGATCTCATCGATCTTGTTTCATTTTTGTCACTATCATATAGTCTTGTTTCTTGAACAACAGTTCCACCACTTTCAATTAATCTAATTTGACGATCTATTTCATAATTAATAGCTTTTTCAATAAATTTAAAAGAATTGATATTTTTTAGTTCAGCTCTTGTCCCTAATTCTTTATCATCACTTTTTTTAACAGAAATATTTACATCACATCTCATAGATCCTTGTGCCATATTTCCATCACATATATCTAAAAAAGTTACCAGCTGTCTTATAGCTTTAAAGTAGGCAACAGCCTCTTTTGCATTGGAAATTTCAGGTTCAGATACAATTTCAAGAAGGGGGGTCCCAGCTCTATTAAGATCAACCCCTGTTTCTCCTTCAAAAAGGTCATGAATAGATTTACCAGCATCCTCCTCAAGATGAGCTCTTGTGATATTTATTTCTTTTTCACCCTCATCCGTTACAACTTTTATAGACCCTTTTTCAACTATAGGTTTAGTCATTTGAGTAATTTGATAACCCTTAGGCAGATCGGGATAGAAGTAGTTTTTTCTATCGAAAGAAGAGACTTGGTTGACCTCTGCACCAGTAGCAAGTCCAAATCTTATAGCCTTGTAAAATGCTTCTTTATTTGCAACAGGCAGAACTCCAGGTAATCCCATATCAATTAAATCAACATGCGTATTTGATTCAGCTCCAAATTTTGTGGAGCCACCTGAGAATAACTTAGATTCAGTCGAAAGTTGAGCATGTATCTCTAGACCAATTACTGTTTCCCAGCTCATTCTTTTACTCCATCAGGAGTGAGCATATGCCAGTTTGTTTTGGTTTGATACATATGGCCAAAATTTAGTATTGTGCTTTCATCAAGAAAGTTTCCAATTATTTGCAGACCAATAGGCTTTTTATCAATGTTTCCATTAGGAAGAGACATTGCTGGCAATCCAGCAAGATTTGCAGAAATAGTAAATAAATCTTCAAGATACATTTGAATTGGATCACTTCCTTTTGAACCTATTTCAAATGCAGGACCTCTTGTTGTAGGCGTCATAATTACATCAACATTAGAAAATGCCTCATCAAAATCTTTTTTTATCAGCCTTCTAACTTGTTGAGCTTTTTTATAATAAGCATCGTAATATCCAGCAGAAAGAACATAAGATCCTATTAAGATTCTTCTTTTTACTTCATCGCCAAAACCTTCTGATCTCGTCTGAATATATAACTCTTCTAGATCTTTTGGATTTTCTGATCTTCTTCCAAATTTTACTCCATCAAATCTAGATAAATTCGAGGAACACTCTGCTGGTGCAACAACATAATAAGTTGGAACAGACAAAGAGAGGTTAGGCAAAGAAATATCTTTCAATTCAGCTCCAAGAGAAACGAATTCGTTTAGAGAGTCTTCATATACATTTACGACATCATTATCCAAGCTTGATAAATCAAGATCTTTTACAACCCCAATCTTCTTACCTTTTAACGACTGATTTAAATCATTTTCAAAATTAGGTATATCTTCATCCAAAGAAGTGGTGTCTTTTATATCATGAGAACACATTTCATTAAGAAGCAATGCACAATCTTCTACTGTTCTTGCCATAGGACCGGCTTGGTCAAGGCTTGAAGCAAAAGCTATCATTCCCCATCTTGATACCCGCCCATAGGTTGGTTTAAGCCCAGTTATTCCACATAAAGAAGCAGGCTGTCTTATAGAACCACCAGTATCTGTTCCAGACGCCGCCGGCACAATGCCTGCTGCTACAACAGAAGCAGACCCTCCAGAGCTACCTCCAGGAACCAATTTATCACCCCAGGGATTATGAACATTACCAAAATAACTTGTCTCATTTGATGAGCCCATTGCAAATTCATCCATATTTGTTTTACCAACAGATATACAGCCTGCATTTTCTAAGTTTTCAATCACAGTTGCTGAGTATGGAGGAATAAAATTATCAAGAATTCTAGAACCGCATGTAGTTCTTAGACCTTTTGTGCAAAAAAGATCTTTCTGAGCAATCGGGATTCCTGCCAAAGCCATTTCTGACGGATTATTGTCTAAATTATCCGCTTGTTTTAGAGAATTTTCTTCATTAAGAGTTACAAATGCATTTAAATGAGAATTTTCATTTATCAGTTTGTAGACTTCTTGCACAATTTCTTTATTTGATATCTCTTTTTGAGATATCATTTTTTTTATTTCTTTGATTGTTTTATATTTTATCGTCACTCAACAACCCTTGGAACTAAAAAATAATCTTCATTTGAGGAGGGCGCAATTTCAAGTAACTCTTTCTTTAAATTCTTTGATGTAACTTGATCATCTCTGGTTTTTGCTGTCTTTTCTAAAGGATTTGTGAGAGGCTCTATGTCAGAAGTATCTACATCATTCAATTTATCTACAAATTCGATGATGCTCTCTAAATCATTTGTTATTTTTTCTTCTTTTTCAGCATCAATTTTGAGTCTTGATAAGTAAGATATAGTTGTTACTGTTTTCTTGTCCATATATAGGATATTATTATAGATTAGTGGGGGGATATTAACCTAACTAACAAATTATTTAAATTATTTTATTGTAGGGAATCACGTGAAATTTAACTTGTTCAAAATGATTGGTGGGTACTTCTCTAATGATCTTTCAATAGACCTAGGAACCGCAAATACATTAATCTACACAAAAGACGTTGGAATTGTTTTGAATGAGCCATCTGTTGTTGCTATAAGAGAGTCTAGAGGTCAAAAAACAGTTGTTGCTGTGGGCACAGAAGCAAAAAAAATGTTAGGACGAACACCAGGCAATATAAAAGCAATTAGACCATTATCTGAGGGTGTTATTGCTGATTTCCAAGTTACTGAAAAAATGTTACAACACTTTATTGCTAAAGTTCATGAAAAGCTGTTTATAAAACCAAGTCCTAGGGTATTAGTATGCGTTCCATGTAGGTCAACACAAGTTGAGAGAAGGGCTATAAGAGAGTCAGTGCTTGGTGCAGGTGCACGAGATGTAAAGTTGATTGAAGAGCCAATGGCCGCGGCCATAGGCGCTGGCCTACCAGTTGAAGAGGCTAGTGGAAATATGGTTGTTGATATAGGTGGAGGAACATCAGAAGTTGCAATTTTATCTTTGAATGGAGTTGTGTATTCTGAATCTGTAAAAATTGGTGGAGATAAACTAGATGAGTCTATAACGTCATGGATCAGAAGGAATTATGGTTGTGTGATTGGTGAATCCACCGCTGAAAAAATTAAATATACTATTGGTTGCGCTACAGCAGAATCAGAAAAACTTGAAATGGCTATTACTGGAAGAAATCTTGCTGAAGGCATACCGGAAACGTTCACTATTAATAGTGAACAAATCTTTGAGGCAATGAAAGATCCTCTTTTTGGAATGGTTAGAGCAATTAGAAATGCTCTAGAACTATCTCCACCTGAACTAGCGGCTGACATAGCTGAACGAGGTATTGTATTAACTGGAGGTGGCGCACTTTTAAGGGATTTAGATAAATTAATATCTAGCTCTACAGGAATACCAGTTATTGTTGCTGAGGATCCATTAACTTGTGTTGCAAGAGGTGGCGGTCAGGCACTTGAGATAATGGATAAATACAATATCGATCTCTTATCCTCTGAATAACAAATATGGCTAGGATTACGCCAACCCCTGGTCAAAAAATTCTATACCTTTTATTAGTATCTTTTGGATTTTGTATTTTATATGTAGATATTAATACCAATACCTTCAAAGAAATTAAATATGGTTACAAATCTTTAAAAATTTCAAGTGTTTATATTTTAAAAAATATCTCAATTGACCCTGTAATAGATTTTTTAAATCTTACAAAGTCTAAAAGAGTTTTATTAGAGGAAAATAAGGATTTAAAAAAAGCATTAGATGCTAGCTATTTAAATAATTACTTAATCTCTAGAGAAAATAGTTTTTACAAAGATGATAATATTCTTAAATATCCTTCATTGGATAAAGAAAATAAAGCTAATTATTCGTTAGCAAAATTAAAAAATATCAATCCAAATATTTTTAGATGTTGTGACACGCATAGGATGTATATTGAATTTATTTCTAACAAAAAAGAACAAAACTATTTAGAAAGTGTAGTTTTTAATAAATCAGGCATTGTTGGCCAAATATCAAATGACGGTAAATATTTTGAGGTTATACTTTTGACAGATGTTTCCCATTCAATACCAATCAAATCTATTTCAGATAGTTTTTTTTGTAATGCAAAGGGAAGTGGGAGAGCCAACATTATTATTTGTTCGTATAATCCATTAATTTGGGATGAAGAAATTATATTAACTAAGACATTTTACACATCTGGATTAGGAGGCATATTTCCAAAAAATATTGAAGTAGGCAACGTTATTAATATTTTAGATATATCACCTAATCTCAGAGAAGTTGAAATAGCGTTGTCAGCAAATCCTTTAGATGATGACATATTTGGAGTTTTCAAAAACTAATGAAAGAAATTATGAAGAAAATAATCTTTCTATCGATATTAAGCTACATTGAAATTAATATTGCTTCTACTTTATCTAACTTTTTTATAATTCTTCCACTAACTTTTTTGGGATACTCCTTTTACGTATATAGAGCTGATTCAAATTTCAGTCCGGTTGAAGCTTTTCTATTTGGACTATTAGTCGATTTGGTTCACGGCTTCTACTTTGGCCTTAATGCAATATTATTTTGCCTTATTACCTATTCAATTAATTCTTATTCAAATGCATTTAAAATTTTTTCATACTTACAAATTTGTTTATTTTTTGGCTTTTCCGCAGCAGCATATGTGGGATTCACTCAGCTAGTTTTAAATATTTATAACTTTTCATATTTAACTCTCTTAGTGAGCTCCTTTTTCAATATAATTTTTTGTATATTAATTACAATATTATCCTCTTATTTCCCTAAAATATTTAGACTAAAAATATAGACATGATCTTGCTTAAGAAGATATTTATTTACTCCTTATCTATATCAATAATTTCTTTGTTTTTAATTGGATTAACCTATACAGCACTCATTAAAAAACCTTCAAATTTAATATTCTTAGCTAACCAGCTTTCTAAAAATAGCTATAGTATTAATTACCAAAGCGTAGATTCAGATTTTAATTTTTTATCCCCAGACATTAATTTTAATCAAATTACAATTTTAGATTTAAATAATAAAGAAATATTTAAAGCTGAAAATATAGGACTTGGTATTAGTCTTATCAAGACTTTAAGAAAGGGATATGTGAATCTAAATTTTTTAACAATTCAAAACTTCTCATATTTAAATAATTCTGATTCGGATGATAAAAGCACCCTGAGATTAGCTATTAATAAAATAGATTTAAAATCTGAAACAATAAGCATCAATGCACTAGACACTTTCGTGAATAATAATGAAGGAAATATTTCTGTTATTTTTAATAGAGGAGAGTTAAATGATATCCCATTTAAGCAACTAAATATTTTTAATAAATTTAATTCGAATAAAATCTTTTATTCGTCAATATTAAATCTCGATGATAAGATTATAAAAAATGAAAACCTTATTAATTTGGATGCATTCTCAGAATATAAAATAAACTTAGAACTCACTTCTAAAGGATATTTTGACACCAAATCAGAAACTTTGAAAAGCTTAAATAAGTATAGTTTTAATCAATCTAATCTTATTACTCAAACTAATTATTCAATAAAAAATATAGATTTGATTATGCATACTAGCATCGATGATAGCCTTTTTGGATTATTTAATGCCAACATACCAGATCAAGCTATAAAAGGCTCTATTTCAGTAAATAATCAAAAGATCATATTAAGATCAAAATTAAAATTTGAAATGAATGAAATGATTGATTACGAAGAATACTTAATCTTAGACGGGTTGGAAGAGTTTGATGGGGTATTAACTATTGATAATAATTTAGTTTCCCTTGATTTAAAAACAGATCTTTCCAAAACAAAAATTACCTCGATTATTGATGATTTAAATAAAGACCTCAATAAAAAACTAATCACAAATATTAAGATAGAAGATTTATCAAACCCAACTTATTTAATTAATAATAATCAATTTAAATCTTATATAGGTCCTAATAATAATGGATATTTCTCATTTGGAAATTCTTTTGAACAACAAATTAAGTCTTTAGATTTTAAAAAAGGATTCTATATATTTCTTACAATTGATAAATTTGATATCAATAAATTATCTTTTAGTAATGATCAGATAAATAATTCACCCAATCTACTGTCAATCAATTTACTTGTGAAAGAATTAAATTTTTTTGAAAATATTTATAAGGATCAATTATTTAAGTTTGATATTAATAATAATATTTTAAATGCCTCCTTTTCAGGAAAAGATCTTAATGGTCAGATAAAAACAGATAAAACAGGGTTTACTAAAATTAAAGTTTTTGATACTAAATTTGAATTTCGTGGAATTGATATCATTGAATCTAATGAATCTTTAAATCCTTCAAATATAAAATTACGTTTCATTGGAAAGAATATACAAACCTATGATGATACCTTCCAAGATATTGATTTTTATCTTTTAAGAAACGAAAAGATTACTACCATTGATGACATAAAAATAAAAAGTCAAAACTTTAACATTGGCCAATATAACAACAACGATAAAGCATACCTAAGTTATGACAAAACTAAAGATTTATATAAAGTTAGAGGCTCATATGAAATTAAGAATACAAATAATTTACTTAGAAACTTTATAAATTATGATTTGGAATATGTATCTACAGATCTAAATATCCAGTGGATCAGCTTAAATGAATTAAAAAATTTAGAGGGAAATATAAAATTTCTTATTAAAGGCTTCAAATCAGAGACTTCTTTGCCTGATTCTGCATTTTTAAGAGCGCTTAAAGTTTTTAATTTAAATGCTATCTTTGAAAATATAAGTAATGAAACTAATATTGCATCCAAAAATTTAGTGATAAATAGAGCTGAAGGAGACTTTTATGTTGGACAAAATAGAGCTTTAATAAGAAAACCAATCAAACTAGAAACTTCAGAGGCTAACATGAGGTGGACAGGAGAAATAATAAAAAACTCAGATAATATTTTAGAGGACTTGAACTTAGATTTAGAAATGAGGTTGAGAGTTTCTGAGAATATACCTTGGTATGCTGCAATTTTTGGAGGAATTCCTGCATTGGCTGGAGGTATTGTATTAGAGAATATATTTGAAGATAGTCTTGATGATGTATCAACTTTTAAATTTAAAGTTAAAGGATCAGTTGATGAGCCGATAATTGAAAGATTAAACTAAATATATTGTAGCTAAACCTAGAAATGAAAAGAAACCCACTACATCTGTAACTGTAGTAACAACTACGCTGCCGCCAATTGCAGGATCCTGTTTAAATTTTCTAAGAATTAGTGGAACCAAAATACCTGCAATAACAGAGCTTATGAGATTTATTACTAATGCACATGATATCAACAAAGCGATTGTTAGATCTTTAAACCACCCATAGGTTATTAAGCCTACTAATATTGAAAGAACAATACCATTCAATATAGAAACGGCTAACTCTCTTTTAAATAGCCATCTTATATTTGAGGAATTGATTTGCTCAAGGGTTAAACCTCTTAATACTATTGTCAATGTTTGAGTAGCTGCCACTCCACCCATACTTGCTACAATAGGCATTAGGATTGCCAGATATACTATTTTATCAATAACATCTTGGAAAATATTAATTGTGCTTGCAGCAATAAATGCCGTTACCAAATTCATGCTTAGCCAAAAGACCCTACTTTTTGCAGCTCTTCCGGGCGGCGCAAAAGTATCTTCAGCGACACCAGCCATTCCTAGCAAATTCTGATCAGCATCTTCTCTGATAACATCTAAAACGTCATCAATTGTAATCCTTCCAATTAGTTTGCCATTTTCATTTATAACAGAGGAAGAGATTAAATCATTTCTTTCAAAGAGTGTTGCTACCTCTTTATCATCGAGATCAGCTGATATAGGTGATATTTCTGTTTCCATTATTTCATTAACTCTCATTGACGGGTTAGAAGTAATAATTTCACTAATTAATAGCTCACCCAAATATTCATTTTGATTATTCACTACAAATATTTTATCTGTGTTGTCTGGTAATTTACCTAAATCTCTTAGGTAACTAATAACTTCTTTAATCGAATTACCTGGTCTTACACTAATTACATCTGTATTGAGAAGTCCTCCAGCTGTATTTTCTGGAAAAGTTAAACCCATCTCAATCCTTTGTCTATCTACCATAGACATATTAGAAAGAATTTTTTTCATTCTTTCTTCAGGCAGGTTCTGAAGAATATCTACAATTTCATCAAGCTCAAGTTCTTTTACGGCCTCGCTTAGTTCTTCATTTGAAATATTTGATATTAAATCTTGTTGAATCTCTTCACCTAATTCAAATAACACATCGCCTTCTTCTTCAGTTTTTAATAAAGAAAATAAAAGATTTCTTTGTTTAGGGGGAGAGGATTCTAATGCATGAGCTATTTCAGATGATGACATTTTAGAAAGCAAATCTCTAATTTGATTCAAAGATAAATTAGGAGAATCATCAAGTATGATTTTGAGATTATCTTTGTTTTTAATGCTGTCCATACAATGATTTTAACTTATAAAATTATCTGTTCCTTGACGAAGGAATATTGCTTTTTTTTCTGTACTTTGAAATAGTTCTTCTTGCTAATCCATAACCTTTTTTATTCAACTCAATTGCGATTTTCTTATCACTTTTGGGCTTTTTCTCAGAATGAATAACATCTTCAATTAATTTCATTAATTGAAGATCTGAAATATCTCTAATTCTAGAAACTGATGATACCAAAAGTGATTTTAAGGGTATAACACCTTTAGGAGTTTCAATATATTTGTATCTTAATATTCTTGAAACAGTCGAAGGATGAACGCCAATTTCATTTGCAATTTCTTTATTATTTAATGCATTTATTTTAAGAGGATTATTATCAAAAAATGATATTTGTCTAGAGCAAACATACTCTCCAACCTTTTTAACTGTATCATTCCTCTTTTTCACAGAAGTCATTAGCCATTTAGCCTCATTGATTTTTTCTAATAACTCAGTATTTTTATTATTTTTAAGTTCTTTTTTAACTTGATTTATAAGCTCATCATCTGTTTTTATTAATGGAAAACTTTCTTGAATAAAATCTACTTGATAAGCTTTTTCTTTTAGGCTGATTCGAAGGTCTGGCTCTATAAATTTAATTTTTTCAAAGTTAAGTCCGGGACTAAGATCACATTTTTTTATCTCACTAATTGCCTCATTAATACTTCTCTGAGACTCCCCTTGGTTAATTAAAATCTCTTTGATGGAACTCAAATCATCTAGACTCTCATTAAATAAGATTTTCATTGCTAATGATTTAATTTTATTTGAAATATCTCTACTATTTATTTGTATTTCTATACACTCTTTATGATTTCTGTACCCAACACCACAAGGACTCATTTTCTGAATTACATTCTTAAGCATTTCTTCAATTTCATTTCTGTTAAATATGTGATTTGATAGCTCCTCGATTTCATCTATTTCATCAACCAGCATTCCATTTTCATCAATACAACCTATTATGATTGTTGAAAGCTCAATTTGTTTTTTATTCAAATCGAAATCAACCAGTTGTTTAATTAAGTTTTCATGTAAAGTTACTCTTGATTCACAATCAAAATCAAAGTCTTGGTTATAAGAACCCTCAATTTCACTTGTATCTTTTTCTTTTTGAAGAAATGGATTTTCATCGATTACCCTTTCAATTTTTTTTATTAGCTCAAATCTTGATAATTGCAAAAGGTCAATTGATTTTTTTAAAGAGGGCGTAAGTGTTACGTTTTGTTTTTGTTTGAGATTTTTTGAGAGCAGAATACTCATTTTTAACTAAACATATTTCCAAGATAAGTTTCCTTTACTAGCTTATTATTTATTAGTTCGTTTTTATTACCCTCTGCAATAATTTCACCGCAATTTATAATTGCAGCCTTATGACATATCTCTAATGTTTCCCGAACGTTATGGTCTGTTATTAAAATACCTATATTTTTTTTGGCTAGATTGGCTAAAATAACTTTAATATCTTCTATTGCAAGAGGATCAATACCAGCAAAAGGCTCATCTAAAAGTATAATCTTTGGATCAGCCGCTAAAGTTCTTGCAATTTCAACTTTTCTTCGTTGACCGCCTGAGAGCTGTCTTCCTTTTAAACTAGCTATATCAGCCAGGCCAAATTCTTCAATTGATTTCTCAACAAAATCTTTTATCTCTTCATTGGATTTAATTGATAGCTCAGCCAAACCCTTTAAATTTTCGTAAACTGTTAACCCCTGAAAAATTGATGGCTCTTGAGGTAAGTATTTAATACCTAATTTAGATTTTTTATGCATTGGAAGATTTGTAATGTCATTATTTAGAAGAGAGACTTGACCTTCTTCAAGCCTGATTAAACCAGCAATTATGTAAAAAGTTGTTGTCTTTCCAGCACCATTGGGCCCAAGCAATCCATAAATTTCACCGGCATTAACTTTAAAACTTAACTTAGTTAGAATTTTTTTATCTTTTATTGATTTAGATATTTCATTAACTGATAACATAATTTATCTAATCTGAAGAAATATTTCCTGTTTGTGGATTAAAAATTATAATATTTGAAGATATAGATATATTTTCATATTTCATTGATGCGTTTCCTATTAGATGGACTTTTTCATCATTAAAAAATAATATTTTTTCTGCCTTACCATCAAATATATTGTCTTGTTTATTTGAACTTATTAAAGAAGGAGAACCTAAGAGTGATATCACACTGTTAATGTTGTCATAAATTGCTGATTCAGCCACAATTTTTACAAATTCTGAATCGATAACCACATCATTTAAGAAATTTATTTTATTAGACTCTTTAATAAATTCTATAGTGCCGGACTTAATTTTTATATCGTTATTATATTCAGATACCAATGTTATTGAAAAAAAGAGAATTCCAAAAGTAACTAAAAATTTATTTTTCAACTAAAGTATCCTTGCTTCAACTAAATCATGCATCGAAATGACGCCAACATATTTTCTTTTATCTAAGACCACCAAAGTAAATATTTTATTTTTTTCCATTATTTTAGCTGCATCAACTGCTAATGACTTTGAGCTTATGGTCTTATAAGACTTTGTCATTACATCTTTTATTTTTGTTTTTTGAATATCAATTTTATTGTTTATACACCTTCTTAGATCACCATCGGTAAATATCCCCACAACCTTAAGCTTATCCAAAACAAGTGTTATACCTAGATTTTTCTTTGTTATCTCTAATAAGGCTTTATCTAGGACTGTGTTTTGTGAAACTTTTGGAATTGAATTTCCTTTGTGCATAAGATCTTGAACCTGAGTTATTAATTTCTTTCCCAATTTTCCAGCAGGGTGAGAAGAAGCAAAGTCATTTTTAGTGAAGCCTTTTGCTTCTAAAAGTGCAATTGCTAAAGCATCTCCAAATGCTAAAGCATTTGTTGTAGAAGTTGTAGGAGCTAGATTTAATGGACAGGCTTCTTTTTTAGACTTCAGCTCAATTTTAATATCTGCAAATTTTGCAATTGAAGATTTATTATTGCTTGTCAAAGACACTATTTCTTTAGCATGTCTTTTTAAAGAATTAAGGATGTCTATGATTTCGTCAGTTTCTCCAGAATTAGATATCAACATCACAATATCTTTTTTATTAATAAGCCCCATATCTCCGTGAGCTGCCTCTGTAGGATGTATAAATATGGAGGGAGTTCCAGTGCTTGATAATGTTGCAGATATCTTCTGAGCAATATGACCAGATTTACCAACACCCATGATGACAAACTTACCTTTACTTGTAATGACTTTATCGCAAAGGCTAGTGAAAGATTCATCAAGTTGTTTACTAATTGAAGATATTGATTCTGATTCAATCTTTAGAGTTCTGCGTGCTGACGAAATAAAGTTATATTTTTTCATAATAATTTTAAAAATTAATACATACCTAAATGGTATAATAGACCAATGTTGCATGCTCTTAAAAATTATTTCTTTTTTTTCTTTATTTTAAATATTTCTACATTTTCCTGGTCAGATGAGGATCCTTACTTATTTATAGATTCAAATGCACAAAAGATGGTACAAGTATTGACTGAAAATTTTGATTTATTTGAGAGTGATAGAGAATTATATGAAAACAAAATAAAAGAAATTTTTGAGCCAATGATTGATTTTAGAAGAGTTGCTGCAAGCGTTATGGGTAAAAAATATTATTTAATGGCATCAGAAGATGAAAGAGCTGAATTCGTCAATATTTTTAAAGATTCTTTACTAGATACATACGCTGAAACACTTGCTCAATGGGGCGATTCGTTGATATCAACAGAATTTCCCAAAAGCAATTTAAATAAAGAAATTATAAGCGTCGAAGTAAGACAAACCCTCGATACGGGAAGCAGCAAATACCCTATATCCTATAAGCTTAGAAAATCCAATGAAGGTTGGAAAATCGTAAATATAATAATTAATGGCGTTAATTTGGGTCTTACTTTTAGAAATCAATTTCAAGCTTTGGCAGTTTCACATGAAGAGGATATCGAGACCACTTTAAAGAATTGGGTTTCTGATGCTGGAGACGCTGGTATTTCTTAATATGAAAGAAAATATTGAAAAAATAATTATTGAGAGCATACCTGACGCAATTTGCGAATTCGATGGAGATTCTTGCAACCTTCGCCTTGTTGTTACTTCAAAAATATTTAGTGATATGCCACTAATAGTACAGCACAGAACTGTAATGAAATTACTCGAGAGTAAATTTAAATCTGGCGAACTTCACGCTTTAAGCTTAGAAACTAAAACGATATAGTTAATTATGGAAAAGCTACTAATAAAAGGTGGAAGCACTTTATCAGGGAACATTAAATGCTCGGGAGCAAAAAATGCTGCGCTGCCAATGATTGCAGCCACCATCTTATGTGATGAAAAAATTACCTTAAAAAATCTTCCATATTTACAGGACATCACAACAATTTTTGAATTACTTGGATCTATGGGTTCTGAAATACTTCTTGATGAAAATATGGACTTTACGATAAGTTCATGCAATCTAAAAGACATTGAGGCAAGATATGAACTTGTAAAAACTATGAGAGCATCAATTTTGGTCCTTGGACCTCTCCTAGCAAAATATGGTAAGGCAAGAATCGCACTTCCAGGAGGTTGTGCAATAGGCACACGGCCAGTTAACTATCATTTAGATGCTTTAAAACAGATGGGAGCACAAATAGTATTAAAAAATGGTTACATAGAAGCATCTGCAAAAAAATTAATTGGAAATAATATTAGGTTTGGTGGAATTACGGTTACTGGAACAGAAAATTTAATTATGGCAGCAACTCTTGCAAGTGGAACAACTTCACTTACAAATGTTGCAAAGGAGCCTGAAATTATTGATTTAGCAGATATGTTAAATTCAATGGGCGCAAAAGTCAGTGGTGCTGGAACTGATAAAATCACAATTGAAGGTGTTGAAAGTCTTAAAGGAACAGAATACTCAATACCAGCTGATAGAATTGAAGCTGGCACTTATCTTGCTGCTGCTGCTGTTACAAATGGCAATATAAAAATTGATGGTATTAACCCAAAAAGACTAATGAAGGTGATTTATAAATTAGAGGATGCTGGTGCCAGTATAATTTATGATGAAAATTCAATATCAATATCAATGACAAGAGATAGACCAAAACCAGTAGATATAACAACTGCTCCTTTCCCAGAATTTCCAACTGATATGCAAGCTCAATTTTCAGTCATCAATGCCATATCAACAGGAAGATCAAATATATATGAAACTGTATTTGAAAATAGATTTATGCATATTCTTGAATTAAACAGAATGGGGTGTGATATTGCAGTTCAAGGCAATCATGCAATTATTAATGGAGTTTCATCTATTTATGGTGCTGAAGTAATGGCAACAGATCTTAGGGCATCAGCTAGTCTTATTCTTGCAGGGCTTTGCGCTAAAGGAGAAACAGTTGTAGATAGAATTTACCATATAGATAGAGGCTATGAGCGCATAGAGGAAAAACTAAATTACTTAGGAGCTAACATAACAAGACTTCCTAGTTAATTCTTTTTGTTTGGTCTGGAGTTATTTCAATAAGTTTTTCCTCACCATTCTTTGAAAATAATCGAAGTTTAATATCATTTCCAAGACCGGCAAATCTTAATGATTCAGTAAGGTTTATCCATGTTCCTTCATTCTCATTAATTTCAATGATAATGTCGTCCGCTCTAACTCCTTGCTCGAATAAGGGTCCAAATTTACCCATCTCAACTATTCTCAAAGCATTTACAATTTTATTTTCAAAATTAACTCTAATTCTGATAACCCTAAAATCACCTATCCAAGTTGTTCTAATTTTTCCATATTGAATAAGTTCAGAAGCAATTTGAACAATAAGATTAGATGGAATTGCAAAGCCTATGCCTTGATAAGCACCTGTTTTTGAAAATATTTTTGAGTTTATACCAATTAGATTACCGTTCTCATTTATTAGAGCTCCTCCAGAGTTACCAGGATTAATTGCCGCATCAGTTTGAATGAGTTGTAGATAAGGATTTCCATAATCTCTCCCAGTGGCACTAATGATGCCATTAGAAACTGATATACCAATTCCATATGGGTTTCCAATAGCAAGAACTCTGTCTCCAATTCTAAGATTTTCAGAATCAGCTATATCTATAGAATTCAATTTATCATTTGATGTAATTTTTAGCACGGCAATGTCTGTATTTTTATCAATGCCAATAATTGTAGCTTGATAGTTTTTTCCGTTATTTAGCCTAACATTTACTTGATTTCCAGAAAGAATATGTAAATTTGTGACGATATAACCATCTTCAGAAAATATTACTCCAGAACCTATTCCATTTTTTTCTCTCGTATTAATTAAGTTATTACTTGAAGATATCGTTACCACTGATTCTATTGATTTTTTTGAGGCACTTACTAATTTGTTTTTTTCATTGGATATGAAGTACCATGAGGCTACAAAAGCTAATAATATAATTAATATATAATTTAATGTGTATGTTTGAAAAATTTTCATAATGTCAACTACTCAAAATATCATTGATGCCCTTAAAAACCAAGGTATAAAAGCAGATTCAGCACAGTTACAACTCATAAATAGATTATCTAAAATAACTCTAAATAAAAGAATGTTTAATGTAATTAACAAACTCTCAGGAAATAAAAATTTAGGTATTTATGTATGGGGAGATGTTGGAAGAGGTAAAACATTGATAGTTAATGAATATTTAAAACAACTCAAACAAAATTCATTAAAGACCTTCCACTATATTGACTTTATGAATACTGTTCACAATCAGCTCAATAATTTTTCAGGTCTAAGCAATCCCCTTAGACATGTTTTAAAAAGCCTTATAAAGGAATGCAATTTAATCTTTATTGACGAATTTCAGGTAGAAGATGTTGCAGATGCAATGATTATTTCAAATCTTTTGAAAGAAATTTTAGACTCTGGAGTAAAGGTTATTCTTACATCTAATGCGCACCCAAATGATTTATATAAAGACGGGTTACAAAGACAAAAATTTATCAAATCTATGCATGAATGTGTTGAAAAATTAGACATCTTTAAGCTTGATAGCGGTATTGATTATAGAACTAGAAATATAATTGAATTAGATAATGATAAAAAAAATACTTATACCGACAATCATATTACTAAATTCTTAAAAAACAATTTTGCATTTTCAGATGATCACACTAGTGAAGTGCAAATAAATAATAGAAAATTTAAATGTAAAATTTCATCAAATAATTTTTTATGGATTGACTTTTTGAGTTTTTTTAAAGAACCTACAAACTCCAAAGATTACAAAGAAATTTCAAATAGATATGATTGGATTTTTATCAGCAACTTCTATGAATGTGATGATGACTCAGCCGACATAATACGAAGATTTATTTCATTTATAGATATTCTTTATACCAGAAAAAGTAAAATTAAATTTTTTTTCAATGATATTGATATAGATTCAATCTATACAGGTGCTAAATTAGAATTTTTATGGGTTAGGTGTGCTAGCAGATTATCTGAGATGCAAATGTATGAGTATTTAACAAATGATAATAATTAATAAAAATGCATATAAATATTGCTATATTTACTTGTAAACATTAATATTCTCACTCAAATTAAATGATTATGAAAACTTATTCACTTAAAAAAGAAGAAGTCGAAAGAAACTGGTTTGTATTAGACGTTTCTGATCGAATATTGGGCAGGGTAGCTACTAAAATTGCTGATAGGATAAGAGGCAAAGATAAGCCCACATTCACACCTCACACTGATGGAGGAGATTATGTAATTGTTGTAAATGCAGAAAAAATTAAAGTTACTGGCTCAAAGTTTACAAATAAAAAATATTATAAACACTCTTTATATCCTGGTGGCCTTAAAACTCAAACGTTCCAAGAATTAAATAGTAAAAATCCTGAAAGAATTATTGAAGAAGCTGTTAAAGGTATGCTGCCTAAAAATAAGTTAGGTAAATCTATGATTAAAAAACTTAAAGTTTTTAAAGGCCCAAATCATGATCATGAATCACAACAACCCACTGAATGGAAGATAAGCTAACTAATGAGCACAGAAACACATTACGCAACAGGTAGAAGAAAAACATCTTCTGCTAGAGTTTACTTAAAAAAAGGCAAAGGTGAAATTGTTGTAAATAACAAAAAGTTAGATGAGTATTTCGGAAGGAAAGTTGCTCAAATGCTTGTAATGCAACCCTTAGAGCTTTTAGATCTATCCAAAAAAATAGATGTCAATATAAAGG
Source organism: uncultured SAR86 cluster bacterium (assembly GCA_902520725.1). Taxonomy (GTDB): domain Bacteria; phylum Pseudomonadota; class Gammaproteobacteria; order Magnimaribacterales; family D2472; genus SAR86A. The sequence continues at coordinate 37,725 of CABYPB010000005.1, read as the reverse complement.
TTAAGGGTGGTGGAAGCTTTGGCCAAGCAGGAGCAATAAGACATGGCATTTCAAGAGCATTAACAATGTTTGATGAAGAGGCTAGACCTCAATTAAAAAAAGCTGGACTTTTAACAAGAGACCCAAGAAGAGTCGAAAGAAAGAAACCTGGGCTTGTAAAAGCAAGAAAAAGTAAACAGTTCTCAAAAAGATAAGTTTCTTAATTTTTACTAACTTATTTTCAATTATAAGTGAATTTTATATTACTAAATTATGTTATAATTTCGGATTGATTTTAGTCGCACACAACCTAAATGCAAGATAAAGATAAAACCAGAAGAAAAGTTTTAATTGGCCTAACAAGTGCAGTAGGCTTATCGGGCTTACCATTTGCTGCAACTCCATTTATTGCTGCTTGGAATCCGAGCGCTAAGGCTAAGGCAGCTGGAGCACCTGTAAAGTTAGATGTTTCAAAAATGCAGTTTGGCCAGCAAATACAAGTATCATGGAGAAAGCAACCGGTATTTATTATTAGACATACCAAAGAAAGTCTAGCGAGTTTGCAACTTACCTTACCAAAATTAGCTGATCCAAATTCTGATCTTATTTCTGAACCATACAAAGGCTTATTCCCTACGAGATCCAAAAGTTCAGAATATTCGGTAATGTCTGGAGTATGCACCCATTTAGGCTGCGCTCCAAAATATTTTCCTGAAGTTGAACCTAAATCATGGGATGCAACATGGAGTGGAGGTTTTTTTTGTCCATGTCATGGCTCAATGTTTGATATTGTAGGAAGAGTTTTTAAAGGTGTTCCAGCGCCTACTAATCTAATCGTACCTCCTCATATGTTTGAAGGAAGTATATTAACTATAGGAGAGGATAAGGAGTTATAAATGAGTGAAATTGCAGGTAAATTATTCTCTTGGGTAAACGACAGACTACCTATTGTAAATACTTTTGAAAGACATCTTTCAAAGCATCCTGTTCCATCAAAGGTAAATTTTTGGTATCTTTTTGGAGCTCTTGCCTCAGTGGTTTTAATTATACAAATTGTTTCAGGTATATGGTTAATAATGCCATATTCAAATACAGAAGAAGAAGCATTTTCTTCAATCGAATACATAATGCGAGATGTCGATTATGGATGGGTTATAAGATATATACATACAACAGGGGCTTCAATGTTTTTCGCAGTTGTATATTTGCATATGTTCAGAGGCCTCCTTTATGGCTCATATCAAAAACCAAAAGAGTTGGTTTGGATATTCGGTTGCACAATATATCTTGCTATGATGGCAGAAGGGTTTCTTGGCTATGTCCTCCCATATGGCCAAATGTCATATTGGGGAGCACAAGTTATTATTTCTTTATTTGGAGCCATACCTTACATTGGTGAATCTCTAGAGTTGTGGGTAAGAGGTGATTACTATATCTCGGGCATTACAGTCTCAAGATTTTTTGCACTTCACGTAGTTGCTTTACCTCTTGTTCTAATAGCTTTAGTTTTTTTACACTTAGTAGCATTACATGAAGTTGGTGCTGGAAATCCGGAAGGTGTAGATATTGAGGAATTTCTTGATGATGATGGGGTCCCTCTAGACAGTGTTCCATTTTTTCCTTACAAAGTTTTAAATGCTCTTGTTGGAATAGGAGTTTTTATGACTGTTTTTGCAATCATAATGTTTTTCTTTCCTGAGGGAGGCGGCTATTTCATAGAAATGGCTAATTTCCAAGAAGCTAATCCATTAGTAACACCAGACCATATTGCTCCTGTTTGGTACTATGCTCCATTCTTTACAATGTTAAGAGCAGTTCCAGATCCATTAGGTGGCCTTATTGTAATGGGTTCTGCTGTGGCAATATTTTTTGTAGTTCCATGGTTGGATCGAAGCAATGTTGCATCAATAAGATATAAGGGAATATACAGTAAAATTGCTCTTGTTCTATTTGGAGTAAGCTTCCTTACATTAGGATACCTAGGAACAGTTGGTGTTACAGAAGTTAGAAAAACTATGAGTGTAATTTGTACCGTGATTTATTTCGCATTTTTTTTATTAATGCCCGTTTATACAAAATATGAAAAAACAAAACAAGTACCTAAGCGATTATGATAAAAAGTTTATGTAAGAGAACACGATTTTTAACTTTTTTAAGCTTTCTATTAACTATATTTTTTATAAATAATATCGATGCTGCTGAAGGCGGGCCATGCAAAGATTATGGAGATTGTGATAAATTCAAATACTCTCTCAATGACATGGAGTCACTGCAACGAGGAGCTTCAACATATATTAATTATTGTTATGGCTGCCATTCTCTAAAATATTCAAGATGGGGCAGAGTTGCTAAAGATTTACAGATTCCTGAAGACATTTTTTTTGAAAATTTAGTGTTTGATAAGTCTATCAAGCCTGGTGATTTAATGACTGGCGCAATGTCAGATAACTCAGTAAATTGGTTTGGCGTTGCTCCGCCCGATTTAACACTAGTGTCAAGATACAAGGGAGATGATTGGATATATTCTTACCTTAGAGCTTATTATGAAGACTCTTCAAAACAATATGGTGTTAACAATCTTGTTTATCCTGGTACTGCAATGCCAAACGTTCTTCTTTCACTTCAAGGCAATCAAAGGTTGGTCTGTAAAAGTGTTCCTGTAATTGCAAATAATGGCGGTGAAAAGAGAGATGAAAATGGAAATACAATCACTAATGAAAAATGTGGTTTTTTAGAAGTTCAGGAGGGAACTGGAGAATTGACAAAGGAAGAATTTGATACTCTCATATATGATTTAACAAACTTCTTAGTTTATGTCGGTGAACCAATTAAGGCTACAAGAGAAAGAATAGGCTGGTATGTTGTATTTTATTTTTTAATATTTACAGCATTAGCTTCTCTGCTATATCGAGAGTACCATAAGGACTATTTAAAATAACATATTGGGGAAATTATGATTTTATATTCAGATAGAGACGATCATTACAGTCAGAGGGTGAGAATTGTTTTAGCAGAAAAGGATATTTCTGCAGAAATTAAAGAGTCTAAACAGGACGAAACACCAGATGAAATATTATCAATGAGCCCTTATCATAAACTTCCAATCTTAGTGGATAGAGATTTGATTATTCATGATCCTGCTGTGATGATGGAATACTTGGATGAAAGATTTCCACATCCGCCTTTATTACCTGTCTATCCTGTTGCTCGTGCTAATAGCAGAACTCTTATGTTAAGAATTGATAGAGAATGGTGCCCACTTATAGATACTTTAATTGAAGGAAAAAGTCCTGAAAAAGATCTTATGAAGGTAAGAGAAGAGCTCCTGCATGAAATATCATCTATCGCACCAACATTTAAAGAATTTAAATTTTTTATGAGTGATGAATTTACTCTTGTAGATTGCTTTTTTGCTCCAATCTTGTGGAGACTTCCTTCAGTTGGTATAAAGTTACCAATTAACAGACACCTTAAACCACTTCTTGATTATCAAAAATCTGTATTTGAAAGACCAGGATTCCTTGATAGCTTATCTTCTCTTGAAAGAGATCTTAAAGAAGATTAGAGAGCACACCTAAATCAACTTTAGAAAAAGATAAGTTTCTTTTTATACACTTATTTTTGGCGATTTTTTCTGAAGTCGTTCTTAGAAATATCTCCTGTCTAAATAAGTTGTTTTGATATACCTTTTCAAGAAGCAAATAGTCTGCAATCAACATTTTTTCAAATTCATTCTTAATATTCTTAATATCTTTTTCTCCGACTATTGTTTTAATCATTTCATCTTGAACGGGTATAAAAACAGACTCAAAATCTGCAAGCTTTTTATAGTCATTTGCATCATGAAAAATTTGAGTTGACGAATATGAATCAATATTTAATGCAAAGTTTTTAACTAAAGGAACAATGGTTTTACCTAGATCATAATCAAGCAAAAAATATATTTTTGATATGTCATTTCTTATCCTTGGATAATGATCTATTTCTAAATCTTTATCTAGGTTTGAAATATCTAAGTGTCTATCAATACTCCTATTAACTTCTAAAATTCTTTTTACCTCTTTATCGTAATCACTCTCATCTAATAAATAATATAACTCTTGAGGATATTTTTTTTTGAGATCTTCTGATAGGTTTTCAAATTCTTTAGAATAAATGATCAATACTTTTTTATTAAGATTATCAATCTTATCAAATACCTTTAACTCTAATAAATCATTCTGCTCCTGAGTAAAAGAGCGACAAAAATATTTTAAATTAGATTCTAATAAGTCATTACTTAATCGATACGAATCATTTTTATTAAAATCGATAGAAAATTTAATATTTTCATTTAATAAATACTCTAAAATTATTTCTTTATTTTTATTTGAAGTTTGTAGATCTAAATCAAGAAGCACTTTTCCCTTTTCAGTATTAGTTGAACTAACACATGAGGCTAAGAAAAGCATCGAACATAGCGTCATTAATGTTAAGCTAAACTTCATATTTTTATAAAATTAAATGTTATATTTTATTTCTTCACCAATAGGTAATCTAAATGATATATCACTTAGGGCAATAGATGTTATTGGATCATCCGATTTCCTTTATGCTGAAGATACAAGAAATACCAAAAAACTATTGAATTTTATTAATATTAAAAAACATTGCAGAAGTTTTCATGATCATAATGAGGACAAAGTAACACTGGAAATAATAAATCAAATTAAAAATAATAAGAGTGTTTCCATAATATCTGATGCAGGAACTCCCGCCATATCTGATCCGGGTTATAAACTCATAAAAGAATGCTCAAAACAATTAATTAACTATACTCTTATACCTGGACCTTCATCTGTTATAAGTGCAGCAGTGATGTCAGGACTCCCAACAGATAAATTTACCTTTTTTGGATTTGTACCTAAAAAACTTAACGATCAAGAGGTATGCTTTGAAAGTATAAAAGAAGATAATAAAACAGCAATTTTCTTTGAATCTTCAAAAAGATTAGAAAAAACCATTACCAATTTAATTAAAGTTCTTGGAAAGACAAGAAGAGTCTCAATTTGTAAAGAGATGACTAAGCTACATGAACAAATTTTTAGAGGTAGTGCTTTAGAGATCCTGGAGGATATAAAAAAAGAAAAAATTTTATTAAAAGGTGAAATGGTAATTGTTATAGAAGGTACTCAAAAAAATACTAACAATTTTGTTTTAGATAAAAAGACAAAGAAAGAGTTTTTAAAAAAACTATCTGCATCCGATGCTGCAAAGCTTATCTCTTTAGTAACAGGTCAAAATAAAAGAGATATATATAAAAATCTTATAGAAATATAAAAAATCATTATAATAGTCCTCGAGTTGGTTGGATGATCGCTAATTAAATTAGAGGAAAGTCCGGACTTCATAGAGCAGGGCGCCAGGTAACACCTGGGAGGCGTGAGCTTACGGATAGTGCAACAGAAAATATACCGCCAATTTATTTGGTAAGGGTGAAAAGGTAAGGTAAGAGCTTACCGCTTGAATGGTAACATTTAAGGCATTGCAAACCCCAGCCTGAAGCAAAACCAAATAGAAATCCTATAGAGTTGCTCGCTTTGGATTTGGGTAGGTTGCTAGAGTATTATGGCAACATAATATCGAGATAGATGATCATCATTTACAGAATCCGGCTTACAAACCAACTCATTTTTTTTAATACTTAAATTTTTACACTCTTAATGTGTGAAAAAGTGTGCAAAAGTGTTGCAATGTGTGTAAAAAGACTTTATATTTTATAAATGTTTGGTTTTAACACAGTTTCCTTGGATGCAAAGGGCAGGCTCTCAATACCTGCAAGATATAGAACTGATTTTAAATTACAAAAACAGTCTAAAATTGTTATAACAAAAGACCCGCAATATCCATCCCTAAAAATTTATCCTGGCAAAGAATGGGAAGATATCTCTACAAAACTAGAGTCTTTGCAAGGCTTAGACCCAGTTGTCAGAAATATACAATGGACAATTCTCGGAAATGCTTATGAATCTGAAATAGACATAAATGGAAGAATGCTTTTGCGAATTCCAAGTGACCTCCAAAAATATGCAGAAATAGAAAATCAAAAACAAATAGCATTAGTGGGTATGGGAAACAAATTTGAAATATGGAATACAAATAATTGGGAAATGAGACAAACTGGAGGTTCTTTATCTACAGAGATCCTTGATATCGTTCTTCCTGAAAGTATTAAATCTATGTCATTTTAATTAGGGGAAAAAAATGAATTTTGAAGTTATAGAGCAAGAAGTAGAAAACGCTAAGATTAAAGTAGTTGGCGTTGGTGGCGGTGGTGGAAATGCCGTTATTCATATGATTAACCATAATATTGCAGGAGTTGATTTCATTTGTGCAAATACTGATACTCAGGCTCTAAGTGCAACAAAAAGTGCAATAACTTTAAAATTAGGAAATGGTCTTACAAAAGGCCTAGGCGCTGGTGCAGATCCTGACATTGGAAGAAGAGCAGCAGAAAGTGACAGAGTGGCAATTGAAGAATTATTAACAGGCGCGGATATGGTTTTCATTACTGCTGGTATGGGAGGTGGAACTGGGACTGGGGCTGCACCTGTAATTGCGTCTATAGCTAAAGAATTAGGAGCACTTACTGTGGCAGTAGTTACAAAACCTTTCAAATTTGAAGGAAAGAAAAGAATAGCAGCTGCAGAAAAAGGTCTTGCTGCATTGGTTGAAGAGGTAGACAGTCTGGTAACAATACCAAATGAAAAACTTCTTGAGATACTAGGTCCAGATACTCCAATTTCAGATGCTTTTGCAAAATCAGATGATGTTTTAAAAGGAGCTGTGCAAGGAATTTCAGATATTATTATGCAGAGAGGACATGTTAATGTTGACTTTGCCGATGTTAGAGCAGTAATGTCAGAAAAAGGAACTGCAATGATGGGAACTGGTATAGCAACCGGTAAAAATAGGGCAGAAGTGGCTGCAACTATGGCAGTTAAAAGTGAATTACTAGATGATATTAATCTTAAAAATGCAAGAGGCATTTTAGTGAATATAACTGGAAGAAGCCCAACTCTTGGCGACCAAACTGAAGTAACTAATATAGTTGAAGAAATTGTCAGTGAAGACGCGCTTGTAATTTATGGACTTGTTTTTGATGACAGTTATAAAGATGATATTAAAGTAACTATCGTAGCAACTGGAGTTGATCAAAGAGCTCCAGCATTAGTCATTGATAATGAACCTACTATGACTTTAAATCCAGTTGGCTTAGATAGAAATAGAACAAATCAGGAAGTTGGCACGTCGTCTGCAGAGGAAATTGATTTCCTTGATGTGCCGACTTTTATGAGAAAGCAAGTAGATTAGTATGCTTCATTTTCCAGTTTTACTGGAAGAGTCTATTGATTTCTTAATTCATGATAAAGATGGACTCTACATAGATGGAACATTTGGTAGAGGTGGTCATTCAGACTTAATTCTAGATAAAATTTCTATCAAAGGTTTTTTATCTGCATTTGATAAAGATCCAGATGCTGTAAGATTTGCTTCAAAATACAAGCAACCTAATTTCAAAATCTATCATGACTCATTTAAAAACTTTAATAAGTACTTCAAAACAGAAAGTATAGACGGGATTCTTTATGACTTAGGAACTTGCTCGACTCATTTTGATAATTCAGAAAGAGGTTTTAGTTTTAATAAAGATGGCCCTCTTGATATGCGTTTTGATAATACAAAAGGTAATTCACTCTCAGACTGGTTAAATAATGCTCCTCTAGAAGAAATTATTTCAGTCCTATATAAGTATGGTGATGAAAAGCATGCAAAGCTTATTGCAAAAACAATTGAGGATGAAAGAAAAAGGAAACCAATTCTAAGGACATGCCAGCTTGCGGAAATTATTAGTCAAAAATATCCTGAGAAAAAAAAGAAAATACATCCTGCAACAAAATCTTTTCAAGCATTTCGGATATTCATTAATGATGAGCTTGAAGAATTTAAATTATCCTTAAATACCGCAAAAAATATCTTAAAAAAAGATGGAATAATTGTGACTATTGCATTTCATTCTCTTGAGGACAATATTATAAAAAACTTCTTTAAACCCTCTTTTAAATCCTTTCCTAAAGATATACCTTTAAATAATATTAAAGAAAAAAATTTTAAGTGTATAGCAAAAAAAATTAGGCCTTCTGATAGAGAGCAAAAAGATAACTCAAGATCAAGAAGCGCAATTATGAGAGCATTTCAAAAGATATGATAACAAGAAAAATGATGGCAAGTATTTCGGGATTAACAGTTATTATCTTAATTCTGAGTATAGAAAAGATAAAACTTTCATGGGAAGTAAGAACTTTACACAATAATTATGAAAATTTTAGAGTTGAAAATGAGAATCTTAAAGATTTAAATTTAAGACTGGTAACACAATATCATATAGAAAATTCTCCTGCCAGCATTGAAAAAGCTGCTAAAGAGTCTCTTTTGATGGAAAAGAAAAATCCAAAAAGAATAACGTTAAATGAATAATAAAAATATATTATTGAACTGGAGGTTTTTATTAATATCCTCTGCAGTAATTTGTGCATTAATAGCAATTGTTTTTAAAGTTTTATCTATTCAATTTATTGATAGTAGTTTTCTTCAAGATGAAGGTAATAAAAGATATATAAAGTACAAAGATATAAATCCTGTCAGGGGTACTATATTTGATAGAAATAATTTTCCATTAGCTGTTTCAATAGTAAATTATGATCTTTATGCGTTGCGTGGTTTTAAAAAATCTCAGCTCTTAAGTGTTGCAGAAGTTATAGATATTGATGTTGATATAAATAAAGATATTTTCATTAAAAAAACAATTTTAAAGAAAGGCTTATCAAATAATGAAATTCTAAGTATAAAAAAATCAAATCTTCGCAATTTTGAGATCGAAGTAAGACACAGCAGGCATTATCCATTGGGTGAACAAATAGCAACTTTAATAGGTTTTTACGGTACAGATGGAGCTCAAGAAGGTCTTGAAAAAAGTTATGACAATGTTTTATCAGGGATTAATGGCAAACAAAAATTCTTTAAAAATGCAAAACAGGAAATTATTTCTCAACCTTTAGAAGTTATTAAGACAGTTCAAGGAGAAGATATTCATTTAACAATTGATGCAACTTTGCAGTTTTATTCATATAAATATCTCGCAGAGGCAATAAAGAAAAATAAAGCTAAATCAGGAACAGTTATTATATTAGATAATAAAAAAGGTGAGTTACTTGCCATGGCAAGTTATCCTTCTTATAACCCAAATAATCCTCAAAGAAAAATTCAAAAAAATAGAGCTCTTGTAGAGGCATATGAGCTTGGATCAGTTCTAAAGCCAATAGTTTTATCAAAAGCATTCGATAACGAATTATTTTTGCCTGATGAACTTGTTGATATTCCAAGAAGATTAAATTTGAATGATAAAGTTATTATAGATTCTAAAAATCATATAGAGTTAACTCCAAAGGAAATTATTGCTGTTAGCAGTCAAGTTGGAGCATCAAAAATAGCCTTAGAGCTTGGTTATAAAGATTTGAAAAAAAATTATTATGATTTTGGATTTACAAAACCAATATCAATTAATTTTCCCTCTAGCTCTTTTGGATATATGAATGTTAAGGAGAAAGTTTTAGATAAAGAACTTGCAAGTTTGGGCTATGGTTATGGAATTAAGGTGAGTCCTTTTCAAATAGCATCAGCGTATTCAGTATTTGCAAATAATGGAGTAATAAAAGATTTCCAGATATTTAAAAATCAAGAAGCTACGTCTCAAAAAATTATATCTTCTGAATCAGCCAGTCATATTCTTGATGCCTTGAGAATGGTAGTAGAAGACGGCACAGGAAAAACAGCAAAAATCAAAGGTTTTTCTGTAGGAGGTAAAACTGGAACAGCCCATCAAACTAGAACAGGATCAGGGTATGCTGAAGATCTATATATAGCTTCTTTTGTTGGGATAACTCCAATAAGCGATCAATCATTAACTATATTTGTTTCTATAGAAAATCCAGGACTTAATTCTTATACAGGAGGAGCAGTTGCAGCACCAGTTTTTGCAAAGATTGCTGAAAGCTCACTAAACCATTTAGGATATTTTCAAGATGAGTGAACTAGAAAATATTTTAGGAATTAATTTTAAAAAAGGGACTAAAATTCTTGAAGCTACAAATTCCTCAAAGAAAGTAAAGAAAGGGTCAATATTCTTTGGTTTGCCCGGAGTTAAAGAACATGGAAGCAAATACTCTGAAGATGCACTGAATATGGGAGCATCTTTAGTTGTTCACAATGACTCAAATGCACATATAAATAATGATGATATTTTCTATATAAAAGATCTTGAAGATAGAATTGTTAATTTTCTTAACGCTTTATATGACATCGATATTAGCAATAACAATTTCTTCGGATTCACAGGAACTAACGGCAAGAGTTCAGCTGCATATCTTTGCCACCAATTACTAATAAAGTTTGGCTATGAATCTTTGTATGTAGGAACTTTAGGTATTCAGTTTAATCAGAATAAATTCAACAATACATTTTCAACAAAAACCACTCCAGATATCTTTGAATTGTTTAATATTCTTAATAATAATAAATTTGAGGATGCTGGAAACATATGCATCGAGATTTCCTCTCATGCGTTAGATCAAAAAAGGGTTAGTAACATTGGTTGGTTTAATTCAACTTCTATATTAAATATAACGAGCGATCACTTAGATTATCATAAAGATATTGCATCTTATAGAGATGCAAAGTTTGAAATCTATAAGATGCATTCTTCTATAAAACTTATAGATGAAGATTCTTCCAAGTATAAAGATGATTATGATTTTGTTCAAAATGATGAATATAAATTGACCACCATTAGTAATAAAAATAATTTCTCCGACATTTTTTTTAGAATTACAGAAATGTCACCTCACAAGACATTCTTTTACATAAGTGTAAATAAACCGCCTAATGTTTATCAAAATATTAAAAAAAAGAAATATAATTTTTCTTGCAATCTATTTCCAGAATTTAATATTCACAATCTTATATTTTCAATTTGTTCAATTGGGTTCGATAAGTTTGAGGAAAATATAATAAATGATCTATCCTTTTTAAATTTACCCAAAGGGAGATGTGAGGTAATAAGGGATATACCTTCAAACGTCATTATTGATTATGCTCATAATCCAGAGGCTATTGATAATTTTTTATCATCAATAAGAGATTATTATAAAAATTTGGTAGTGGTTTTTGGATGTGGTGGCGATAGAGACAAATCTAAAAGAACAAAGATGCTTGAAGCTGCTATTAAAAGCTCCTCAAAAGTAATCTTTACATCAGATAATTCAAGGTCCGAAGACTTTGAAAATATTTTTACAGATGCCGCTCAGAATAATAATATTGAAGATGTTGTGAAGATAAAAGATAGAGAAGAGGCAATAATACATGCTTCTAAAATTCTGCCAAATAATGGATGTTTAGTAATTCTTGGAAAGGGTCATGAAGAAACACAAGAAGAAAAAAATAAAACAAATTTTTTTAGTGATCATGAGGTTATAAATGAAATATATAAATAACTCTAATGATTTGTCAGTTTATTTAGATTTAAAGATTGCTAAAGATATTCCTATCAAGAATATTTCAATAGATACAAGAACTATAAAAAAAGAATCACTATTTATTGCAGTAAAAGGTGCTAGATTCGATGGTAATAATTTTGTTGGTGAGGCTCTTTCAAAAGGTGCATCTATAGCTCTTGTGGATAATAAAAGATTTTTAAAGACAAGAAAAAAAAATATTATTTATGTTGCGAATACCATTACTGCTTTAAAGAAAATTGCAAAAAATATTATCAAGAAATATAAGGGTAACGTTATAGCAATTACAGGAAGCAATGGAAAGACAAGCACAACTAATATTCTTGCAAATTCTTTAAGTAACACCTCAAAAACCATAGGAAATTTTAATAATGAGATTGGGATGCCTTTAAGCATAATAAATACATCATCTAAATCAAAAAATATTGTCTTGGAAATCGGAGCGTCTAAGATTGGAGATATAAATTATTTAAGTAAGATCCTTAAACCTATTGTTGGTGTGATTACAAATATTGGAAGTTCTCATCTTGAAACATTAAAGAATATTAATGGCGTATTAACTGTTAAATCAGAAATAGTTCATAACATAAAAAAGAATGGATATCTTATTGTTCCTAATGAAAATAAGAATCATTTAAGTCATTGGAGGCTTATCAGAAATGATATTAATATTTATACCTTTGGGATGACAAAAAGTGCTGATTTTTTTGCAAGTGATATTAGATATAAAAAAGATGGAATGCATTTTAAGGTTTTATCTAAGTTAATTGATAAAGATATTCAGATAAAAACTTCTTTAGAGGGAGAACATAATATAAAAAATATATTGTCTAGTTTTGCAGTTCATTATTGTTTAGATAAAAATTTAGATACCTTCGCTTCAAGGATAAATTCGAAAAGAATAAAAAATGTAAGACAGATAAAATCAAAATGGCTTAACGGTTCACTTTTAATTAATGATACATATAATGCTAATCCAGATTCGTCAAAGAAATCTATTGATTTATTAAGTAAATATAAAAAAAATACTGTCTTAGTAATTGGAGATATGTTTGAGTTAGGAAAATTCAAAAAGAAACTGCATAGAGAGGTGGGGGAATATGCAAAAGCTAAAGGGATTAATGTGGTTTTAGGATATGGTGAATTAGCAAAAGAAATAACTGAGGCATTTGGTAGAAAGGGAATTTTTTTTAATAACGAGGATTTATTAAAGAGCTACTTAAAAAAAAATATCACTTCAAAAGATGTTATCTTAATTAAAGGTTCTAGAGGAATGAAAATGGAGAGGTTTATAAATGTTTGAATATTTAGGAACAGTGCTTGTTTCAGTTGATCCAGGCTTTGATGTTTTAAGATACCTGACTGTAAGAACTATAGGTGGCACCCTTACAGCCTTGCTTATATCTATCATATTAGGACCAGCCATTATAAGCTTTTTAAAATCAATGCAGTTTGAACAATATGTCAGGCAGGATGGCCCTGAATCACACTATAAAAAAACTGGAACTCCTACCATGGGAGGATTATTAATTTTATCATCATTAATTATTTCCACCCTTCTTTGGGCTGATTTAGGTAATAGATACATTTGGGTTGTTCTCTCTGTAACGATTGGATTTTCTCTTATTGGTTTTTTTGATGATTACTTAAAGATTAAAAAAAAGAATTCGGATGGATTATCATCAAAGCAAAAAATAATCTTTCAATCATTAATAGCATTTCTGGCAATGAGTTATTTATATTATTCAGCAGAAATAATTCCAGAGACTTCTTTTATTGTGCCATTCTTTAAAGATTTAATTATACCCATGTCACCTTTTATATTTATCTTTACTGGTATGTTTGTTCTAATTGGATCCTCTAATGCAGTAAATTTGACTGATGGATTAGATGGCTTAGCAATTTTGCCTTCTGTTTTAATTGGAGGAGCATTGGGTCTTATAGCATATGCAATGGGCAACCAACTAATATCTGATTATTTATATTTGCCTCATCTGCCTCTATCTGGAGAATTAATAGTCTTTTGTGGAGCTCTAATTGGCTCTGGAATAGGTTTTTTGTGGTACAACACTTACCCAGCCCAAATATTTATGGGAGACATTGGCTCTTTAGCTCTTGGAGCAATTCTCGGAATCATAGCTATTATTCTTAGACACGAGCTAGTTTTTGCAATTATGGCAGGTGTATTTGTTATAGAAACTCTTAGTGTAGCAATTCAAGTTATTTCATATAAAACTCGAGGCAAAAGAGTATTTCTTATGGCACCAATTCACCATCATTATGAATTAAAAGGTTGGGCAGAGCCTAAGATTATTGTTCGTTTTTGGATAGTTACACTTGTTCTAATTCTCATTGCTCTAGCTACTTTAAAATTAAGGTAAGTCCAGGTGAAGTCTCTTATATATGGATATGGAGAGACAGGTAAATCTTTTGAGAGATATTTAAAAAAACAAAATAGAAACTTTGATATATTTGATGACAATATAGATAGATACAATAAAGAACTTAATTTAGATAGCTATGACGAGATTTTTTGTAGCCCTGGCATTCCAAGAAACATATTTAGAAAATTACTAAATGCAAATAAAAACGTATTTACAGATTTAGATATTTTTTTTAAAGAAGATACTTCTATCAAAATAGGTATAACAGGCACAAACAGAAAAAGCACAACCGCATATCATTTAAATCAATTATTTGAGCACTATGATTCTGCTAATTTAATTGGAAATATTGGTAATACAATGCTCGACTATATAAATAATGATAGAACATTTTCAATAATTGAATTGTCTAGTTTTCAACTAGATAAAATGAAAGAGAACAAATTAGATTTTGGAATTCTGCTTAATTTGGGTATTGATCATTTAAATTATCATGGCAATTTAAGTTCATACAATAAAGCAAAGAAAAGAATTCTTCTAGCAAAACAAACAATCTCTTATGAAACAGATCCATATAAACTTTTTGAATGGATAACAGAATCAAAACCAAAAAAAATTAAACTTAAAAACCTTCCTTATAGATATGAAATTATCTCGGAAACAGTAATCAATGATTCAAAATCTACTAATTATCACTCTTTATCTTACGCATTAAAAAAAGCAAACTACTTATTTCATAAATCAAAATATTCTCTTATAGTCTGTGGAGATCCAAAAAAAGAGGGGTATAGAAAGATCAAAGTTGATGGCCCAGAGAGGGTATATATTTTTGGTCTACATGCTAAAAATATTACTGAATGCATAGATCATCCAAAAAAAGTCATTGTTAATTCTTTAGATGACGCATTGAATTGTATTTATGATAGTAATAATTCAAAAAATATTCTTTTTTCGCCTGGTTACCCAAGTGGGAATGATTTTAAGAATTATTCTGAAAGAGGAAAATATTTCAATAATAATCTTAAAAAATATTTACCATAATGAATATAACAAGAAATGACATATTAATAATATTACCACTGTCGTTCTTAATAATACTTGGAATGATTATGGTTACATCATCAAGCATATATGTTGCAGATGATATGACATCTAATCCTTTTTATTTTGCTCAAAGACAAAGTTTATTTATAGCAATAGGATTAATTGCAATGACAAGTTTTTTAGTTATTCCATCTACTTTTTTATATAAAACTGATTGGATCTTTATGCTATTAAGTATTCTACTGTTAATTGCTTTGTTTATTCCGGATGTTGGAACTAGTGTTAATGGAAGTATAAGATGGATTAGACTGGGACCTATTAATATTCAGCCCTCTGAAATATGCAAATTTAGTTTAATACTTTACATTTCAGGGTATTCAATAAGAAGAATATCTGAAATAGACTCACTTAGAGGTTTTTTAAAACCATTATCATTATTATTTATTATCTCTATTTTAATAATGAGCCAGCCAGATCTTGGTTCAACGGCAATAGTTTGCATTTTAGTTGTTGGAATTCTTTTTTATGCAGGAATTTCTTTTTTTCAATTAGGCTTATTAATTCTTCTTATAGTTTTACTGGGTTATATTGCAATAACTACTTCACCAATGAGATTAGCACGAGTTCTTGCTTTTACAGATCCTTTTGCAGCTGATGTAGTTTTAAATGCAGGATGGCAGCTCTCAAATTCTTTGATAAGTATCGGTCAGGGAGGTTGGTTCGGCGTTGGATTAGGCAACAGTTTTCAAAAAAGTTTTTTTCTGCCTGAGGCCCACACAGATTTTATATTTGCAATATTAGTTGAAGAGCTTGGTATTATCGGTGGCATGGTTTTGATTTTATTATTTATGGTCTTATTTGTTGGATTAATATTAATATCATATGATTCATTTAGAAAAAATAGATATTTTCAGGGATATGTTGTCTTTGGAACCTTTCTTCTTATATCAATTCAGATGTTATTTAACATTGCTGTTAATATTGGTTTGTTGCCAACAAAAGGACTTACACTTCCTTTTATTAGCTATGGTGGAACTAGCATTATTATAATGTTGTCCTTAATGGGAATAGTTCTGAGAATAAATAATGAAAATAAATTGCTATAAGTTATGAAATTTTTAATAGTAGCTGCTAAAACAGGAGGACATGTTTTTCCAGCTGCATCTATCGCTAAAGGGTTAATTAAGAAGGATCATAAGGTAGTTTTTCTTGGGACAGGTGCGCAAATAGAAAAAAATGCATTTAAAGATATCTCTTTAACATCTTTTAATCTTTCTATAGAGGGATTTAGAGGAAACAGTTTAATAAAAAAAAGTAAGGTTCTATTTCAGGTGCTTATAAATATTTTTAAAATATTAAGAATAATTAATAAAGAAAAAATTGATGGCATGGTTGGTTTTGGCGGTTTTATTACTGTTCCTGCAGGTCTAGCATTTTGGATAAAAGGCAAACCTATATTTATTCATGAACAAAATGCCGTATTAGGAACAGCAAATAAATTATTGTCTAAATTTGCAAAGATAAATTTTCTTGGATTTCCTATAAAAGGTATTAAAAAATCAATATTATCTGGGAACCCTATAAGAGATTCCTTTTCTGTTATTCAAAGTGTAAACAATAATGAAGGTTTAACTAAGATTTATATAACCGGTGGGAGCCAAGGCGCTGAATATATTAACAAGGAACTTCCTTCAATGTTTAAAGATTTGCCCTACAACATTAAAATCAGACATCAATGTGGGCAAAATAATATTGAAATGGTTACAAATGAATACTTGTCCAATAATATAAATGCTAAGGTAAACGATTTTTATGAAAGTCCTGTTGAACAAATATCATGGTCTGACTTTGTTATCTCAAGAGGCGGCGCTTTAACTTTATCAGAGATAACCTCAGTAAATAGAGGTGTGCTTATAATTCCACTTCCAACCTCCATTGATAATCATCAAATTGCTAACGCAAAGATTATTGAAAAAATGAACATGGGAATGGTTCATTATCAAAATGAATCAATAGAAAATCTAAAGCAAAAGATATCGAGTATCATTGAAAATAAAACTTTTAGAAACTGGACAAAGTTTAATAACAAAACTAATTTGAATGCCACTTCCACCGTAGTTGCTCATATAGAGGGATATTTTAAGATTAATGAAACCGTTTAAAAAAGTTAAAAGCATTCATTTTGTTGGCATTGGTGGTGCCGGAATGATTGGAATTGCCCGCGTGCTTCTTAAGAAAGGTTATAAGATATCTGGTTCAGATATATCTGATTCTATTGAGTTAAGGAAACTCAAAAAAGATGGAGCGAAAGTTTTTATAGGACATGATAAAGGGAATATCAGAGGAGCAAACTTAATAGTTGTTTCTTCAGCTATTAATTTAAAAAATCCTGAACTTACTCAGGCTAAAAAAGACTCAATAACAATTATTCCAAGAGCAGAAATGCTAGGAAGTATCATGATAGGTTATGAGAGCATTGCTGTAGCTGGCAGTCATGGAAAAACAACAACCACAAGCATGATTGCAAAAATCTTAAGTGTAGCAAATCTAAGTCCAACCTATGTAGTTGGTGGAAAAGTATTAAGTACTGACGAAAATTCAGACTTAGGAGATGGAAAGTATTTGGTTGCTGAGGCGGATGAGAGTGATGGAACATTTATACATCTTCAACCAGATTTAGCTGTACTAACAAATATAGATGACGATCATCTCGTTCATTACCAAAATATATTTGAAAATTTATTGGATTCATTTGTAATGTTTGCGGAAAATGTCCCCTTTTATGGATATTTGATGATAAATGGTGATGATAAAAATATAAAAAAAATTTCAGAAAGAATATCTAGAACACAAATAACTTTTGGAAAATCTAGAAACTGTGATTATCAAATCAAAAATATAAATCCAGTTAGAGGAAAACAAGACTTTGAAATTTTTGATAGAAAAAATAAAAAAATTCATAAATTCAAAATAAATCTTCCTGGTAAGCATAATGTTTTTAACGCAGCTGCATCTATAGGAGTTGCTATGGAAGAGGGTATTCCAATAAGTTATATAAAAAAAGGGATTTCAGCATTTTCAGGTGTAGGAAGAAGATATGAAAAGCATAAGATTATTATTCAATCTAAAGAAATCATTTTAATTGATGATTACGGACATCACCCTATTGAAATAGAATCAAATATTAATGCATACAAAGAAGAGTATCCTAAGAAAAAAGTTTGCATGATTTTTCAACCTCACAGATTTTCAAGAACAGCTCAACTTTTTGATGATTTCATAAAAGTACTTGCAAAAGCAGATTCATTAATATTGCTTGATATATATTCTGCAAGTGAGAAACCTATAAGAGGAATTAATTCAAGAACAATTGTAGAAACAATAAAACAAAAAGGCCATAAAGATGTTACCTACGTAAAAAATCATGATGATGTAATTAACTTAATTAATGACAAAAAAGATTACTTTGATATTGTTGTAACACAAGGCGCTGGAAGTGTATCAAAGGTGTGTGAATCAATAAAACATAAATGGAAATGATAAAAAAAATAGCTGTTCTTTATGGAGGCTCTTCTTCCGAAAGACAAATCTCTTTGCAAAGTGGAGAAGGAGTTCACAAAGCAATGAAAGAATTAGGTTATGAATCAGAGTTATTAGATTTTAAAAATATAACTAATTTGAATGAGCTAAAAATTTATGATTTTGTATTTATTGCCCTTCATGGGTTTGAAGGTGAAGGTGGAGAACTTCAAAAAAACTTAGATGACTTAGACATTTTATATTCCGGATCAAAAGCAGTAGCATGTAGAAATACATGGAATAAGAGACTAACAAAAGAAATATTAAAAAAAAATAATATCACAACACCGCTATGGCTTGAAACAAAGCTCAATAAACAACTTGTTGAAGATGGGTTACAGACTTGTTTTTTCGATAAGTTTAGACCTTATAAATATTTATTTCTTAAACCAGAAGAAGATGGCTCAAGTGTAGATATTTTTAAGATTAGTGATAATGAAAGTCTTAAAAATGCGTATCAAAAATGCATCAATCCTAAAAGAAGTTTTCTATTCGAAGAATATATCGAAGGAAGAGAACTCACCGTAACTATAATTAATAAAGAATGCTTACCACCTTTAGAAATAATTACGACAAACGAATTCTATGATTATGATGCTAAATATATTTCAGACAAAACGCTTCATGTTGAAGCGGAGTTAACTCAGAATGAATTGGATAAAATTAAATCAATATCTTTAGATGCGTTTGAAGCATTAAATTGCAATGGATGGGCAAGAGTGGATTTGTTGCAAGACAAAGAGAAAAACTTTTATATAATTGAAATTAATACGGTGCCAGGTATGACAAGTCATAGTAATGTTCCAAAATCAGGCAGCTTTATGGGCTTAACTTATAGTGAAGTCGTTCAAAAGATTATCGATGCATCTCTTTAAAAAAATCATCCCTTTAATATTTTTATTTTCTTCAGGATTATTTGCACAATATCAAATTAATATAAATTATGAGTCTGGATTTGAGTACCAATCTCAAAAAAATCTCATCTATGATATTAAAAATGAGCATTCAAGACGAAACATCCATAGACTTATAGAAAAACAGGATTGGATTAAAGATTACACAATCATCTTTCAGCCAATGAAAAAAAATGTTTTTATAAGTATAAAAAATAGAGAACCATTATTTATTTTAAATCAGGAATATTTTTATGATGAAGACTTAATAAAATTTAAATACGATCAATCAAATAAAAAAATAATTGAGGTTAGTGGAGATGTCCCAAATGTTGAGAGCATAATTTTTTTAATAAAACTAGTTCAGAGCAGTGATCTTATTAATTTTAAAGTTGATAAAATAGACTATAGTGTTGTTACCGGGTGGGAGGTGACAACGGACTCAACATTAATAAGGTTTGGTAAAGATATTTCTAAAAAAAGAGTTAAAATTTTTGGAGATACTTTAAATTATTTATACGACAATGGAAAAATACCTAGTATCATAGATATGAGGTATAAAGATGGAGTTGCATTAGATTATGGCAAATAATGGTAAAAATTCTAACATGATTGTTGGGCTCGATATTGGAACTTCAAAAGTTGTTTGCATTGTTGGTAAATACAATAGCGAAAAGAATCTAGAAATAGTTGCTCTAGGAGCCTATCCATCTAGCGGTCTTAAAAAAGGAGTAGTTGTCAATATAGATGCAACTACAGACGCAATCAGTAAAGCAGTTGAGCAAGCTCAATCTATGATTGAAGATAAAATCAAATCTGTGTATGTCGGAATCGCTGGTAATCATATTAAGAGCTTGAATTCACAAGGAGCTGTAGGAATAAAAGATAATGAAGTTTCGTCATACGATATAGATAGGGTTATCGAATCTGCTCAAGCAGTATCTATTCCATCTGATCAAAATGTTTTACATGTTCTCCCCCAATCTTTTGTAATAGATGACCAAGAGGTTAGTTTAGATCCCCTTGGCATGTCAGGAGTTAGATTAGAAGCAAAAGTTCATCTTGTAACGTGTGCAAATAGCGCAGTTAAAAATATAGAAAAATGTATAAAAAATTGTGGTTTAGTTGTAGATGGATTTGTTTTGGAACAACTAGCGAGTTCGCATTCAATTTTATCTGATGACGAAAAAGAATTGGGTGTATGTCTCGTTGATATTGGAGGTGGAACTACAGATATTGCAATTTTTAATTCTGGTTCAATTGTTTTTACAGGAGTTATTCCAATTGCAGGCGATCAGGTAACTAGTGACATTGCACAAGCTTTAAGGACTCCAACCCCTCAAGCTGAGGATATCAAGCAAAAACATGGATGTGCAGTTTCTGAATTTACTAAAGAGGATGAAACAGTTGAAGTGCTAGCTGTAGGTGGAAGACCTCCAAGAGAACTTTCAAGGAGCGCACTTGCTGATATTATACAACCAAGATATTCAGAACTATTTGATTTAATTAAAGCTGAGATCTCCAGAAATGGTTTTGAAGATAAAATATCAGCTGGTATAGTTTTTACAGGTGGAACTTCAAAAATGGAGGGTGTTGTAGAACTAGCTGAATCAATATTTCAAACATCTGTAAGACTAGGAATTCCATCAAAGTTTAAAGGCATGGAAACTATCTTACAAAATCCAATATATGCAACATCAATCGGGCTTATTGAGCATGGATATAAGCAAATGAATCATGAAATGTTATCAGAACAAAATCAGAGCTTTTTTTCAAAGTTAATTCGCATAGTCAAGAGCGAGTATTGATAAAGTAAAATAATTCAATTAGAATGCATTTTCCTTGGTTTTTACTTATGTAAAAATCTATAACCATAAGGATAAACATGAAAAAATACGAAGCAGTAATAATTCTTAATCCAAACCTTTCTTCTAAGGCTGATGACTTTATAAAAGATTTTAAAAAGCTTTTAGAGGCCAATACTTTCAATATTGTGAAACAGGAAGATGTTGGAAGAAGGCAACTTTCTTATTCCATAAATAATCATAATAAAGGGCATTATTTATTATTTAATATAGAAGGAGATCCTTCTAAACTTATTGAGATTGAAAATAAAATAAAATATAACGAATCAATTATTAGACATCTTTTTATTTCGGTGAAAACTCATTCAGGAGAAGACTCACAGCTACTATTAGATTCAAAAAATAAAAAAAATGAACCAGAAGAAGTTGTCGAAAAACTTGAAAAAGTTAAACAACCTGAAGAAAATAAGATCGAAAAATCGCAACCTGAAGAAGATTTGAAGCCTAAAGTTTCTGATACAAAAGATGAAGATAATTCTGAAGAAAAGGATGATAAAGATGAGTAAATATGAACTACCTGAAAATTTTGGTTACAAGGATGTCAATATCTTAAAACAATTTATTACTGAAACAGGAAAAATTATTCCTGCAAGAGTTACTGGAGTGACTGCATCAAACCAGAGAAAGTTAACAAAAAATATCAAAATTGCTAGATTTTTAGCTTTAATACCATACACGGATATGCACAAATAAATTATGAAAATTATATTACTCGATAAAATTCAAAGACTTGGCGAAATTGGCGATATTGTAGATGTTAACTCCGGTTATGCAAGAAATTTTCTCATACCTCAAAAGAAAGCAGCCTTTGCAAGTGATAAAAATATATCTGAAGTTGAAGCAAAAAAAGATGAGTTAGCCGCTATGTCAGCAGATGTTCTTACCCAAGCAGAGGCAAGAGCAAAAGAGCTAGAAGGTTCTGAATGTGAAATTTTGGTTCCAGTTACTGAAGAGGGAGCCCTTTATGGTTCTGTTGGTACTAGAGAAATTTCGGAGGCATTTTTAAGCAAAGAAATACAAATCGATAAGAGTGAAGTACAACTGCCAGATGGACCTCTTAAAGAAACAGGTGAACATAATATTACAATTAGTGTTCATCCAGAAGTAAGTATTGAAGTAATAGTAAAAGTATCACCAGAGTAGTTGTATATTTTTAGATATGATGTAAAAATCATATTCCAATGTCAGATATTGCTACTAATCAAAACGAACAAACAAGAGAAGCTGAAAGAGCTGTTTTGGGCGGTCTCATGCTTGAAACTCACAGATTTGATACTGTTATTCAAGTCATTAAAGAAAATGATTTTGATGGCAAAGACCATCAAATTATCTTTCAATCAATGGCAGAACTCATTGAAGAAAATAAACCCCTTGATCCATTAACCGTATCAGAAAAATTAGATAATAAAAATTCTCTAAATAAAATTGGCGGTAAAGATTATTTAATTGAACTTGCTACATCTACTCCTTCAGCAGCTAATTTAGAAGCTTATGCAGAAATAATCAGACAAAGATCTATAACAAGAAAACTCATGAAAGCTAATTCTGAAATATCAGAATTAATATCAAACCCTCAAGGACAAGAAGGAGCATCTTTGTTAGACAAAGCTGAAAGTATGATTTTTGCTCTAAATGATGAAACAAATCAAAATGATCAGAATCTTAAATCCATGCGCAAACTTATTCCAGACACTATGGATAGACTTTATGAGCTCTCAAATAAATCAGGTGGTCTTATAGGAGACTCCACAGGTTTTAAAGATTTAGATAATAAGTTACAAGGTATTCAGAGAGGCGACTTAATTGTAGTTGCAGGAAGACCAAGCATGGGCAAAACCTCCTTAGCAATGAATATTGCAGAAAATGTTTTATTAGATGAAGACTCTAAAGGTGCAGTTCTTATTTTTAGTCTAGAGATGCCTGGCGAATCTTTAACAACAAGATTATTGTCTGGTATGACAAAAATAAATCAACAAAATGTAAGGTCTGGTATGTTGAAAGACGATGAGTTAAAAGTCCTATTACAGCAAAGTGAGAAATTAAAAAATATGCCATTATGGATAGATGATAGTTCGTTATTATCTCCGATTGAACTTAGATCTAAAGCTAGACGACTTGCAAGATCTGAAGAAAATGGATTATCTTTGATAGTTGTTGATTACCTTCAGTTAATGCAACTACCTTTATCTACAGAAAATAGAGTAAATCAAATATCTGAAATATCCAGATCACTAAAATCATTAGCAAAGGAACTTAATGTTCCTGTAATTGCATTATCACAGCTCAATAGAGCTGTAGAGCAAAGACCAAATAAAAGACCAATTATGGCTGATTTAAGAGACTCTGGTGCAATTGAGCAGGATGCTGACGTAATATTATTCATATATCGAGATGAGGTATACAACGAAGATTCTGAGCAAGGAAACAAAGCTGAAATAATAATTGGAAAACAAAGGAATGGCCCAATTGGAACTGTAAATCTTACATTCTTAAAGGAATTTACAAGATTTGAAAATTTTTCTAATGATAGTTATTACGATTCTTTTGAATGACAGCAATAAATTCAGAATTAATAATTGATTCAAAGCTTCTAAGAGAAAATATTTCTTATATAAAATCAAAACTTAGAAATGAGTCAAAGTTTATGGCTGTAATAAAGTCAGATGCTTATGGACATAATTTAGAGAGCGTAACGAAAAGCATTGATGACCTTGTAGAAGGCTATGGTGTTGTTAGAATTAATGAAGCAAAAAAAATTAGAAATCTTTCTAAGAAAAAAATTCTTTTGATGCAGGGTATTTATTCACAGGAAGAATTTATAGCTGCAAAAGAATTCAATCTTGATGTTGTAGTGCACAATCAAGATCAATTTAAAATTTTTAAAGAAAATAATTATTTTAAAAATCTTTGGCTGAAAGTTAATACAGGCATGAATAGACTAGGATTTGAGATTGATGATTTTATGGATATTTATAACAAACATCTTTTTGACAAAAAATTTGTGTTAATGACTCATTTAGCTGCTTCAAATGATAAAAAAGCTATTTCTAACCAAGAGCAATTCAAGGCATTTGAAAATTTGGTAGAAAAAATGCATGAAAA
Source organism: uncultured SAR86 cluster bacterium (assembly GCA_902520725.1). Lineage (GTDB taxonomy): Bacteria > Pseudomonadota > Gammaproteobacteria > Magnimaribacterales > D2472 > SAR86A. Next base: position 13,270 of record CABYPB010000005.1, on the reverse strand, counting down.
TGTTGAAAAAAGTATTGCTAATACAGGCTGTATTATGAATTTTCCTGATAAATCTTATGATTGGGTAAGGTGCGGTATTGGTATTTATGGGGGTTATTTCAAAGATAAAGAAATCATAACAGCAATGACTTTAAGATCTCCAATTGTAAATCTTAGAAAAATAAAACCAAGACAAAAAGTAGGATATGATGGCAGAGCTATCGCAACAAAGGAGATGCTAATTGCATCTGTCTACCTTGGTTATGCAGATGGACTTCCATTGGCTATAGAAGACGGAACAAAAGTAATGATAAACAATGAAATTGCTAAAGTTTTTGGAAGGGTTAGCATGGATTTAACCACAGTAGACGTAACAAATATCAAAGATTGTGCTGTGGGCGATTGGTGCGAATTTTTCTCGCCTAAATTGCCAATCTCGGAAATAGCAAAATCAAATAATTTAATTTCATATTATTTGATGACAGGGATTAAATCTAGAGTAAAAAAAATATTTCAACCAATATAAAAATAATATTGTTTAACAATCATTTGTAATCTGTTATTCTAATATCCCATCATGACTTACTTTAATGATGGCCAAAACTAAATACATTTTTATTACTGGGGGAGTTGTTTCATCTCTTGGTAAAGGTATTGCTGCTGCTTCGATTGGAGCACTTCTTGAATCAAGAGGTTTATCAGTTTCTTTAATAAAGGTCGATCCTTATATAAATGTTGATCCGGGCACAATGAGTCCATTTCAACATGGAGAGGTGTTTGTAACCAATGATGGGACCGAAACAGATCTTGATCTTGGACATTATGAAAGGTTTGTTAGATTCGAGGCCTCAAAAAAAAATAATTTCACAGCAGGTAAGGTTTATGAAACAGTAATAAGAAATGAAAGGAAAGGAAAATATCTAGGAGGAACTGTTCAAGTTATACCTCATATAACAAATGAAATTAAAAAAAGAATTAAATCTGGAGGACAGGGTAAAGACATAGCAATTGTTGAAGTTGGAGGAACTGTTGGTGATATTGAGAGTCAACCTTTTGTAGAGGCATTAAGACAAATGGCACTTGAACTAACAAATTCATCATGGGCATTTGTGCATTTAACTCTTGTACCTTTTATTAATGCCTCAGGTGAGCTTAAAACAAAACCAACTCAACATTCTGTTAAAGAATTAAGATCTTTAGGAATCAGTCCAGATGTTCTAATTTGTAGATCTGAAAAAGAATTACCCAAAGATGAAAAAAGCAAAATCGCACTTTTTTGTTCAGTTCCTAAAAATAATGTGATCTCGATGCATGATGTAGATACAGTGTATTCAATACCACTATTATTAAATAAACAAAAAGTTGATAAAACAATTATAGAAAAACTAAGAATTCAATCAAAAAATCCTCAATTAAATGATTGGAAAAGAGTTGTTAAAGCAAAACTACTTCCTGAAAAAGAAGTAAATGTTTCGTTTGTTGGTAAATATACAGAGCTAAAGGATTCATATAAATCTATAAATGAAGCTTTAGAACACGCAGGTATTAAAAATAAAACTAAGGTAAATATAAACTTTGTTGAAGCTGAAAATCTTACTACAAAAAATGTTGCAAAAACTTTAAAAAAATCTGATGCAATATTAGTTCCTGGTGGATTTGGTGAAAGGGGTGTCGAAGGAATGATTCTTGCTTGCAAATATTCTAGAGAAAAAAATATTCCATATTTGGGAATATGCTTGGGAATGCAAGTTGCTATTATTGAATATGCTAGAAATGTTCTAAATTTAAAAGGGGCTAATAGTACTGAATTTAATCAAAAAACTAAATATCCTGTGATTGGTCTTATAACCGAATGGAATGATATATCTGGTAAAAAAGAAAAAAGAAATAAAAACTCTGATCTTGGTGGAACTATGCGACTTGGTGGTCAGCTATGCATACTTAAAAAGAAATCGAACTCTTATAAAATGTATAAAAAACCTGAAATAATTGAGAGACACAGACATCGATATGAAGTAAATCCAATGTTTAAAGAGGAAATGATTAATAAAGGTCTTGATGTAGTAGGAACTTCAATTGATGGTAAGCTAGTTGAAATGATAGAAATTCCAAACCATAAATGGTTTTTAGCATGCCAATTCCATCCTGAATTTACCTCAAATCCAAGAGATGGACATCCTATCTTTAATAGCTATATTAAAAGTACAATATCAAAATAAAATGAAATTAAGGAACTTCAATATTGATAACAAAGACCCTATGGCTTTAATGGGTGGAATGAATGTTTTAGAATCTAGAGACTTGGCTATGCAAGTTGCAGAACAGTTCAAAGAAATAAGTCAGAAATTAAACATAAATTATATTTTCAAAGGATCTTTTGATAAAGCTAACAGGAGTTCAATCAACTCTTATAGAGGTCCAGGAATGGATGAAGGCTTAAAAATTCTTGAAGAGATTTCTATAAATTTTGATGTTCCAGTGATAACAGATATTCATGAGCCCAATCAAGCAAAAACTGTAAGTGAGATATGTGAGGTAATTCAAATTCCAGCCTTTCTTGCCAGACAGACCGATCTTGTTAGCGCCGCTGCAAAAACAGATTCAATAATACAATTTAAAAAACCTCAATTTTTATCTGCACCCGAGATGAGTAATATTGTTGAGAAATGTTCATCTGCTGGTAATGATAAAATCACATTGTGTGAGAGAGGAAATTCATTTGGCTATAATAATTTAGTCGTTGATACATTAAATTTTCAAATTCTAAAAAAAATGAACAAACCTGTAATATTTGATGTTACTCATTCACTTCAACTGCCTGGTGGTTTGGGTAGTGCAACTGGTGGTAGAAGAGAATTTGTTTTAAGTTTAGCTAAAGCTGGAATATCACAATCAATTGCTGGATTATTTTTAGAGGCTCATCCTAATCCAGATGAAGCTAAATGTGATGGGCCATGTGCACTTCCTTTATCAGTCTTGGAAGAATTTTTGAAACAAATAAAAGAACTAGATCAATTTGTGAAAAATCAAAAAGACCTTGAAATTACCTAAAAGATGCACAAAATATCTTCAATAAATGCCATCCAAGTATTTGATTCAAGAGGTGTGCCTACCATCTCTTGTAAGGTATTTCTTGAAGATGGAACTTCAGCGTCAGCTATGGTCCCAAGTGGAGCATCTACTGGTTCAAAAGAGGCGCTTGAACTTCGTGACAATGATATTTCTTATGATGGTAAAAGCGTAATGATGGCGGTTAATAATATTAATGAAACACTGGCGCCCCTAGTAATTGGAAAAGATCCAAATAATCAAAAAGAAATCGATGATTTATTAATATCGTTTGATGACACTGAAGATAAATCTAAAGTTGGAGCAAATGCAATCTTAGCTGTTTCTCTTTCGGTTGCCCATGTCGCAGCAAAAGCTAACAAAATTTCTTTATATGAACATTTCTCAAGAGTGTACAAAGATATTACTGATGATCATGCAGTTCACTCTATGCCATTGCCTATGTTTAATATTCTTAATGGCGGAGAGCATGCTGACAACAATATAGACATACAAGAATTTATGATAATTCCTAGTGGCGCAAAAAATTTCGTTGAGGTAATGCAATGGGCTACAGAAATTTATCATAACCTGAAAAAAATACTTCTAAAAAATAGTCACGCTACATCAGTTGGTGATGAGGGTGGTTTTGCTCCAAATTTAGAATCAAATAAAGAGGCATTAAAATTAATTGTTGACGCCATAAAAGAGACTGGATTAATTCCTGGTAAAGATGTAAACATTGCTCTTGACTGCGCTGCAAGTGAGTTTTTTAACGGCAAAGAATATGTTTTATCAGGAGAAAATAAAAAGCTTACATCTTCAGAATTTGTAGATTATCTTCATGATTTAACAAACGATTACCCCATTGTATCTATTGAGGATGGTATGGACGAAAATGATACTGAGGGGTGGAGATTGCTTACAGAAAAGTTGGGATCAAGCTGCCAGCTTGTCGGAGATGATTTATTCGTTACAAACAAAAAAATTCTGAAAGATGGCATCAGTAAAGAAATGGCTAATTCGATATTAATTAAATTTAATCAAGTTGGTTCAATAACTGAGACAATTGAAACTATATATTTTGCAAATCAAAATAATTTCAAATCAATTATTTCACATCGCTCTGGCGAGACCGAAGATACAACCATTGCAGATCTCGCAGTAGGCTTAGGAATAGGACAAATTAAAACGGGAGCTCCTTGTAGGTCCGATAGGGTTGCAAAATACAATAGGTTACTGTGGATCGAGGAAGAAAGCGATAATATTTTGCTTAAATGAACAAGCTTTATTATTCACTTATATTTCTAGCAATATTGACCATCATTTTTCTATCTAAAAGTATTTTTTTTGGAGAAAATAGCTATGCAAAGAGAGCTGAACTGATTGAAGACAATACAATTCAAGAAATGAAGAATGAAGAATTAAAGCGACAAAATAAAATTTTAGAATTTGAAATTAAAAATTCTCAAAATTCAAATGATCACATTGAGAATTTTGCAAGAGAAAAATTAAATCTCACATATCAAGATGAAGAATTTATCTATTTTAAGGAAGAAAGCACCAAGGATGATGAAGATGAATAATTTATTAGTAATTATTGCTGCTGCAGGAGTTGGTAAAAGATTTGGAAGTAATATTCCTAAACAATATAGTAAAATAAATGGTAAGACAGTCATTGAAAGATCTGTAAGACCTTTCATTGATTCAGAAAATGTATCAAAAGTAATACTTGCAATTTCAAAAGATGACCTAGAAATAAAAAATCAAGATTTTTATAATTCAGAAAAGATCGAATTTGTATTTGGTGGGGAGACCAGACAGAATTCTATATTTAATGCTCTTATACATGTTAACAATGAATATGAATATGTTTTGACTCATGATGCAGCTCGTCCAAATGTAATTGAGGATGATATTTTAAATTTATTGAGAGATATTAACGAATCTGGTGCAAGCTGCTCTTATCTATATACCCCAGTATATGATTCAATAAAACAAATCCAAACTGAAGATAAAAATAAATTTCACCTTGTTCAAACACCGCAAATATCAAGACTTAACGATCTAAAATTATCTTTAAAGAAATGTATCGATGACAATATAGAATCTCCAGATGAGTCTTTTGCAATCGAATATGCAAATTTAAAGACTTCTAGAATTCAAGGAAGAAGATCAAACATTAAGATAACTGAACCCGAAGACTTAGAAATTTTAAATAAATTTTCTACAAGATCAGGAATTGGTTTCGATCTTCACAAATATGAAGATGGTTCTGGAATGATATTGGGAGGATTTAATATTAATTGTAGATATAAAATAATAGCTCATTCAGATGGAGATGTATTACTGCATTCTATAGCTGATTCTATTTTAGGCGCTTCAGGTCTTGGAGATATTGGTAAGTATTTTTCAGATCAAGATGATAAAAATAAAAACTTGGACAGTTCAGAAATTATTAGGTTTTGCCTTGAAAAATTAAACGAATTGAACCTTGAGATTTATAATATTGATGCCACAATTATTTGCGAAGAACCTAAAATTAATCCTCATAGAGACAATATCTTGAAGAGTCTATCTTCACTATTAAAAATACCAGTTAATAAAATAGGTTTAAAGGCTACTACCTCTGAAAAAATAGGTATTATTGGAAAGAATCAGGCAATTGCTGTTCAAAGTATTGTAAATTTGAGAGATAAAAAATGAAAATTTTATTAACTAATGATGATGGCTATGATGCGGTAAATATAAAAAGTCTCTACAAAAAGCTTTCTCAAAATCATGATGTTTGGATAGTTGCGCCTAAAAATAATTGTAGTGGAATGAGCGCAGCTATTTCATATTTAAATGAAATTGAAGTTTTTAAAATAGATGAAAAGATTTATGCTGTTGATGGCACTCCAGCAGATTGCTCATATTTAGGTCTTCTAAGTATTGTAGACTTTGAGTTCGATATTGTTGTATCTGGCATAAATCATGGTGCAAATATTGGAAATGATGTGCTGTATTCAGGAACCGTTGGAGCTGCCGTAGGTGGAAGAAATTTAAAATACCCCCCAATAGCTATATCTGTAGCTTCTTACGATGCAAAAGACATAGATTTTATTTCTAATAAGTCCTCAGAAATCATTGATCGAATAGTAAAATCTGAAAACACCTTTAAAGGTAAGGTAATTAATATAAATTTTCCTGACATTGCTGAAGATGAATATAAGGGAATTAAAGCTACTGGTATATCAAGAAGAGATATTCCATCAAGACCAATAAAATTAGAGACTGAATCTACAAAAACTAATACATATAAGTATAGATACAACCTTTCGGGTGAACCTATTAAAGAAAATTCTTTTGTTACCGATGCAGAAGCAATTAAGAATGGATATGTCTCTTTTTCAGTACTTGATTACAGCCTTAATTCACAAAATTTTATTCATAAAGTAACTGAACTAATTAATGAGTAATTCAGGTTTCACTTTCAGACGTGTAAGAGAGGAGCTTATTGAAAATCTCTTAGATCTTGGTATAAAAGATTTCAGGGTTCTTGATGCCATATCTCAAGTACCAAGACATATTTTTCTTGATGAAGCGCTATGGTCAAGAGCATATGAAAATAGATCTTTGACTATTGGTTATAAACAAACTATTTCTCAGCCATATATTGTTGCAAAAATGACAGAGCTTTTAATTTCACATACGAATTCAAGAGGAAAAATTTTTGAGAGAGTTTTAGAGATTGGCTCTGGGTGTGGATACCAATCAGCAGTTTTATCTTTTTTTAGTGAAAAAGTTGATGCAATTGAAAGAATCAAACCGCTAGTTCAAAAATCAAGGGACAATATAGCTAAATTAAATATCAATAATGTGACATTCAAATTTGGCGATGGATATCAAGATTGGGATAGTTCAGTTAAATATGATGGAATTTTATGTGCAGCTTCTCCTAGAGAATATCCCAGGGACTTAGTTTCAATTATGAAAAATGATGCTAAGTTAGTATTGCCAGTTGGAGGAACATCTCAAAAATTGAATGTTATAAAAAAATGTGAAAATGATGAGATTGAAGAAAGCTATCATGATGAAGTTTCTTTTGTTCCGATGTTGGCTGGTAAATCAGATGACGGTAATGATGTATGAAAGAGAAAATTAAATATTTTATTGCAGGTATTTTTATTGGCTTGTCTGAATTATTACCTGGCATCTCTGGTGCTACTGTTGCATTAATGTTTGGTGTATATGAAAAAATATTAACCTTCTTAAGTAAATTTAAAGAGTTAAATTTAATAATTCCTCTCTTATTCGGAATGTTATTAAGCGTATTTGTATTCTCTTCATTAATCAATTTCTTATATGAAAATTTCACTAATTTATTTAATTTACTAATATCACTTCTTATGATTGGATATGGAATTTATTTAGTAATAAATACATATTTAAAAGAAAATATTAGTAAAGGAAAAAGTTTTTATTTGAATTTATTTTTAGCAATTTTTATAGGTTTATCTTTAAGTGGATTTTACATTTCAGGATATCCCTCCCAAGATCCACATCCATTCACACTGCTTGTATTCGGTTTTGTGGCATGCTCATTCTTACTTTTTCCTGGGATATCAGGAAGTGCATTCTTATTGTCTGTTGGAGCCTACCCATTAATAATAGGAAGTATTTCTAATTTTAATCTAGAAGTTTTATTTCCTTTCGGAATTGGAATGTTACTAGCAGTTACAATAATGCCAAGATTTATCAATAAAGCATATCAAAAATATGGAAAATCAATATTAGTTTTTTTTGGCGGGCTAATTTTTACGTCTGGAATAAGTAGCTTTTTACCAAACTCTTTTTAATTATTTCAAAGTTTTGATTTGGACATCAATAAACTCGTTCTTTTGAAGAAATTCCATAATTTTCATTGCCCACTCATGATATGCCTTACCTTCAACGTTAAGACATACAAGATCTTCCTTATTCAAGTTATTTAAAAGAGTATTTTCAAATATTATATTATCTGTTCTTGAGAGCTCATCAATTTTGAATCTTGAATTATTGATTACTATTTCACCATTATCGTATAGCAAGATTGTATTTAGATTTTCTTTAATATATTCATCAGCATCTTCATTACTAATTCCAATATTTAAGAACTTTTTTTTGCCTTCAATATCTTTGAAGTTGTCTGCATCAGGAAGAGGTTCTTTAGCTTCAGTGATATTTTCATATACATCTGCTAGTTTTGCATTGATTTCAATAAATTCGATCTGATTATTTGGTAATTCATCATCTGCATAAATTGCATCAATAGGGCATTCTGGTTCACAGAGACCACAATCAATACACTCATCAGGATGTATTACTAGAAACTCAGGACCCTCATAAAAGCAATCGACAGGACAAACCTCAACACAGTCCGTGTATTTACATTTTATACATGATTCTGTAACTACGTATGTCATAATTGATTAAGAAAATGAGATTTTAACCTACTAAAATTTAAATTTACACAAAACTGTTTAAAAAAATCAAAATATGTTTTATACTGTATAAATATACAGTAATTTAAGGAGTCAATTATGCCTAAATCAAAAGATACTAGTTCAAAGTCATTAAAGGATACGCTTGCAGATATAGATAACCATTTCGGTAAAGGCACTGTAATGCGTATGGGGGATAGAGAAAATCTTGATATTCCATCCATTTCAACTGGATCTCTTGGTTTGGATATAGCTTTGGGAATAGGCGGCATACCAAAAGGAAGAGTAACGGAGATATATGGACCAGAATCTTCTGGTAAAACAACATTAACGCTTCAAATTATTGCTCAATGCCAAAAGGAGGGCGGTACATGCGCATTTATTGATGCTGAGCATGCACTAGATCCTCAATATGCAGAAAAACTAGGCGTTAATGTAGACGAGCTACTTCTATCACAACCCGATACTGGAGAACAAGCGCTTGAGGTTGCCGATATGCTAGTAAAGTCAAAAAGTGTAGATCTTGTGATTATAGATTCAGTTGCAGCGCTAGTACCAAGAGCAGAAATCGAGGGAGAGATGGGAGACCATCATGTTGGACTTCAAGCTAGACTTATGTCACAGGCACTAAGAAAAATAACAGGAAATATTCAAAGATCTGGTGCAACGGTTGTCTTTATTAATCAAATAAGAATGAAGATTGGCGTAATGTTTGGAAGTCCTGAAACTACCACAGGTGGTAATGCATTAAAATTCTATTCATCTGTAAGGCTAGATATAAGAAGAATAGGTGCAGTAAAAGAAGGAGATGAAGTCACAGGAAATGAGACAAGAGTTAAAGTTGTAAAAAACAAGGTATCACCTCCATTCAAACAAGCTGAATTTCAAATAATGTATGGCCTTGGAATTAACCAAGAAGGTGAAATACTAGATTATGGAAATAAACTTGGATTAGTAGAAAAATCTGGAGCATTTTATAAGCTTGATGGAGAGACCATCGGTCAAGGTAAGACAAAGGCAAGTTTATTTCTAAAAGAAAATGCAAAAGTTAAAGATAAGCTTGTTAAAGAAATAAGATCTTCTTACATCGCAAGTAAATCAAAATAATTTTTTTTGTTACAATAATCCCTATTAATTAATATTAGTTGAGATTTTTTTATGGCAGAAAAAGCATATGTTGTAGAGGCAGTTAGAACTGCTGGTGGAAAAAGAGATGGCAGGCTTAGTTTATGGCATCCAGCAGACTTAGGAGCAAAGGTTTTAGATGAGGTTGTAACAAGATTGGATATGGACCCAGCTCTTGTAGATGATGTTATTTTTGGTTGTGTTGATCAAGTTGGTGCTCAGTCAGGTAATATTGCCAGAAATGCAGTTTTGTCATCTTCTTTTCCGATATCAGTTCCTGGAACTTCAGTTGATAGGCAATGCGGCTCTTCTCAACAAGCAATACATTTTGCTATACAAGCTGTTATGTCTGGCACTCAAGACATAGTTATTGGTGGAGGTGTTGAAGTTATGTCAATGGTTCCTATAGGCGCAGCTGTTACAGATGGATATAACGCAGGACATGGTTTGCCATTTGATTCTGAAGGAATGAAAGCACGATATCCTGGAGTATTCTTTTCACAATTTACCGGAGCGGAGCTTGTAGCTGATAAATGGAATTTATCTCGTCAAGATCTTGATAATTTTGCATTAGAGAGTCACCAAAAAGCTGCTCATGCAACTGAATCAAAATATTTTGATAGAGAGATATTGCCAGTTGAAGGAAGAAATGCTGAAGGTATGAGTGATTTGTTAATGGCAGATGAAGGAATTAGGTTTGATGCAAGCATAGAAAAATTAGCTGGACTAAAAACTGTAACTGAAGGTGGAGTAATTACTGCTGGAAACGCTAGTCAAATAACTGATGGGGCAGCCGCAGTAATGGTGTGCAATGATGCAGGCTTAAATAAAATTAAAGCTAACCCTAGGGCTGAAATTGTATCAATTTCTGTAGTTGGAGATGATCCTGTATTTATGTTGACAGGTCCAATACCTGCCTCCTTTAAGGCCCTTGAAGCTGCAAACTTGTCAATTGAAGATATGGATTTATATGAAGTTAATGAAGCTTTTGCACCTGTACCGCTTGCTTGGGCAGCAGATTTAAAAGCAGATAAATCAAAGCTTAATGTTAATGGCGGCGCAATGGCTCTTGGACATCCGCTAGGAGCAACTGGTGCAAAGCTTATGACTACACTCTTGCATGAAATGGAGAGAAGAGAATCTTCTTATGGCCTCCAGGCTATATGTGAAGGTGGCGGAACTGCCAATGCAACAATAATTAAGCGATTATAAAAAATTAACTAAATTATTGTTCTTTTTCCCAATCAAACTTAGGCAATTCTTTAAAAAGATTTCTAAGACCCTCAGACCATTTGCTTGATAAATCTGAAAAAAATGGTGTTTTAAATTGAAGATGTTCTTCAAGAGAAATCTGGATTGAATCTTTTTTATAAACCACTAAATCTATTGGCGGACCAACAGTAAGATCACTTTTCATCGTTGAATCGAATGAAACTAAAGCGCATCGGGCTGCATCACCTAGTGAAGTTTCATTTCTTATAAGTCTATCAAGAATTGGTTTTCCGTATTTAGTTTCACCAAGTTGGAAAAAGGGTTTTATTTCAGAGGCATTTATATAATTACCAACAGGATAAACCATTAATAGAGCGGGTTCTTGCCCACTAATTTGACCACCTATAAGAAAATTTGAACCAAGATGTGTATTAATCGAAATCCCATCTGTTTTTGAGTGATTTAGTGAAACCTGACCTACATATTCAGCAATTTCGTCAAAGTTTTTGCATAAATTTAAGTTAGTAGATTTAGAAGAATCAATATCATTTTCTAAGGTTTTGAAAACATGTTGTGATGTTGATAAATTCCCTGAAGTAACAATAATTATTGATCTATCTCCAACCGAATAAGTAAACATTTTTTTGTATGTCGAAACATTATCTAATCCAGCATTTGTTCTCGAATCAGACACCATAACAATGCCGTCATTCATTTTCATTCCAACACAATAAGTCATATTTAAATTATTTTTTTAAGATTGATTCATTCTATATTTATATAATAAAAAAATACATAATATTAATTATCTTTCCTGTATCAATTTGCTAAAGTATTGTTAAACGTTCATCTTTTAGTAAAAGACGGAAGTAGGTTAGAGCCGAAGGAACGCATTTCTTTATCTTATCTGTTTTTTTATTAATTGACTTCGACTTGCAATAATGAAGATTAAAAAATATAAGATAAATAATTTTTATGATGAGTATTTAGATAATAAAAATTATCCCCGTAAGAGTTTTGAAGGCTCGTTTAATTTTTTTGATCTTTTAACTGCAAATAAAAAGAAACTCTTGTCAGAAGTTCGCGATTCAATAATTCGTTCAATGGGAATTACATTCAGAGTTTATGACAATAACGAATTAGTTGATAGGGAATGGCCATTAGATTTGATTCCAAGAATAATTAAAGAAAAAGAATGGAATGAGGTTAAAGTAGGATTAGTTCAAAGAATCAAGGCAATAAATCTATTTATTCATGACGTATACCATGAACAAGATTTTCTAAATGAAAATCCAGTTTTAAAATCATTAATTTTAGATTCGCCTAATTTCCTTAAGGAGTGTAAGGGAGTTGTACCTAAAAATAAGATTTGGGCAAATATTTCAGGCACAGATCTTATAAAAGATCATCATGGTAAATTTTATGTTTTAGAAGACAATCTAAGAGTTCCCTCGGGTGTTGCTTATATGCTTGAAAATAGGAATGTTATGAAAAAAGTTGTAACGGATCTTTTTAGTAAATATCAAGTATCACCGATCGACGACTATACTTCTCAGCTATATAAATGTTTATCTAATGCAAGTTACTCAAAAGATAAGGAAAAAACAATTGTTATTTTAAGTCCAGGTGTATTTAATTCTGCATATTTTGAACATGCATATTTGGCACAACAAATGGGAATCGATCTTGTAGAATCATCAGATTTAATTTTATCTAAAGATAATTATGTATATATCAAGACAATATCTGGGAGAAAAAAGGTTGATGTTATTTACAGAAGGGTAAATGATGATTATCTTGATCCAACAGTATGGGTCAAAGATTCTGCATTAGGATTACCAGGAATAATAAATTCTTGGAAGGAAAAAAAAGTTGCTATTGTAAATGCTCCAGGATCAGGTGTTGCTGATGATAAAGCGGTCTATGCATTTGTTCCCAAGATGATCAAGTTTTTTCTAAATGAGAAACCAAAACTTAATCAAGTAAAAACATATTTGTGTGCATTTGATAAAGATAGAAAATTTGTTTTAGATAATATTGATAAGCTTGTTCTTAAGCCAGTAAACGAATCGGGTGGTTATGGAATATTAATAGGACCAAATGCTACAAAAAAAGAATTAAATGATTACAAGTCAAAAATTATCTCAAATCCAAGAAATTTTGTAGCACAACCACTTATCAAGCTTTCCACTAGCCCAACTCTAATTAAAACAAGTATACAGCCAAGACATATTGATTTAAGACCATTTATATTATCTGGCAATGATACTTTTATAACTAATGGTGGATTAACAAGAGTTGCACTTGAGAAAGGTTCAACTATCGTTAATTCATCACAAGGTGGTGGAAGTAAAGACACTTGGATTATTCATTAAAATGCTTTCAAGTACTGCTGAAAAAACTTACTGGCTTTCAAGATACATTGAGAGAATTGAAAATAC
>CABYPB010000004.1 GCA_902520725.1 uncultured SAR86 cluster bacterium | reverse complement strand
AAATCAATTATTGTGAATCAAGGTATGAGGTTAAAAAGAATGAAGCCAAGAGCAAGGGGCAGAGCAGATAGAATTGTTAAACCTACATGTCATATAGAAATAATACTGGTTGAGGGAGGTAAGTAATGGGACAGAAAGTAAATCCAACTGGTTTTAGATTAGGAGTTTCTAAAAAGCAAAATGCAAATTGGTATGCTAAAGGAAAAGATTTTTCTAAATATTTAATTGAAGATCTTAAAGTAAGAAAACATCTGGCAACAAAGTTAAAAAATTCTTCAATAAGCAAAATTGAGTTAGAGAGAACTGCAGACACTTTTGTTGTAAATATTCATACTGCTAGACCTGGAATAATTATTGGTAAACGTGGAGAAGAAATTGAAAATCTTAAAAAAGCAGTTGAAAAAATAGTCAAAGGTCCTTCTCAAATAAATATTAAAGAAGTTAAGAAACCAGACTTAGATGCAACAATTTTAGCTGAAGGAGTTGCGCAGCAGCTTGAAAAAAGAGTGATGTTTAGAAGAGCAATGAAGCGAACAGTTCAAAGCGCCCTAAGACAAAGTGCAAAAGGTGTGAGAATAGAAGTATCCGGTAGACTAAATGGTGCTGAGATTGCTAGAACGGAATGGTATAGAGAGGGAAGAGTCCCATTGCATACATTAAGAGCGGATATTAACTATGGAACTGCTGAGGCTTTAACCACATATGGAATTATAGGAATAAAAGTTTGGGTTTACACAGGCGAAATTAATGAAGATCCTTACAAAGTTCAAGGAGCTAATTAATAAAAATGTTACAGCCAAAACAAACTAAGTTTAGAAAAATGCATAAGGGTCGTAACAGAGGATTGGCCCAAAATGGTAATACTATTGCTTTTGGTAGGTTTGGATTAGTTGCATCAGACAGAGGCAGGATTACAGCAAGACAAATAGAAGCAGCCAGACGAGCAATGACTAGATATATCAAAAGAGGCGGTAACATTTGGATAAGAATTTTTCCTGACAAACCAATTACAAAAAAACCACTTGAAGTAAGAATGGGCAAAGGAAAAGGTAATGTTGAGTACTGGGTTGCACTTGTTCAGCCTGGAAAAGTAATGTTTGAAATGGCAGGAGTAGAAGAAGAGCTTGCAAGAGAAGCTTTTAGACTTGCTTCAGCTAAATTACCAATCAAAACACATTTTATAAAGAAGGATTTGTAAATGAGTAAAGAAGTAGTAGATCTAAGAAAAAAGAATTTAGAACAGTTAAATGCTGAACTTATTTCTGCTCGTGAATCTCAGTTTGGATTGAGGATTAAGCATAAGACAGGCCAATTAAATGAAACTAGCGAATTAAAAAAAGTTAGAAAAAAAATTGCGATGATAAAAACTATTATTAATGAAGCAAAATTAAAGGATAAAGAATAATGGAAACAACTAACCCAAGAATTTTAACAGGGATTGTTACCAGCAATAAAGCTGATAAAACCGTTACTGTCAAAATTGAAAGAAAAGTCAAACATCCTTTATACGGAAAAGTTATAAAACGAGCTACAAAGGTTCATGCCCACGATGAGAATAATTCTGCATCTATAGGCGATATTGTATCTGTAAAAGAATGCAGACCTCTTTCTAAAACAAAAACTTGGACCTTAGTATCAGGTGACTCTAATTCAGATTCTGATGTTATCGAGGAGAAAGAATAATGATACAAATGCAATCACTACTCAAAATAGCAGATAACAGTGGTGCTAGAAGTGTAATGTGCATAAAAGTCCTTGGTGGATCTAAAAGAAGATATGCAAATATCGGAGATGTAATAAAAGTTGCTATTCGTGAAGCTATTCCAACAGGTAAGGTTAAAAAAGGACAGGTTGTTGATGCTCTTATTGTTAGAACAAAAAAGGGCGTTAGAAGGAGAGACGGTTCTTTAATTAAATTTGATGAAAATGCTGCAGTACTTATTAATGCTCAGAAAGCTCCAATTGGAACACGGGTTTTTGGACCTGTTACAAGAGAATTAAGAGATGGAAAGCATATGAAAATATTATCACTAGCACCAGAGGTTATATAAAATGAAAAATCAAACAGTGCCAACAAAATTAAGATCAGGTGATGAAGTTATCGTTATCGCTGGAAAAGATATTGGAAAAAAAGGCACTTTGAGAGAAATTCAAAAAAGTAAAAACAAGGGATTTGTTACTGGAATAAATATGGTTAAGAAACATACTAAACCAAATCCAGAAATGGGTATTACTGGCGGTGTTGTTGAACAAGAAGCAGCAATTGAATTATCAAATTTGGCAATATGGAATCCAAAAAATAAATCTAAAGACAAAATCGCATACTCAAAAGATAAAGATGGCAAAAAAATAAGGTTATATAAATCTGATGGAGTTGAAATTAAATAATGGCTAATTTAAGAGAAAAATATAACAAGGAATTACGACCAGCTCTTAAAGAAGAGTTAGGATTGCAAAATATAATGGCTGTTCCAAAGATAACGAAAGTTGTAATCAATATGGGTGTTGGTGAAGCAGCTAATGACAAGAAACACTTAGAATCTGCTTTAGAGAACCTTACTGTTATTGCTGGCCAAAAACCAATAGTTACCAAAGCAAGACAATCTGTAGCTAGTTTTAAGATTAGAGAGGGTTGGCCTTTAGGATGCAAAGTTACTTTAAGAGGTAACAAAATGTATGACTTTTTAGAGAGATTAATTGTTATTGCAATTCCAAGAGAAAGAGATTTCAGAGGATTAAATCCTAAATCCTTTGATCAACAGGGCAACTATAATTTTGGAATCAAAGAACAAATAATTTTTCCAGAAATTAACTATGACAATATTGACAATATTAGAGGTATGGACATTTGTATTAATACATCTGCTAAATCTCAAGATGATGCAAGAGCTCTATTAAAAGCTTTTAATTTTCCATTTAAACAAAGGTAGAAATATGGCAAAGAAATCAATGATAGCGAGAGAGGTAAAGAGAATTAAAACAGTGGCGAAATACGCTGATAAAAGAATTGCTCTTAAGAAAATTATTAATGATCAAAGTCTATCAAGTGAAGAAAGGTACGATGCGCGTATTAAGTTTCAAAAACTTCCAAGAAACGCAAGCCCGTCTCGTGTAGTAAGAAGATGTCAGGTGACAGGAAGACCTCACGCTGTATATAGAAAATTTGGCTTAAGCCGAATTAAATTAAGAGAAGCTGCAATGAGGGGAGATATACCTGGTTTAGTTAAATCAAGTTGGTAATATTATGAGTTTTCAAGATCCAATATCAGACTGCTTAACAAGAATTAGAAACGGATTAATGCGTGGAAAGAATAACGTATTGGTTCCATATTCAAAATTAAAACATGACCTTGTTTCTGTTTTAATTTCTGAAGGTTATCTAAAGTCCTGTAAAAAAACTTCCTTGGAAGACAAACCAATGATCGATGTAGAATTAAAATATTATGATAATGCTCCAGTTATCAAAGAGCTTAAAAGAATAAGCAAACCAAGTTTAAGAAAGTATTCAAGTGCTTCAGATTTTGATTTAGTTAAAGGGGGCCTAGGTGCATATATTATTTCTACTAATCAGGGACTTATGACTGATAAAGATGCAAAGGCCAAAAATATTGGCGGCGAAATTTTGTGTGAGGTGTTTTAATGTCTAGAGTAGCAAAAAATCCGATCACTATTCCTAATACTGCAAACATCACTGTTGATAATACTACTGTGAAAGTTAAAGGGAATAAGGGTGAATTAGATTTTGATTTACCTTCTTCAGTGTCAATTGTGATAAATGAGAACATCATTACTGTTAACTACGATGAGACTAACCAAAAATCTGTTGCCTTGGCTGGAACAACAAGATCTATAGTAAATAATATGATTATTGGAGTGACAGAGGGCTTTGAAAAAAAATTAGAGCTTATTGGAGTTGGTTATAGAGCAAAAGCATCAGGAAAATTGCTTGAGCTTACGTTAGGTTTTTCTCATCCAATTAAATATCAATTACCAGATGATGTTGAAGTAGAAACACCTTCACAAACCGAAGTAGTCCTTAAGAGTCATAACAAGCAAATATTAGGTCAGGCTGCTGCAGAGATTAGAGCATTTAGACCTCCAGAACCCTACAAAGGAAAAGGTGTTAGATATTCTGATGAGCAAGTTAAAAGAAAAGAAGCTAAGAAGGCTGCTGGGGCGGGTGCATAATGAGCATTAAAAATATATCAAGATTAAGAAGAGCTAGAAAATCTAGATCAAATATTAGAAATCAAGAATCTCCTAGATTAAGTGTTTACAGATCTTCTCAGCATTTCTATGCTCAAATTTTTGATAGTCTTGGATCAAAGGTAATTGTTTCTGCATCTACCGTCGAAAAAGACATGGATTTAAAGTCAAATAATATTGATGCTGCGGCTCAAGTAGGAAAAAAAGTTGCAGAGAGAGCATTAGAGAATGGTGTTAAAAAAGTTGTATTTGATAGATCGGGATACAGATATCACGGCAGAATAAAAGCGTTAGCAGATTCAGCAAGAGAAGCAGGATTGGAGTTTTAATTAAATGAAAGAAAATAAAGCAATGAATAATCAACAAGTTGATGCTCTTGAAGAGAAGTTAGTTCAAGTCAACAGAGTAGCTAAAGTCGTCAAAGGTGGAAGAATTTTTGGTTTTACCGCACTTACAGTTGTTGGTGATGGAAATGGAAGAGTTGGTTTCGGAAGAGGCAAGTCCAAAGAGGTTCCACTTGCTATTCAAAAAGCTATGGAGAATGCAAGAAGAAGTATGGTTGAAGTAGAGCTAAATAATACTACTTTATGGTATCCAATAAAGGCAAAACATGGCTCAGCTAATGTTTACATGCAACCAGCATCAGAAGGTACTGGTATTATCGCTGGTGGAGCCATGAGAGCAGTTCTTGAGCTTGCTGGTGTTCAAAATGTTTTAGCAAAATGTTATGGATCTACAAATCCTGTTAATGTTGTGAGAGCAACTATAAATGCATTAAGTGCAATGGAATCACCAGAAACAGTAGCTTTAAGAAGAGGCAAAAAAGCAGAAGAAATATCATGAGTAAAGACAAAGTAATAAAAATCAAGCTTGTAAAAAGTGGTATTGGAAGAATGAAAAATCATAAGCTTTGTATTCAAGGTTTAGGCTTTAAAAAAGTTAATCAAACACTAACGGTTGTTGACACGCCAAGCAACAGAGGCATGATTAATAAAATTTCGGATATGTTAGAAATAGTGGAAAACTAAAATGAGTGAAGAATTAAATAATACAATGAACCTTAACTCTATTTCTGATCAGGGCTCTTTAAAAAAGAGAAAAAGAGTTGGAAGAGGTATGGGTTCTGGTTTAGGAAAGACAGCAGGAAGAGGTCATAAAGGTCAAAAATCAAGATCAGGTGGAAGTATCAGGCCTGGATTTGAAGGCGGTCAAATGCCATTACAAATGAGATTGCCAAAATTTGGTTTTTCTTCGAGAGTTAACAATAATTTTAAAGAAGTTAATATTAAGAATATCAATGGTATGGACGTGATTAATCTTAAAACTTTAAAAGAAAATAAAATAATAAGCAAGGCTGTAAAGAAAGTTAAGATATTTGGCAATTCTGCTATTGAGTCTAAAGTAACAGTTGAAGGATTGGCAGTTTCTAAAGGTGCAAAAGAAGCAATTGAAAAAGCTGGTGGAAAAATTATAGATACTGAGTTTAAAAAAGATACTTTAGAGGGTGATAAGGAATAATGAGCGAACAAGGTAACATGAGTGATCTTTGGAAACGACTTCGTTTTGTTTTCTTCGCTATTCTTGTTTATAGAATAGGAACTCATATACCTATACCTGGTATTGATCCGGATAGGCTTGCAGCTTTATTTCAACAGAATCAGGGAACCATAATTGAAATGTTCAATTTGTTCTCAGGTGGCGCATTAGAAAGAATGAGTATTTTTGCACTAAATGTTGTTCCATATATTTCTTCAGCAATCATTATGCAACTTTTTTCTAATTCGATTCCCTATTTACAGGAACTTAAAAAAGATGGTCAAGCAGGAAGAAATAAAATCACACAATACACAAGATACGGAACTGCTGTGCTAGCTTTCATTCAAGCATCTGCTTTAGCTGTAACATTATCTGCAAGTGGACTCGCATATGTTCCTGGCCCATCTTTCTTTGTATCCGCTGTATTTTCAGTTGTTGCTGGAACAATGTTTTTAATGTGGCTGGGTGAACAGGTTTCTGAAAGAGGGATTGGTAATGGAATCTCTATTATCATTGCTACAAGTATTCTCACAGGTATTCCAGGTGCTATTGGGCAAGCATTAGAACAGTCAAGACAAGGCGACTTAAGTATTCTTCTTTTAATAGGAATTGGATTACTTTCTATGTCAGTAATTGCTGTAGTTGTATTTATTGAAAGAGGACAAAGAAGAATAACTGTTAATTATGCTCAAAGACAACAAGGTAGAAGGCTAATGCAAGCACAAACAAGTCATCTACCTTTTAAAGTTAATATGGCTGGTGTTATTCCTGCAATTTTCGCAAGCACCTTTCTTTTGTTTCCAGCTTCACTTTCTACTTGGTTTGGAGAGAACGAATCACTTAGCTTTCTTCAAAGTTTCTCATTAGCTCTTAATCCAGGACAACCGCTTTACATATTAGTATTTGCAGGTCTGATTATAAGTTTCTGCTTTATTTGGCTAGCTTTAACATTCAACACAAAAGATGTTTCAGATAATCTTAAAAGATCAGGAGCATATATAGCAGGTATAAGGCCGGGTGAACAAACTGCAAATTATATTGATTCAGTTTTAGCAAGATTAACAGTCTTTGGAGCAATCTACCTAACATTAATATGTTTACTGCCTTTAGCGCTTATTAATTTTGCTGGAATCTCCCCAACAATATCTATTGGAGGCACCTCAGTGCTAATCATAGTAGTTGTTTTGATGGATTTTATGGCACAAGTTCAATCTCATATGATGTCATCCCAATATGCATCTTTAATGAAAAAAGCTAATTTAAAAAATTATAAAAGATAATATGAAAGTTAAAGCGTCAGTAAAAAAAATATGTAGGAATTGCAAAATAGTAAGAAGAAATGGTGTCTTATTTGTAATTTGCAAAACAGATCCAAAACACAAACAGAGGCAAGGTTAAGTTATGGCAAGGATAGCAGGGGTAAATATTCCGGAAAATAAACATGTTGAGATTTCTTTAACTCATATTTTTGGCATAGGAAGAAAAACAGCACAAGATATATGTTTATCATTAAAAATAGACTATACAAGAAAAATATCTGATCTTTCTGAAGAAGAAATAGAAAACATAAGAAATGCAGTAGCAACGCACACTGTTGAAGGAGATCTTCGAAGAAATATAAGTACAAATATTAAAAGATTAATGGATTTGGCAAGTTATCGAGGAATAAGACACAGAAGAAAATTACCAACTAGAGGACAGAATACTAAAAATAATGCAAGAACAAGAAAAGGCCCTAAAAAGCCAATGAGAGGATAATAATGGCAGTAAAAGGAAAGAAAAATAAAAAAATTGTTACCGATGGTGTGGCACACATACATTCGTCTTTTAATAACACTATTGTGACAATTACTGATAAGCAAGGTAACACAATTTGTTGGGCAACTTCTGGAGGTTCTGGTTTTAAAGGTTCTAGAAAAAGCACACCTTTTGCAGCACAGATTGCTGCTGATAAAGCTGGAAATGCTGCTAAGGAATTTGGAATGATAAATTTAGATGTAAAGGTTAAAGGACCAGGTGGAGGCAGAGAGTCGGCAATAAGATCTCTTAATTCATGTGGACTTAAGATAAAAAGCATTACAGATGTAACACCGCTTCCACACAATGGATGCAGACCATCTAAAAAAAGAAGGGTATAAAGGAGAAATAAATGGCTAGATACAGAGGACCATCACTAAGACTTTCTAGAAGAGAGGGCACCGACTTACTTCTTAAAAGTGGAGTAAGAGCGATAGAATCTAAATGTAATATGGATACAGTTCCTGGAGTCCACGGAGCTAGAAGAGGAAGATTATCTGATTATGGTTTGCAGCTTAGAGAAAAACAAAAAGTAAGAAGAATGTATGGAGTATTAGAAAAACAATTTAGAAATTACTATAAGAAAGCTGCTTCATTAAAAGGAAATACTGGTGAGAACTTACTTTCATTACTTGAAAAAAGACTTGATAACGTAGTTTATAGAATGGGTTTTGGTTCTACTAGAGCTGAAGCAAGACAAATGGTTTCCCACAAAGCTTTTATGGTAAATAATAAAACTGTAAATATTCCTTCCTATCAAGTTCAACCAGGTGACGAAATAGAGGTTAGAGAATCAAAAAAAGGGCACTTAAGAATTGCCGCAGCTTTAAAAATTGCAGAATCTAGAGAGGAATGTGATTGGTTGGAAGTTGATAGTGAAAATTTAAAAGGCGTATTTAAATCTGTACCGGATAGAACAGACTTAAGTACAGAAATTAACGAAAATCTCATCATAGAGCTTTACTCAAAATAATTTAACAAAGGCGGAGAAAATTATGCAAACATCAGTAATAGACTTATTAGTACCAACTGAAATTCAAGTTGACGACGTATCACCAACTTTATCAAAGGTTACACTCGAGCCTTTAGAAAGAGGTTTTGGACATACACTAGGTAATGCCTTAAGAAGAATTCTTCTTTCATCCATGCCTGGAGCTGCTGTGACAGATGTATCAATTGATGGAATATCTCACGAATATAGCACTATAGAGGGAATAAGAGAGGATGTAATTAATATATTACTCAACATTAAGGATATGCCGATTAATTTAATAGAAGGCGATTCTGCAGAGATAACACTGGATGTTACAGGGCCATGTGATGTATTGGCATCGTCTTTTGATGTTCCTGGTAACGTTGAATTGGTGAACCAAGATTTTCATGTAGCTACTATTGTTGACAAAGTTAATCTTAAGATGACGCTTACAGTTAAAACTGGAAGAGGTTATGAGCCTGCTGATTTAAGAGAGGATGAAGACATTGTGGTCGGAGCACTAAAAGTAGATGCCTCATATAGTCCAGTGAGAAGGGTTTCGTATACAGTTGATAATGCTAGATCAGGAAAAAGAACTGACCTAGATAAATTAGTAGTTGAGCTTGAAACTGATGGTACTATTGATCCAAAAATGGCAATTGAACACTGTGCAACAATCCTACAACAACAATTAAGTGCTTTTGTTGATTTAGATGCAATTGCTGAGCAAGAAGCTAAAAAAGATCAAAATGATTTTGATCCAATCTTATTAAGGTCTATTGAAGAATTGGAACTTACAGTAAGATCGACGAATTGTCTTAAGGCCGAGAGTATTTTCCTTATTGGTGATTTAATTCATAGATCTGAATTTGATTTACTTAAAACTCCCAACTTAGGAAAGAAATCTTTAAATGAAATAAAAGATGTTCTAGCTTCAAAAAATCTTTCACTAGGTATGAATGTAGAAAACTGGCCTCCAGTAGGATAAAAAATGAGACATAAGAAATCAGGTAGAAAATTTAATAGAAATTCGTCTCATAGGAAGGCATTGTTCAAAAATCTTGCAATAGCTCTTATTGAGAGAGATATCATTAAAACAACACTACCTAAAGCTAAAGAGTTAAGAAGATTTATTGAGCCTTTAATTACTATCGGTAAAACTGATACGGTTGCTAATCGAAGACATGCTTTTAGTAAATTAAGATCCGATCCGGCAGTTGCTAAACTTTTCACTGAAGTTTCTGTTAATGCTAAAGATAGGAACGGTGGTTATACAAGAATTATCAAAGCAGGATTCAGACCTGGCGATAAGGCTGATATGGCATATATAGAACTTGTTGATAGAGTTATTGAAGATTCAAAGGACTTAGAGCCTGAATTAAAAGAAGAAGAGTCAGCGGCCTAATTTAGAACTTCTTTTAAAAACTCTCCAGTATAAGAGCCCTTGTTCATAGCTACATCCTCTGGGGTGCCCTCAGCAACAATTGTGCCGCCATCTGATCCTCCTTCTGGACCTAAATCTATAATCCAATCAGCTGTTTTAATTACATCAAGATTATGTTCAATAACAACAACTGTATTGCCTTGT
The DNA here is from genome assembly GCA_902520725.1 of uncultured SAR86 cluster bacterium. Lineage (GTDB taxonomy): Bacteria > Pseudomonadota > Gammaproteobacteria > Magnimaribacterales > D2472 > SAR86A. The sequence continues at coordinate 67,005 of CABYPB010000004.1, read as the reverse complement.
TGCTTAAGCCTATCTAAAACTTTTAAGAGTAACTCTATGTCAGCAAAATGAAGACCCGTTGTAGGCTCATCCAATATAAAAAGTGTTTTACCAGTGCTTCTTTTTGATAACTCCTTAGCTAACTTTATTCTTTGCGCTTCTCCACCAGACAATGTAAGAGCCGACTGACCAAGTGTGATATATCCAAGACCAACATCGTTTAGTGTGATCAATTTCTTTTTTATTGATGGATGGGCATCAAAGAAGGTCAAAGCGTCTTCGACAGTCATATCAAGAATGTCACTTATATTTTTTTCTTTATATTTAATTTCTAAAGTCTGTTCATTGTATCTTTTCCCATTGCAAACATCGCATTTCACATAAACATCAGCAAGGAAATGCATTTCAACCTTAATCATTCCGTCACCTTGACAGGCCTCACATCTTCCACCTTTAACATTAAAACTAAATCTTCCTGGTTTGTAACCTCTCGATCTTGCTTCAATAGTTTGAGATAAGAGATCTCTAATATGAGAAAAAAGTCCTGTATAGGTTGCAGGATTTGATCTTGGAGTTCTACCAATAGGAGATTGATCAATACTAATGACTTTATCAAGATGATCCAATCCTTCAATTTTTTCACATTTTATCTCTTTTGTGAGTTTTGATTTATTAAGTAAGAAAGAGCTTATAGGTAAAAGGGTTTGATTAATTAATGTTGATTTTCCAGATCCTGATACACCTGTGATACATGTAAAAAGACCAACAGGAATGCTTGCAGATATTTTCTTTAGATTGTTTTCATGAGCAGCAATAATATTTATATTTTTATCTTTTACTTTTGTTCTTTTTTTAGGCACTTTGATTTTTCTTTTACCTGATAAAAATTTAGCAGTTATAGAGTTTTTATTTTTTAAAATAGCGTCTATATTTCCTTGAGCGCATATTTCTCCACCATGTTTTCCAGCACCAGGACCAATATCAATAATGTGGTCTGCAGACCTTATTGCTTCTTCATCATGCTCAACAACAATAACTGTATTTCCTAGATCTTTTAAGTTATTAAGAGTTTTAATTAATTTCGTATTATCTCTTTGATGAAGACCAATAGAGGGTTCATCAAGAACATACGTAACACCCACAAGCCCAGAACCAATCTGACTAGCTAGCCTTATTCTCTGAGCCTCTCCACCTGATAATGTCTCAGCACTTCTATCAAGTGTAAGATAACTTAAGCCCACATCTTCTAAGAAGGTAAGCCTATCTCTAATTTCTTTTAATATTTTTTCAGCAATTTTTTCTTTTGAACCTTCAAGTTTCATTTTTTTTATAAAACTTAGTGCGTCGGTTATTTTCATAGATGTAATGTTATGGATTTGAGTATTGTTAATAAAAACATTTCTTGCATACGTATTAAGTCTTGAGCCATCGCATTCATCACATGTGCTTTCAGACATTAATTTTGCAAGCTCATTTCTAATATATTCTGAATCTGTTTCTTTGAATCTTCTTTCTGTAGATGGAATTACTCCTTCAAAACGATGTTTTCTTATTATCCTACTTCCACTCCTAAACCTGTGAGAGAAATCAATTTTTTCTTTTGTACCCCACAGAATTATGTCTTTGATTTTTTGAGGATAGTCTTTCCATTTTGTTGTTAAAGTAAAATCAAAATGATTACTAAGGCATCTTAATTGATAATAGTAAAATCTATTTCTTCTTGTCCATCCTTTTATAGCACCATTAGCAATTGAAACGTCTTCATCTTGAATTAGCTGTTTTTCGTTAAAAAATTGAATAACTCCAAGTCCATCACATTTAGGACAGGCTCCATGAGGATTATTGAAGGAAAACATTCTTGGCTCCAATTCAGGTATTGAATATCCACACTGGGAGCAAGAAAAACTTGAAGAAAATAAACTCAAAGAATTTGAATCAAGATCTTCAATTTCAATCAAACCATCAGATAGCAAAAGAGACGTCTCAACAGATTCAGATATTCTTGATCTAATATCATTTCCAGATTTAATTACTAATCTATCTATTACAGCTGAGATATTATGTTTTTTATTTTTTTCGAGATCTGGAAATTCTTCAATCGGATAAACCACACCATTAACCTTGACTCTCACATATCCGCTCTTTCTGAGCTCATCATAGATTGCTAGATGCTCGCCCTTCTTATCTCTCACCACAGGAGCCATTATCATAATTTTTGAACCTTCCTTGAGCTTAAGGATTTCGTCACATATTTCAGAAACAGTTTTTGCTCTTAATTCTTCATTATGATCAGGACATACTGGAGTACCTATTCTTGAATATAGAAGTCTAAGATAATCATATATTTCTGTAACAGTACCTACAGTGGATCTTGGATTATGTGATGTTGATTTCTGTTCAATTGAAATAGCTGGAGATAGTCCCTCGATTTGATCAACATCCGGCTTCTCCATCATAGACAAGAATCTTCTCGCATATGTTGATAATGATTCTACATATCTTCTTTGTCCCTCAGCATAAAGAGTATCAAATGCAAGAGAAGATTTACCAGACCCAGACAATCCTGTAATTACTACTATCTTGTTTCTTGGTATTTCGAGACTCACATTCTTTAAATTATGTGTTCTCGCTCCTTTTATAAAAATACTATCCATATGAAATAAAAATTCCGTGATGAAAAAATTAAATTAGGTTAAACTTCTACATATTATAAGAGGTAATTATGAGCAGAGGCGTAAATAAAGTAATTTTAGTTGGCAATCTTGGTCAAAAACCGGAAATGAGGTACACAGCAACTCAAACAGCTGTAGCAAATTTATCTATTGCTACAACTGAATCATGGAAAGATAAAGAAAGCGGCGAAAATAGAGACAAAACTGAATGGCATAGAGTAGTATTTTTTGGAAACTTAGCTGAGATAGCTGAGAAATATTTAGATAAAGGATCTAGTGTTTATATTGAAGGAAAAATACAAACTCGTAAATGGCAAGATAAAGAGGGAAAAGATAGATGGACCACTGAAGTGCTTGGAAATCAGTTAACTATGCTTGGCTCAAGAAATACTTCAGAATCTCCAGCTCAGCCCAATGACTCATCAAGCACTCCATTTCCAGAAGACGATAGTGGACCTGGTTTAACAGATGATGATATTCCTTTTTAAATATAAATTTTGTTAAAAGAATACGAAACTATTTCTCTTGAAGAAGTAAATTCAGTAGCGATTCTTAAATTAAACAGGCCTGAAAAACTAAATGCGTTTAATATGCAAATGTTAGAGGATATGCTTGATGCTATTGATTTAACAAATTCTGATGACAATATTAAATCACTCGTTCTAACAGGTTCAGGAAAAGCTTTTTGTGCAGGGGCAGATCTATCAGGTGGAGAAAAAACATTTGATAAAAGTTTTGATACAAAAGCAAAATATATTTCAGATTTTAGACGTGATGCTGGAGGAATATTAAATTTAAAGATTTATGATTCCCTCAAACCAGTTATTTCAGCCTGTAACGGAGATGCTATTGGAGTAGGTGCTACTATGCAACTCCCAACTGATGCAAGAATTGCTGCCAAAAGCTCAAGATTTGGATTTGTTTTTGCAAAAAGAGGCATTGTCCCTGATGGATGCGCAAGTTGGTTTCTACCAAAAATTGTTGGCATACCTATGGCACTGGAATTATGTTATTCAGGAAAAATTATTGATTCAAATGAAGCACTAAGAATTGGCTTAGTTAACTACTTAGTTGAAGATAACGAACTTATAACAAAAGCTATTGAAATTTCTGATTTATTTTGTAATTCAAGTGCACCAGTTTCAGTAGCAATGACAAGACATATGCTATGGTCATTATCTGCAGATAATAATCCAGAAAATTCTCATATCATAGAAAGCAAGTTAATAGATTCAAGGGGAGCTTCTGAGGATGCTAAAGAGGGAGTTATGTCTTTTTTAGAGAAAAGAGAAGCACATTTTAAAAATAAAATATCATCTGACTTACCCTCTGATTTTCCATGGAGAAAATCACAATTTAATAATGAAGATTAGAAAATATCCATGCTTTTTGATGAATATAAATTAAAAAACTTAATCTTAAGAAATAGGGTTGTAATGGCTCCAATGACAAGGAATCAATCACCTGGAGGTATACCAACAAGTGATGTTATTTCTTATTATGCAAGGCGTGCTAAGGCCGAAGTGGGGTTAATAATTACTGAAGGAATTGAGGTAAGCCATATTGCATCAAGCGCTTACCCAAATGTTCCAAGATTAGATACTAACAAAGCTAGAGAAGGTTGGAAAAAAGTAGTTGATGGCATAAAAAATAATAATGGAGCTGTAATAGCTCAGCTTTGGCATTGTGGAGGTTTTAGAAAGCTTGGTATGCAACCAAATCCTGAAGTTCCTGGATACACAGCTTCTGGTTTAGTCAAACCTGGCAAAAAAGTTGCCCATGAAATGACTTTACAAGATATAAAAGAAACAATTGACGCATATGCATCAGATGCAAAAATATGCCAGGAACTTGGATTTGATGGGGTGGAAATTCATGGGGCTCACGGATACCTAATAGATAATTTTTTATGGGGCGGCACAAATATTCGTGAGGATTCGTATGGTGGTTCAATTCAAAAACGTTCTCAATTTGTTTCAGATATTATCAAAGCAGTTAAAGAAAACGTAGATGACCAATTCATTGTTGGATTAAGATTTTCTCAATGGAAGCAGCATGATTTTAGTGCAAAACTTGCTTCAACCCCAGATGATCTTAAAAAAATATTAATGCCACCTGTAGAAGCTGGGCTAGATTTTCTTCATTCAAGCATGAGAAGGTTTTGGGAAAGTGAATTTGAAGGCTCAGATGAAAATTTAGCATACTGGACAAAGAAAATTTCAAATATTCCAACTATTGGTGTTGGAAGTGTTGGACTAGATTCTGATTTTATTGATATGACAGCGCCTGCTACCCCAACTAGCATCGATAAAGCTCTAGATGACATTAAAAAACAAAAATACGATCTTATTGCAGTTGGAAGAGCATTATTATCTGACTATGAATGGGTAGTAAAAATGAAAGAGGGTAGACTTAACGATGTTATTCCGTATACCAAAGATGCTTTATTGAATCTTTATTAATACCTACTAATAACTAGACTTGCATTAGTTCCACCAAAACCAAAAGAGTTGCTTAGTATATTCTCTATCGTTGCTTCTTTTGTCTCAGTAACAACATCAAGACCCTTTGCTTCTTCACACAATGATTCAATATTAATTGATGGTGCTATAAAGTTTTCATTAATCATTATGATTGAATATATTGCTTCATGGGCACCTGTAGCACCCAGAGAATGACCGGTCATTGACTTTGTAGAGCTAATCATAGGAGCATCTGAATTAAATAGTTGCTTGATGGCATTCAACTCAGCAGCATCTCCAACAGGCGTACTTGTACCATGAGTGTTTATATAATCTATTTTTACTTTAGATTGTTTGATTGCTCCCTCCATACATCTTAAAGCTCCCTCACCAGATGGCGCAACCATATCGTATCCGTCTGAATTGGCAAAGTATCCAGACAATTTTGCCAAGATTTTAGCACCTCTCTTTTTTGCGTGTTCCTCTTCTTCAAGTATTACCATCCCAGCACCACCAGAGATTACAAAGCCATCCCTATTTGAGTCATATGGTCTCGATGCTGTCATTGGTGTTGAATTATAGTTTGATGACAGAGCGCCCATTGCATCAAAAAGACAAGAAGAACTCCAATGCTCATCATCACTTCCTCCAGCAATAACTATATCTTGCTGACCGCTTTTTATTAAGTCAGCAGCATGTCCTATACAATGAGCGCTAGTTGCGCATGCTGAGGATATAGAATAATTAATACCCTTCAATTTTAGTGCAGTGGCAATAATAGCTGATATTGAGCTAGACATACTTTTTGTTACTCCATAAGGCCCAATTCTTTTCGGTCCTTTTTCTCTTGCTATATCTCCACTTGCCACCATAACCCTAGTTGAGGCACCACCAGATCCTGCAACAATACCAATTCTTGGAGAATCCAGCTTTTCTTCATCAATACCTGCCATAATCAAAGCATCTTTTGTTGCTAAATAAGCATATCCAGCTGATTCCCCCATAAATCTTAATAACTTTCTGTCAATATAATCAGATAGGTTGATATTGACAGATCCCGAGACGCAACTTCTAAAACCCATTTTAGAATAAGTTTCATTAAAAACAATTCCAGATTTTCCATTTTGTAAACTTGTCAGAACTTCATTATGACTATTACCAATGCAAGACTTAATTCCAATACCTGTTATGACTACGTTTTTCATCAAAAATTACTTGGATCTTTAAATAATCCAACTTTAAGTTTTTCAGCAGTATAGATCTTTTTACCATCGACATACATCTCACCATCAGCAAGACCAACTATAGCGCCTCTATTTATAACTCTTTTAATATCTAATCTATATGTAACTATTTTTGCACTAGGAAGAACTTGACCAAAGAATTTAATGTTGTCTGCACCAAGCGCTCTTCCAATGCCAGGTAAGCCAGTCCATAAAAGATAAAAACCCAAAAGCTGCCACATTGCATCTAAGCCAAGACACCCCGGCATAACAGGATCTTCCTTGAAATGACAATCAAAAAACCATAAATCAGGTTTTACATGAAGAATCGCTTCAATTGAACCGTTATTATGAGAACCTGAATGATCATCTATGTTAATAATTTCATCAAACATTAGCATTTGATCTGATGGCAGTCTTCCATCACCATCTTTTGTGAATAGCTCACCATTTGAACATGCAACAAGCTCATTTTTTTTATAATGATTTTTTTGATTAAAAGTCATTTTTCCCTATTAAGAGCATTATTAGATAATTCTATCATTTCTTCTCTGATATCTAGGTTCTTTATTTTTTTTGCACATTCAATAGTTTTTTTATGATAATGATTTGCTAATTGTTCAGTTTTTTTTATTCCACTCAAACTTTCAATAAGCTCTAAATCCTTTCTTCTAATTTTTTTTGAAGAATAAAGAAGCTCTTTTAAAATCTTTTTTTCTTTACCATTGGCTTTTTGATAGGCATAAAAGAATGGATACGTAACTTTACCTTCTTTTATATCTTGAAAAACAGGCTTACCTATTTTTTTATTATCAGAGTAATCAAGCAAGTCATCTTTAATTTGGAACAATATGCCAAGATATTTTGCACACTCACTTATATTAAATATGAATGCTTGATTTTCATTTGAATTTATTGCGCCTGTTTTAGCAGCTGCTTCAAAAAGCCTTCCAGTTTTGTAATAACTAATTTTTTTTAACTTTTGAAGCGTAATATTTAAATTTCGAATAGCATCTAATTGTATTAACTCACCCTGAGAAATATCATTAGTTGCAATAGCAAGCTCCTCAAGTATTTTTTTGTTACCTATATCGACCATATACATAAAAGCTTTTGAGTAGATATAATCACCAATTAAGACACCATGAGAATTGGTCCATAATTTATTAACAGATTTAGTACCTCTTCGTACAGCAGAATCATCGACAACATCATCATGAATCAATGTTGCTGTATGTAATAATTCAATAACAGATGCTAACTTAATTCTATTTTTATTTAGATTCTTTGATGACGCTATAAGGTTAAGTCTTGCCCTAATTTTCTTGCCGTTTGACTTAAAAATATATTTATAAAGTCCAGATATTGTTTTCTCTTTACTTATATCTTTCTTAATGAGTTTTTCAACAAGTTTTAAATCATTTGAAATTTTTTTGTTTATATTCATATGGTTGTATTTAATTAATCAAAATGTAACCTAAGTATTGATAAATTCTTCATTAAAGCGTATATTTTGCGAGCTTTTAAGGATTATATTATGTATGCAGTTATAGAAACAGGTGGCAAACAACATAAAGTAGAAAAGGGTATGATTTTGTCAGTAGATCTTCTAAAGGAAGAAGTTGGTAAAAAAATTACTTTTGATAATGTTTTATTGTATGTTGACGGTGAAAATGTTGAGGTGGGACAGCCTTATCTTTCTAATGTTAAAGTGACAGCAGAGATAAAAGATACTGTTAAATCAGAAAAAATTACCATATTGCGTTTTAGAAGAAGGAAGCATAGTATGAGAAAATCTGGACATAGAGCAAAACATTCTCAGGTTGAGATCAAGAATATAAAATTAGAGAGTAAATAATGGCACATAAGAAAGCAGGTGGTTCAAGTAAGAACGGTAGAGATTCCAACTCCAAAAGACTTGGTGTAAAACGCTTTGGAGGCCAAATAGTCAAAGCAGGAGAGATTCTTATTCGTCAAAGAGGAACCAACACTCATCCTGGTCTTAATGTTGGTATCGGAAAAGATGATACTCTTTTTGCTAAAGCATCCGGCATGGTTCATTTTTCATACAAAGGCCCTAAAAAAAGAAAAACAGCAAACGTTATTCCTCAATAACAACTTAAAATGAATTTCATTGACGAGGCCTATCTCGAAATCAAGGCAGGAGATGGTGGCTCTGGAGCATCTAGTTTTCGAAGAGAAAAATATATACCTTTTGGTGGACCTGATGGAGGTGACGGAGGCAAGGGCGGAGATATATATTTCAAGGTAAATTTAAATCTTAACACTCTTATTGATTTCCAAAATAAAAAGATATTCAATGCAAAAAATGGTCAGCGAGGAGATGGAAAAAATAAATTTGGGCCTGCAGGTGAAGATCTAATTATAGACGTTCCACTTGGAACAGTAATATATGATCATAATACTGACGAAGAACTTATAGACTGTACTGATAAATTGGGTATTTATCTTATCGCTAGAGGCGGTGATGGTGGATTAGGAAATGCTAAATTTAAATCAAGCACCAATCAAGCTCCTAGAAAATGTACACCAGGCTTTAAAGGTGAGACTAGGTCGGTAAGACTTGAGCTAAAATCCCTTGCAGATGTTGGCCTCGTAGGCTTCCCTAATGCAGGAAAGTCCACTTTTCTAAATAAGGTTTCCTCAGCAAAGCCAAAAATAGGAGATTATCCATTCACAACCTTGAGACCTCATCTTGGGACTATTAAAGGTAATGACTCTAGTTTTGTTATTGCAGATATTCCAGGATTAATAGAAGGAGCATCTGATGGAGCAGGTTTAGGAATAAAGTTTTTAAAACATATTTCTAGAACAGGCTTATTATTAATATTTGCTGATTTATTTTCTACTGAAAATATCAAGCCTGTTAGGCAGGTTCAATTATTAAAAAATGAATTAGATTCATTTAAAGATGATTTAACACAAAAAATATCATGGATTATATGCAACAAGATAGATTTAATTAATGATGAAGATCTTTCGCAAATTAAGACTGAGTTAGAAAAAGAATTAAATATGTCATCAGAAGAAATTTTCTTTATCTCAGCTGCAACTGGGGAGGGGACTTCTGAATTATTGAAGAAACTTGAAACCGAGGTAATTAGAAGTAAATCTAGTTTAAAGCTTTAACAGCTTTTGAGAGCCTGCTTTTAGTTCTTGCAGCTGCATTTTTATGGATTACATTTTTTGAAGCCGCCGCATCAAGAATCTTTTGCGCCTTTTTGAATGATTCGCTAGCTTTATTTTTATCATTAGATTCAATGTCAGCTCTAACAGCTTTAACAGCCGTTCTTACTACTGATCTTTGAGCGTGACGAAGTTTATACTTATCAGCATTTTGCCTTGCTCGTTTAATTGCTTGTTTTGAATTAGCCATATTAATTTAAATTTAGTCCGCTAGTTTAATTAGCTAATCAGCTTATGTCTATTGTTTTTATAAAAAAAAACGGCAACTAAGTTGATAGCTGCCGTTTTGAATAGATATTTAGAATTTATAAACTACTTCAGCTCCAACAATTTTGCCTTTTGCCAATGGTGCAAAAGTACCACCAAAGCTTAAATTAGTGTCACCACCATGTTTAACCTCATTCTTAAGATTTTTAGCATATATTCCAATATTGATTTTTCCATCAGGTGAATAGACGTCATATCCAAGATTTAAAATATCCTGTTCATTTATATATCCTTGATTGTTTTCATTGTAGAAAGACTTATCTCTGTGATAAAAACTAAATCTTGATATTGACTGCCAAGAACCTATATTTCCATCGACATTAAAACCAATGCTATATGTAAGAGGAGCTGCTCTAGGAATTTCAAGAGCATAATCCAATGCATTTATTATAAAATCACCATTCAAGTCAGAAATTAAGTTTTCATATTTTGAATGAACATATCCCACTGATGCAACCATGGTTACAACATCTGAAATTAAATAAACTCCATCCACTTCAAAGCCTCTGTAAGCGATATCACCAGCATTCTTAACTACCTGAGCAACACCACTGACTGGATCTTGAATATTAGTCATTCTTTGAGAATCATCTACCATAGTATTGAATAAAGCCCAGTTTAGCCTACCTTTTTCAAAGTCTGTTTTCATACCAAACTCAAGAGTTTCAACTATTTCGTCATCTGCTTTAGGTGATGCATCTGGAAAAGTTGCTAAATCAACACTATTTCTTAAGTTATAACCACCAGATTTAAAAACTCTTGTCCAATAACCATACATCATTGAGCTTTCACCAGCGTTATATGTAAAACCAATTTTTGGAGATGTTGTTTTCCAAGCATCATTATCGACATAATCAAATGTACATGTTCCAGCTGGTACGCTGCATGGTGGAGTAGGACCAACTGCAACATTTCTGTTAATTGAAGCTAAATGGATTTCTTTCTCTTCATCAGTTAATCTAACACCTATGTTTACAGAAAGATTATCATTGACTGCATAATCCAATGTCGTAAAAAGAGCTGTTTGTTCAACATTATGAAGACCACCACCAGATTGCCATAAAAATACGCCAGGTAAACCAGCAGCTGCATAAAGAGCACCTCTTAATGCTCTATTGTCCCAAACCATTACATCAGCATCGAACATAAATAGACCAGCAGTGATATCTAGATTATCTGTTAATGAACCAGAGTATCTTAATTCATTACTAACTTGCTCCATTGACGAAGATCCTGGCGCGTCAAAGAAACTAATTGATCTTGCATCAACATCAAGGTCAACCTCTAGAGAATATTCTCTTTTGCCGAAAACATTAGTCCACGTTCCATTCTCTACATGCCAGTTTAATGTTGCAGTTACAAAATCTGTTTCAGAAATTTGATAACCTGCATTGTCATTACTGAAGTCTAGAGAATTTCTGTCAAAGGTGCTGTTTGGTGCTGGCACTGCAGCTCCGTCATCAGCCTGACATCCAGTCCCATTTGCTCCTAAATGACACTGTGCAGCTGGACCACTTCCATCTTGATCACTGTTTTCTATTCTCAATGTCATATCGAATTTATCACTTGGTTCATATACAAAAGCTAGCCTGACTGTATTTTGTTCAAACTGGCCATGATCTGATCCATCAAATGAATTTTTAAAGTAACCTTCGTCATCGCTTCTATGAAGACTAATTTTTGCCTTCAAAGTATCGCTGATAGGTCCTGAATAACTATATTGAACAATAGAGTTGTTACCACCTGGGCCTCCTCCTTCAAAAGCAACTCTTGCTTTTTGCTTTATTTCATCACCTGGAAGAGCAGTATTTACAAGAATCGCACCACCCGTTGAATTTTTACCAAATAATGTTCCTTGAGGACCTCTTAAAACTTCAATACTTTCTAAGTCAAACATATCAAAGACCATTCCAGCACTAACGCCCATGTATACACCATCAACCACAATTGCAACAGCAGGTTCAACAGACGCAATCGATGAATTAATACCAATTCCTCTGATACTAAAATTCTGAGTACCTTTTGTTGTACCAATATCATCCATAGCAACATTTGGTATTCCTACAGATAAATCATTAAAGTCTCTAAATTTAAGGATTTCTAATTGTTCTTGATTTAAAGCTGTAAGAGCAACAGGCACGCTTTGAGCCGATTCTTCTTTTTTTCTTGCAGTAACTACAACTTCTTCAATTAAAACACTACTTGAAATATTAGATTCATCTTCTTGTGAATTTATATCAAAAGCAATGAACAACAAAAATGAAATAGACATTATTTTCGTAATAAGTTTCATAAAAGCCCCCTAGGCTATTTTTAAAGTTAATATTCTGAATTCAGTTTGAATTATATACATATTTTTTGTAACTATCATCAATTGATAATACAAAAAATGGTGGAGGCGGCGGGAATTGAACCCGCGTCCGCTAATCCTTCAGCCTAACTTCTACATGCTTAGCTCACCCAATTGGCTTTTTAACTTTTACGACCCGAGGAGCAGGGTGGAAAAGCGAGCTTGATTAATTTAACCAAACTGTGTCCAAGCAACACAGCTTGGCTAGACTATGTAATTTGCCGATGCTTTAAACCATAGTCAATTCTGGCATCGGTTAGCATTAAGCTGCTAAAGCGTAGTTGTCGTTATTTGCAACTAAATTTTTTGTAGTATGTTTTACAAGAATTACCACAATCTTGGCATGCGCTTTGGAGTCCAGTAGAAACGTCGAACCCTATTCGCCCCCATCACAAGGAGGTGAATTATACAGCATTACTTAATTTTTTTTGAAGGGTTGGCGTTGTATTTCGCATTCTTTAGAATTCTTCCTTGATCTCTTTCCCAATCCCTTTTTTTGATATCCTGTCTCTGATCACGCATTTTTTTTCCTTTTCCCGTAGCTATATCACACTTAATGTAATTCTCTTTCCAATACATTGAAGTCATAATTATTGTTAAACTTTTTTCATTTTTTAATTTCTGCAGTTCTGATATCTCCCTTTTTTTTAAAAGTAATTTTCTTGTTCTCAAAGGATCTATATCAAAATCTTTCAGAGATCTGGGAGGATCAATTTTTACTCCAAGTAACCAGGCCTCATCGTTCTTAAATGTAACATAGCTATTTTTTACATCTATTTTTCCATTTCTAAGTGATTTTACTTCCCAGCCTTCTAAAACAATTCCTGCTTGAAAAGAATCGCCCAAAACATAGTTTCGTGAAGCTGATTTATTCTTTACAATTAATGCAGGTTTATCTTTAGACATGCTTTATTATGTATTTTGACAAACTAAGTGCAATATTTTTAGAACATAAAATTGAATATAACTAATATCAAATCAACATACGGTTACATAGGATTTCTACCTTTTGCAACTTTTTCACTTTTACCTTGGATAATTGGAGGAGAGATTAGTAAAACTTTTATTGTCTTCCAATTAGCATATGGCGCAATAATTATTACCTTTTTAGGAGGATTTGCCTGGGGCTGGAGAGATAATCAAAAAAATCAAAAGTTGAATTTATCTATTGGTATAGGATTTAGCTTGTTGGGATGTTCAATACTTTTGCTAACTTACTTCAAAATGATTTTAGTTTCTCTATCATTATCTATAATTAGTTTTTATTGCTTTTATATTTTTGAAAAATCAACAGAAGATTTTGAAAAAAAAGACATTGATTATCAAAAATTTAGAAAACTTCTAACTTTACTTGTATGCATATCTTTTTTAATATCAATAGGTTATTGGATTAATCCCTATAGTAACCCATACTTATAAACACAATGGAAAAACAACTTAAATCTCATGGCGCTTGGATTGGAAAATGGACTTTTATTCTTGCAGCCACAGGTTCGGCTGTAGGATTAGGCAATATATGGGGTTTTCCATATAAAGCAGGCACTAATGGCGGTGGAGCTTTTGTTCTAATATATTTGCTTTGCATCGTCATTATTGGAGTTCCAATCATGATAAGTGAAATAATAATTGGCAGAAGAGCAGGTAATAGTCCAATTAATGCTATGAAAAAAACTGCTTTAGATTCAAATAGCACACATTTATGGAAGCTCGTCGGATGGAGTGGTATTACAGCCGGAATTTTAATTTTATCTTTTTATAGCGTCATTGCTGGCATCTGTTTAAATTACATCTTTATTTCAGCAACCTCAAGTGAAATTCTTAGTTCCTCACAACAATTTGGAGCTGTCATTGAGTCACCATTAAATCTAATATTTTGGCATACAGTTTTTATGCTGCTTACTTTTTTAATTGTATCTGCTGGTGTTAAAAATGGTATTGGCCGAATGGTAAAAATCTTGATGCCAATGTTAGGATTTCTTCTAATATTTATGGTTACATATGCAATGTTTAATGGAGCTTTTACTAAGGCATTAAATTTTTTATTTGCTCCTGATTTTTCAAATGTAACCTCAGAAACATTTTTAAGTGCTATGGGCCAAGCGTTCTTTAGTTTAAGTCTTGGAATGGGTTCTATAATGGCATACGGCGCGTATATGCCAAAAGATCAAAAAGTAGTTCCTACTTCATTTACTGTCGCGTCTTTAGATACACTTGTTGCAATGCTTGCAGGGTTAGCAATATTTCCAATAATATTTGCCTTTAATTTGGAGCCAAATAGTGGACCAGGTTTGGTTTTTGTTTCAATGTTATCGGCCTTTAATCAAATGCAGTTTGGCCAATTAATTGGACCTATCTTTTTTGTTCTTCTGTCTATCGCCGCCTTAAGTTCTTCAATTTCTTTATTAGAACCAGGTGTTGCCTACTTATCAGAAGAAGGCTACTTATCTAGAAAGAGTTCTGCTTTCGCAATTTCATTTTTTGCATGGTCACTTGGATTAGGAACCGCATTGAGTTTCAATGTTTTATCAGACTTTAATTTGACACCTGGTAGAAACTTTTTAGATTCAATGGATTTTATAGCTAACCAGATACTCCTTCCATTAGGTGGAATGATGATTGCAATTTTTGTTGGCTGGTTTGTAAAAAAAGATTTGATTATCAATGAAGTTGGATATGTAAATCCTGTTATATATAAGTTATGGAGATTTTTTATTAAATTTATTGCACCAGCAAGCGTCGCATTAATATTTATATCCCAAGTTCTATAAAAAAGTGAAAAGAAATTTCACACTTACAAGATTTATAAAAGTAGAAAAAAATTTTGCATATAAAGAAATAACAAACTTTAAAAACTATGTAAATTTTATACCTGGATGCATAAGTGCTGATCTAATTGAAAAAAATAATGAATTTGAAATTGGAGAACTTAAATTTGATTTTATGCTAAGAAGTTATTCTATTAAATCAAAAAATATTTTAGAAGATAACTCTATTAAGATTCAACAAATAGAAGGACCTTTTGAATATTTTGATGGAGAGTGGACTTTAATGAGCAAAGAAAAAGACCTCACTGAAATCAGATTTGACGCAGAATTTAAACTTCCGTTTCTATTGGATAACTTATTGCCAGATCGAGTTATTAATGTGTTTATTGAAGCTGCTATGGAAGCATTCATAAAGAGGCTTGAAACTTTTACAGAAAGTTAGTTTGAATCTTCTACCTTTTCAATTATCCAGCTGTCTACAAGCTGATCATCATTAAATGAAATTGATAGCTTGCTTTCGTTAAGTAACTCAGTGCCCACTTTGATTGAATAGTAGTAATCCCATCTATTTGGATGGAAAGGGTCTTTAACAAGAGCCGTTCCAAAAATGAACTGCACCTGATCTTTAGTTAAACCTTCTGATAATTTTTCAATATCCTCTTCTTCAAAAATGTTTCCCTGAAGAACAGGAACTTTATATGGTGATAGTGAGGTGCATGAAACAAAAATCATTAAAACAAGAATTGAAATAAATGATTTAAATTGAATCAACTTGTTATTATTTTTCATATATAAATCTATTATACTTTGTTACAAATTTTATGTCGCCAAGCATTAGCATCATAATTAAAAACATGTACTATATACCATATGAATAAACAGAACACAGAACTAAAAAAGGCTGGTTTAAAAGCGACCCTACCAAGAATTAAAATTATGGAAATTCTTGAATCTACAGCTATACAAGAAGAAGCGCATTTTAGCGCTGAGGATATTTATAAAGAGCTTCTAAATAAAGGTGAGAATATTGGCTTAGCATCTGTATATAGAGTTTTAACACAATTTGAATCTGCAGGAATGGTTAAAAAACACCATTTTGAAGGTAGTCATGCGGTATATGAAGTCATAGAAGAACAACATGAGCATATGGTCGATGTAGAAACAGGAAAAGTTCTCGAATTTAAAGATGTTGAGCTCATGGATAGATTAAATAAGATAGCTGATGAATCAGGCTATCAATTAGTTGATCATAACCTTGTTTTGCACGTCAGGAAGAAATAAATAATTATCTAGTTCTACCCTTGAACTGACGTTATAAATCCCAATATAAGCTCTGTAATGGGGTTTAATTATGAATAAAAAAGATAAATCAGTTGTTGATGAAATTGATGAAAATATTGTTGAAAAAGATTCAAATGAAGACAATAAATCTGAGGATTCATCTGCATCAGAGTCAAACGAAACTCCGTCTTATGAAGAACTGTTTGATAAACATGAAGAGCTTGAAAAACAGCTCTTAAGGTCCAATGCAGATCTTGATAATGCTCTCAAAAGAACACTTAATGAAGTAGAAAAAGCCCATAAATACGGTGTTGAAAAATTACTATCTGAACTATTACCAATAATTGATAATTTAGAAAGTGCATTAACTAATTTATCAAAAGATGCTACAAAAGAGGACCAGGAAGGAATTGAATTAACTTTAAAATCTTTTGAATCCACACTTGATAAATTCGGAATGGTACCCATCTATCCGGATAATGAACAATTTAATCCAGAAAAACATGAAGCTGTTTCAATGGAAAAAGATAAATCCAAAAAAGATGGTTTTGTCGGAAATATATTCCAAAGAGGATGGGAGCTTCACTCTAGAGTCTTAAGACCAGCTAGAGTAACAGTAATAAAAAATTAGAGGAAAAAAAATATGTCAAAAATAATAGGGATTGATTTAGGGACAACAAACAGCTGCGTTGCTGTTGTTGAAGGCCAACAACAAAAAGTTATTGAAAATGCAGAGGGTGGAAGAACTACTCCATCTGTTATTGCATATACTGAAACCGATGAAGTTTTAGTGGGATTACCAGCTAAAAGGCAGGCTGTTACAAATCCTGAAAATACTTTATATGCTATCAAAAGGCTAATTGGAAGAACATTTGATGATGAAGTTGTTAGCAAGGATGCTGACATGGTCCCATACAAAATCATTAAAGCTGATAATGGAGATGCATGGGTAGAAGCTTCAAATAAAAAACTTGCACCCCCTCAAGTAGCAGCTGAAATTCTTAAGAAAATGAAAAAAACTGCTGAAGATTATTTAGGTCATGAGGTGAAAGAAGCAGTTATTACTGTCCCTGCTTATTTCAATGATTCACAAAGACAAGCTACAAAAGATGCCGGAAAGATTGCAGGCCTTGATGTTAAAAGAATAATAAATGAGCCTACTGCAGCTGCACTCGCTTATGGTCTAGATAAAAGCAAGGGAGATTCTACTGTTGCTGTGTATGATCTGGGCGGAGGTACTTTTGATATATCTATTATCGAAATTTCAGATGTGGATGGTGAGCATCAATTTGAAGTTCTATCTACCAACGGAGATACATTCCTAGGTGGAGAAGACTTTGACCTAAGATTAATAGATTATTTTGTTGATAAATTTAAAGAAGAGTCAGGCTTCGACTTAAAAAGTGATCCACTAGCACTTCAAAGGTTAAAAGAAGCTGCTGAAAAAGCTAAAATTGAATTATCTTCTTCTGAACAAACAGAAGTCAATCTTCCATATATCACTGCGGATAGTTCTGGACCAAAACATTTTGTACATAAGATAACAAGAGCAAAACTTGAATCACTTGTTGAAGATTTAGTTGATAAAAGTCTAGAACCACTTAAATTAGCTTTAAAAGATGCAAAATTAGAGAAAAACGAAATTAATGAAATACTTTTAGTTGGCGGACAAACTAGGATGCCTCTTGTCCAAAAGAAAGTGTCTGAGTTTTTCGGTAAAGATCCAAGAAAAGATCTAAATCCAGATGAAGCTGTTGCTGTTGGAGCTGCAATACAAGGGTCTGTTCTATCTGGCGACACAACAGATGTATTATTGTTAGACGTAACACCACTAACCCTGGGCATTGAAACTCTTGGAGGAGTATCAACTCCATTGATCGAAAAAAATACAACGATTCCAACTCAAAAATCTCAAGTATTTTCAACAGCAGAAGATAATCAAACAGCTGTTACAGTTCACGTCATTCAAGGTGAAAGAACACAGGCTGCTCAAAATAAGTCGCTTGGACAATTTAACTTAACTGACATACCACCAGCAGCTAGAGGAATGCCTCAAATAGAAGTCTCGTTTGATCTGGATGCAAACGGAATCCTTAATGTTTCTGCAAAAGACAAAAATACAGGTAAAGAACAATCCATTGTTATAAAAGCTTCTAGTGGCTTGTCTGACGAAGATATCGAAAAAATGGTCAAAGACGCAGAAGCAAATGCTGAAGATGATAAAAAATTCGAGGAGCTAGTTAAAACAAAAAATAATGCTGACATGCTAGTTCATGCAACTAGAAAAACTATTCAAGAATCTGAAGATAAACTATCTGAGGATGAAAAAAAACAAGTTGAAGATGCTGTTGTGTCCTTAGAGGAGGCTATTAAGTCAGAGAATATTGAAGTGATTGAATCATCGACAAAAAGCTTAAATGATGTTTTAACTCCGCTGACTCAAAAGCTTTATAAGCAAGAAGCACCAGAAGGACAAGCAGAAACTAATCCTGAAAATGAAGAATCCTCAGACAATACCGTCGATGCTGAATTTGAAGAAGTAAAAGAAGAAGAAAAGTAGATTAGACTATGTCGAAGAGAGACTACTATGAAACTCTTGAAGTCTCTCGAGATGCCTCAGCTGGTGAATTAAAAAAAGCTTTCAAAAAGAAAGCAATGAAATATCATCCAGATAGAAATCCCGATAATCCAGAAGCAGCAGAAAAATTTAAAGAAGCTGCTGAGGCTTATGACATTCTTTCAGACTCTCAAAAAAAGTCTGCTTATGATCAATTCGGACATTCAGGTGTTGAGGGAATGGGAGGAGGCCAAAGTTATAATGATGTAAATATCAATGATATATTTGGAGATATATTTGGTGATGTTTTTGGAACACGCTCCCAATCTAGAAGGCAAAGAAGAGGCTCAGATCTTCAATATAACTTAGAATTATCTTTAAAAGACGCAGTCTTAGGAATTCAAAAAAAAATTAAAATCCCTTCTCATAAAGTTTGTCACGATTGTAATGGAACTGGTGCAGCAAAAGGTACAAGTCCTGTTACATGTTCAAATTGTAATGGGACGGGTCAGGTTAGAATGCAACAAGGTTTTTTTTCAGTTCAACAAACTTGCTCTGTATGCTCTGGGACTGGACAAGTTATCAAAGATAAATGCAGAACATGTGGAGGTATTGGAGCTATAAAAGAAAACAAAACTCTCTCAGTTAACATTCCTGCAGGCGTCGATAATGGTGACAAGGTAAGGTTATCTGGAGAAGGTGAGTGGATGAAAGGGGGTCAATCTGGTGATTTATACGTAGCTATCAGAGTAAGTGAAAACCCTTTATTTGAAAGAGATGGAAGAAATTTATACATTGAAACTCCTGTACCATTTGAAATTTCAGTAGTGGGAGGCTCTATTAAAATACCAACACTTGAGAATAATATATCTTTAAAAATACCTCCTAATACTCAAACTGGAAAAGTTTTTAGAATTAAAGGCAAGGGTGCATCAATTGTTAGAGATCGAAGAAGAGGAGATATTTTGTGCAGGGTTATTGTAGAAACTCCTTCAAACCTTGATAAAAAACAGTCAAAGCTTCTTAACGACTTTACAAGTTCATTAAATCAATCTAAAAATTATCCAGGTACTGAAACATTTCTAGATGCTATATCAAAGATTAAAGATTAATGCATAAAATATACGTAAATGGTGCTTCAGGCAAAATGGGACAAGCAGTACTTAAAATTATTGAAGATAATAATGAGTTTGCAAAAGATAATCTTTTAAATTCTGATGTTGTTATTGATTTTTCAAACCCAATTTCAACTTTGCAAATACTTGATGAATGTGTTGATAATAAAAAACCCTTAATAATTGGCACAACTGGAATTAGTGAAGACCATTTAAATATCATAAAAAAAGCATCCAAAGAAATACCTATTTTGTTAGCAGCAAATATGAGTACTGGTATCAATAATCTTAAAGAATCTATCACAAAATTTTTAAACCAATTAGAGGAAAAAATGCATTGCATTATAGATGAAACGCATCATGTCCAAAAAATAGATAAGCCTTCAGGAACCGCAGTTGAGTTAATAGATTTAATAAAACTAGAGGATGAAAATCAGAATATAAAAAATATAGAAGTAAATTCTCATAGAGTTGAAGATGTTTTTGGAATTCATAAAATTACTTTTTATAATAAGAATGGATCTAGCTATTTTATGCATGAAGCATTATCAAGAGATGTATTTGCCTACGGAGCATTACTTTCATCTAAAATTGTTGGCGGACTAGAGCCAAACATATACAAATTTAAAGATATATTAAATTGATCTAAATCTTTAAAAAGAGTCATTTTTTCTATAGAATACAAAAACTTTTAACACGAAGATTCTGTTTTTGTGAAGTTGGGGTGCTTATATAAGTCAGCTTTACTAGGAATTGGAGAATAACCCCTAAGGAGAAAAAATTGAGCATAGTATCAATAAAAGACCTGCTTCAAGCTGGCGTTCATTTCGGTCATCAACAAAGATTCTGGAATCCAAAGATGGATGAATATATCTTTGATACAAGAAAACAAATTAGCATTATTAATTTAGAGCTAACACAAGAACATCTGAGTGCAGCAGCCTCAAAAGTTGAGGATATCTGTTCAAGAGGCAATAAAATATTGTTTGTTGGAACTAAAAGATCTGCAAGCAAAACAATCAAAGAAGAAGCATCACAAATAGGTTTGCCATATGTGGACAAAAGATGGCTTGGAGGAACATTAACAAATTGGAAAACAATAAGAGGTTCTATAAGAAGACTAATTGATATTGAGGAAATGATTTCTTCAGGAAGAATTGAAAAGCTTATAAAAAAAGAGGCAGTTGAAATTCAAAAAGAGTATGCAAAATTGCAAGCAAGTGTTGGTGGAATTAAAGATATGAAAGGATTGCCAGATGCAATTTTTGTTATTGATGTAAAGTACGAAAAAATAGCAGTTTTAGAAGCTAAGAAGATGGGAATCCCTGTAATCGCATTAGTTGATACTAATTCAGATCCTGATGGAATCGATACTGTTATTCCTGGCAATGATGATGCAATAAGATCCATAAGATTAATTACCAAAGTTATTGCTGATGCATGTTCAAGCGGTATTGAATCTTCTAAAGGTTTTGCTCCAAAATCTGACTCTCCAGTAATACAAACTGTAAAAAAAGAGGATAAAGAAGAAACCTCTAATACAAACAAGGATTCAGAAATTAAAGAATCTGCTAATACAGTTGAGACTGAAGAATTAAAAAACTTAGATGAAGAAGAAGATGTAAAAGATTCTGAAAAGGCTGAAGAGACCTCTCCTGAAGTAGAAGAAGAAGTTGTTGAAGAAAAAAAAGAGGAAGATTAATGATGGAAATTAAGGCCACACAAGTAAAAGAATTAAGAGAAATGACAGGTGTTGCAATGATGGACTGCAAAAAAGCACTTGTTGATTGTGACGGTGATATTGAAAAAGCATTAGATTTATTAAGATCTAACAGTGCACTAAAAGCAGAAAAGAAGTCATCTCGTGTAGCAGCAGATGGTATTCTTGTTTCTTCAGTATGTGATGATTATGCAACCATGGTTGAAATTAATTCTGAAACAGATTTTGCAGCAAAAGATGCAAATTTTTTAGGATTTGCAGATAAAGTTAAAGAATATATTTCACAAAATAAGGTAAAAGATATTTCAACTTTAAATGAATCAGAGCTTGAAGACGAAAGAAAAGCTCTTGTTCAAACCATTGGCGAAAACATTCAACTCAGAAGAATAAGTACAATTGAATTTTCAAAAGATATGAGTATTGGGCTTTATCTTCACTCTGATTCTAAACTTGCATCAATTGTTTCGATTAATGGTGGTGATGAAGTTGTAGCAAAAGACATTGCAATGCACGTTTCAGCCTTTAATCCACTTTGCCTATCAGAAGATGATATCGATAAAGATGTTCTTGATAGGGAAAGAGCTATATACCAGAATCAAGCGAATGAATCTGGAAAACCAAAAGAAATTATGGATAAGATGGTAGAGGGTAAAATAAAAAGGTTCCTATCTGAGGTTTCTTTATTATCTCAAAGTTTTGTGAAGGATCCTGATATAACTGTGAGTGATTACTTATCTCAAAATTCATCTAATATTGTATCTTTCTCTAGATTAAAAGTGGGAGAAGGTATTGAAATTGAAGTCAAAGATTTTGCAGAAGAGGTTGCTGAGCAATTAAAATAAAATATGTCTCTATTAAAGCATAAAAGGGTTCTTGTTAAATTTAGCGGGGAATCAGTTGCTGGAAAAGACGATCACGGTATTGACCCAATGATACTGAATGATATGGCGGCTTCTGTAGAGTCATGTGTAAACATTGGCGCAGAAATTGGCATAGTAATTGGAGGCGGTAATCTTTTTAGAGGTGAAAAATTAAATAAAGCTGGAATGGATAGAGTTGCAGGAGATCATATGGGAATGTTAGCAACTGTAATGAATGGTATAGCTTTAAGAGATGCTCTTGAAAGAGCTGGAATCAAAACAAGAGTAATGTCTGCAATATCAATGTCAGGAATCGTTGAGCATTATGATAGAAGATTGGCTATTCAACTTTTAAGCGATGGATACGTTGTTATTTTTACAGCAGGAACAGGAAATCCTTTTTTTACAACAGATACCGCAGGCTGCTTAAGGGCAATTGAAACACAGTCTAATTTAATGTTAAAGGCAACAAGAGTAGATGGGGTTTTTGACTCAGATCCAGAAACGAATAAAGATGCAAAATTCTTTGATTCTTTAACATTTGATGAAGCTATTTCAAAAAACCTTAAAGTTATGGATGCAACCGCACTAACACTTGCTAGAGATCATAAATTACCTATTAATGTTTTTAACGTAAGTAAAAGCGATGCTCTAAAAGAGATTATTTGTGGTGAAAAAATAGGTACACTTATAAGTTAATATGCAAATTTTAATAAATGAAGTTTCAGATAAAATGGATAAGTCGATATCTGCTTTAAAAAATGCTTTTAATAAGATTCGAACTGGAAGAGCAAATCCTGCAATTTTAGATGACATAAAAGTAGATTACTATGGAAATATGACTCCAATTAATCAGACTTCAAACATAAGTGTTGAAGAAGGCAGATCATTGGTCATATCTCCATGGGATAAGAATTTAATACCAGAAATTGAGAAGGCAATATTGAGCTCAGATCTTGGCTTGAACCCAAGTACTAGTTCTGATCTTATAAGATTAACTATGCCGGCCTTAACTGAGGAAACTAGACAAGATTATATTAAACAAGCTAAGGCAGAGGCTGAAAATTCAAGAGTATCAATTAGGAATGTAAGAAGGGATGCTAATCAATCAGCCAAAGAGAAGCAACAAGCATCTGAAATATCTGAAGATGAACAAAGAAGAATAGAAGATCTTATTCAAAAAGAAACTGACAGATATATCTTAATTGTTGATACAGAATTAAAGAATAAAGAATCAGATTTATTAGAAATCTAGAGATCCAAATGGCCACTAGCCAAAATATAAACAAAAAATATCCCAAAAACATCGGGATAATTATGGATGGCAATGGAAGATGGGCTCTTAAAAATGCATTGAACATAAGCCAAGGTCACAAGAAAGGAGTTAGTGTAGTAAAAAATATTGTTGAGGAGTCTGTCAAGCAGGGCATCCAATCACTTACCTTATATGCATTTAGCTCTGAGAATTGGAAAAGACCAAAAGCAGAAATCAATGCCATTAAGAGCTTAGTTATTGAAGCAATTAACGAACAGGTGCCGGAGCTGAAAGAAAAAAAAGTCAAACTAAAATTTTTTGGTCATATAAGTGATTTTGGAAAAAAAATACAAGATAAGATATCTTTTGCTGAAAATGAAACCTTCTCCAAAGATTCTAAATTAGATCTAAATGTAGCTTTAGGTTACGGAGGGCAACAAGATATTCTTGATATGGTCATTAAGGTTTCGAAACAAGTTTCTCAAGGAAAGATAAAATTGGAAGATCTTAATGAAGAATCTATTAATGAATTTTTATCTGTACCTGTAAATGAAATCGATTTACTTATTAGGACTGGAGGAGATAAAAGAATTAGCAACTTTCTTCTGTATCAAATTGCTTACGCAGAGATTATGTTTATTGATAAGTTTTGGCCAGATTTTACACAGGAAGATTTTGCACAATGTATAGATAATTTTAAAAATGTGAGTAGAAGATTTGGAAAAAGAATATAACAAGAATCTAATAAAAAGAGCATTTACAGCATTGGCTATTATTACACCAATTATTTTCATTACATTTCTTCAAAACTTCCTGTTCTTTTTTTTGGTAACTTCTTTAGTTTGCGCTCTAGCATATTATGAATGGTTATCAAATAAATTTAGACATCCTATATTTTGGGGATTTAATTTAATTTTTGGATATTTTTGGCTTTTGATAAATCTAATAGTAGGAGAAATTTTATTTAGTAGTACCATAACATCACCGTTATCGGTTTATTCCATTTTCTTAATAGTAATATTTAATACAGCTATTTTTGATACTTTTGCATATGTTACTGGTTCAAATATTGGCAGGCGTTATATAACTCCAAATATAAGCCCAAACAAAACTTGGGAAGGCTTATTTGGGGGATTGATGGGAGCTGCAGCTTTTGGATTGCTTATTATCAATATATTTGACTTTAGCCCCTTGCTTATATTAATTTTTATTCTTGGAGGCGCATTGGCTTTTATTGGTGATCTTCTGATAAGTTTTCAAAAGAGGGAAAATAACATAAAAGATACTGGATCATCGCTGCCCGGCCATGGAGGCATCCTAGATAGATTGGATTCTCATCTGTTAGCAACTCCTATTATATTAATTTTAATGATTTTGGTTATATGAAAAATATTTTATTACTTGGAGCAACTGGAAGTATTGGCGATAGTGTTCTAAACGTTATTAAACAAAATAACAAAGAGTTAAATTTAATAGGAATCTCATTTAATAAAAATGTTGATAAAGCTAGAGAAATATTTGTAGACCACCCATACCTTTCATACGTTCATGTCGAAGACCAAAAAGCGTATAAGTATTTTTGCGCAAGAATGGATTATTACCCAGATAGCAGCCCTCGTGATTGGACACATAGACCATCAGAACTTGAAGATCTAATAAATCATGAAAGCATTGATATTATTGTTTGCGCTATTTCAGGATTCGCTGGCCTCAAAGCAACATATATGGCAGCTCATTCTGGAAAAAAAGTTCTTTTAGCCAATAAAGAAAGCATTGTTGCCGGAGGCGATTTGATTTTACCGATTGCTAAAGAGAACAAAACTGAAATAATTCCTATAGACAGTGAGCATAATGCAATATTTCAGTGCTTGAATGGCGAAAAAGGAACAGAAGATGTTAAAAAAATAATTATTACTGCCTCAGGTGGACCTTTCATAAATAAGTCAATTTCTGACTTGAAAAATGTTACTGTTAAAGAGGCATTAGCGCATCCTAATTGGAAAATGGGTAACAAGGTAACTATTGATTCAGCCACACTTGTTAATAAATGTTTAGAACTAATTGAAGCAAAACATCTTTTTAGTCTTGATGAAAATTATTTTGATTTAGTTGTTCATCCTCAAAGTATTGTTCATTCAATAGTAACTTACATAGATGGATCAAGTATTTGTCAGATGAGTTCACCGGATATGAGGGTTCCAATTGCTCATGCAATGTCTGATAAAAATAGAATTCCAATAGATTTTAATTCTTTAGATTTCACATCTTTAAATTTATCGTTTCAAGAATTTCCACCTGATAGATTAGAAATTCAAAGTATTGCTCGTGAAGTGTGTAATAAAGGCAGCAATTATGGAGTTGTATTTAACGCTGCAAATGAAATTGCAGTTGAAAGCTTTATAAATGCAAAAATAAATTTTGATAAGATTTATGAGGTTATATATAGAACTTTTGATAATAAAAATGTGTCTAAAGATTTATCAATTGAATCTATTAATGATATTGATATGCAGACACGCATTGAGGCGAAGAAGGTGGTAAAATCCATCACTAATTAATATATGAATACAAAACTAAAAATCTTTATAGCAATATCCATTATAGGATCTTACTATGCATATATAACTGATTCTTGGAGTTATTTACTATCTTTAATACCCTACCTTCTAGCATTTGCTGTTTTGCTAGGTGTTCTCGTAACAATTCATGAGTTTGGACATTTTATTGTTGCAAGAATGTGCAATGTTTATGTTCAAAGATTTTCGATCGGTATGGGCCCAGTATTTTATAAAAAATATGATAAATACGGTACTGAGTTTGCTTTATCTGCTGTTCCATTAGGCGGTTATGTATCAATGATTACAAATAAGTTAATAGAGCTTGAACCGGAATCGGTTAAAGGCTTATCCACCGAACAATTAAAAAATACTTTTGACTCCAAACCTAAATGGCAAAGAGCATCAATTATGTTTGCGGGTCCTTTAGCAAATTTCTTACTCTCAATATTTATCTTTACGGCCATTTTTTTAAATACTATTGATCCTCAAACTGTTCCAGTTATTGAAAAGGCAAACCAAGATATCAAATACATAAGTAGCTCATCCTTTGAAACCAAAGATAAGATCCTTTCAATAAATAATACAATTGTTAAAGACGCTAAAGATATTAATCTTGAACTTTTAAGTTACGCTGGTTTTTCAGGAGAATTAAATTTTTTAATTTCTAGAACAACTAGTGAAGAACCATTAAATATTGATTTAAGCGTTATAGACTTTCTACCAACATCTGAATCTCAAAAGAACCCCACTGAATATCTGGGAGTTGATATTTCTTACATGATGATGCCAATAATAGGTAAAGTTTTATCTGGTGGTGCCGCTGACCAAGGTGGTCTTAAAACAAATGATATAGTCTTAAAAATAGGCAGCACTGATATTAGTTTTGCAGACGATATTCGAAAAGTGGTCACTGAAAATCCAGAAACTAATTTAGAATTTAAGATAAATAGAAATGGTGAAATTCTTTATTTGCCTATATCAATTAGTTCTCAATTAGATAAAGAACAGATAGTTGGAATTTTAGGAGTTTCTTTTGGAACCTCAAGGAGTATAGGGCAGTCTTTTTCAAAGGGAGTATACGAAACATATAATTTAAGTATTAAAACACTCCAATTCATTGGAAAGATGTTGACAGGCAACATGGGAACTGAAAACTTAAGCGGGCCAATTGGCATTGCTCAAATGGCAGGAAATACCGCACAAGCTGGATTTCTTCCCTTTATGTATTTGATGGCTCTTTTAAGTATAAGTTTAGCTGTTTTGAATTTGCTTCCTATACCCGTACTCGATGGAGGACAGCTTACATTGCTGGCCGTTGAAGCTATCAGAGGCAAACCACTTCCAGAAAAAGTTGAGAACGTTATATACACCGGTGGGGCTGTACTGGTAATGATGTTAATGATTTTTGCTGTTTTTAATGATGTTTCGAGATTCTTTTAGGACCTATAAGTGAAACAAATAAAACTAGCCTTTTTATCTTTATTATTGAGCACACAACTTTTTGCTTTTGATGAATTTTTAGTTAGTGATATAAGGATTATAGGTCTTCAAAGAGTTTCTACAGGCAGTATTTTTAATGTAATTCCTATTAGTGTTGGCGATAAAATAGATTCTAGAAAATCAAACGATATTGTTAAATCATTATTCTCCACAGAACAATTCGATGATATTCAAATAGGTAAAGATGGTAACACCCTAATTATCACAGTGACTGAAAGGCCATCAATATCTGCCATAGATATATCAGGTAATAAAGCATTAAAAACAGAACAACTAATGGAAAGTCTTGATGGTGTAGGTATCAAAGAAGGTGAAGTATATAAAAGGTCGACTTTAGAAAAAGTTAAATCAGAATTAGTTCGATCCTACGCCTCCAATGGAAGATATGGTGCTGGTGTAGATATTGAAGAGGTTGTGAAGCCAAGAAATAGAATTGAAATTAATATCGAGGTAGACGAAGGGAAGAGCGCAACTATTAAAAAGATTAATATCATTGGAAATGAAATATATACAAATGAAGAACTTCTCGATGGTTTTGAATTATCAGAGGGAACCTTTTTTTCATTTTTGGCTAATGACAATCAATATTCTAGAGAAAAGCTAAAAGGTGATATTGAAACACTTGAATCATTTTATAGAGATAGGGGTTATCTGAAATTCTCAATTGAATCGTCACAAATAAGCCTTTCTAGAGATAAAAAATCAATTTTCATTACTTTTAATATTAATGAAGGTGATAAATATCAAATAAATGATGTAGATGTTGTCGGTGAAATACCTTTTGAAGAGGCGATTTATAAAGATATTATACAAAGCTTAAAAGATACAACCTATTCTCAAGCTCAAATAACTTCTATTGAAGAGTACTTTATAAATATTCTTGGAAATAGGGGGTATGCTTTTGCCGAAGTTGCAGGTAATCCTGAAATTGACGAAGAAACTAATGAAGTAAAACTAATATTTTCTGTTCAGCCAGGAAACAGAACTTACACAAGAAAAATATTATTTATAGGTAACGACATCACACAAGATCATGTTTTAAGAAGAGAAATGAGGCAGTTTGAAGGTGCATGGACATCTGATAATGCTATTGAGGCAGGAAAAGTTCGTCTTGAAAGACTTGGATACTTTAAAGAAGTAAATGTAGAAACTATTCCAGTTCCAGGAACTGATGACCAAATTGATATTTCATATAGCGTTGAAGAGGAAACAACTGGCAGTATTGGTGGCAATATTGGTTACAGTGACTTTGGTTTAATGCTTGGATTCAATCTGCAAGAACAAAATTTTTTGGGAAGCGGTAATACCGTAGGCATTGGTATAAACAAAAATGTTTATAGTGAAATGTACAACATTTCGTATATGAACCCCTATGCAACAAGGGATGGCGTAAGTTTAGGTTATAACCTTTACTTTAGAGAAACAGATTATGGTGAGTTTAATGTTGCAAATTATTTAACTAATTCAAGTGGCTTTGGAGCACAGTTTGGTTATCCAATTTCAGACATTACAAGATTAGGTTTTAATATCACATATGATAAAACTGATATCGATATTGGTAGCCTTCCTGCCAGAGAAATCTATGATTTTGTATCAGTAGAAGGAAATATATTTGAGACTCTATCAGCACAACTTTCCTGGCAAAGAGTAACATTGAATAGAGGTTTGTTTCCAACGGATGGAGCATCTACAGTTCTTAGTGTCAGTTCTACAATTCCAGGTAGCGATTTAAGCTACTATAGATTAAATGTCAGACAGAGGTATTATCAACCCTTAACTCAAAATCTTGTTTTTGGTTTCCAAGGTGAGCTTGGTTATCTAGATGCTTATGGAGATACCGAAGAAACACCATTCTTTCAAAACTTTTATGCTGGTGGGCCTAGATCATTAAGGGGATTTGAATCGAATACTCTTGGTCCAAGAAGTACAGATGCACCATGTTACGAGTTTAACTATGAAGAAGGCACTTGCCCAAATTTACTGGATACAGATGGTGATGGAGAATTAGACGCACCATACTACAATCCATATGCAAATCAAACTTCAAGATATAGAGATGCACCTATAGGGGGAAACATTAAAATTGAAGGTAGTTTACAGCTTATATTTAGACTTCCTTTCATTGAAGATCAAAGATCGTTAAGGTCTGCTTTTTTCTTTGATTTTGGAAATGTATTTTCAGATAATTGCAAAGATTATCAAATAAACTGCTCAGAGCCATCCGTAGATGATTTAAGATATTCATATGGTGTAGGTCTAACTTGGATTACTGGCTTTGGTCCAATGAGTTTAGCTATTGCAAAACCAACAAATGCAGGGCCAAGAGAGAGAACGGAAGAATTCCAATTTACAGTAGGAAATGTATTCTAGTTAATATAAAATGGTCAAATCCATTAAGGGGTAAACATGAAAAATATATATAAACTTTATTTACTAGCATTTTTGTTTATAGCATCACCATTATTTGCAATGGAAGGTGTTGCAGTTATTGATATGAGAACAGCTGTGTTGTCTACTCAAGGCGCTGCAGATGCTTTTAAAGCATTAGAGGAAGATCCTGATTATTCATCCAATCTAGAAGAAGCTAAGTCACTTCAAGCAGACAGACAAGCAATTGCTGAAAAACTTCAAAAGGAACTTGAAACATTATCTCAAGAAGAAATTGCTCAAATGCAAAAGGATATTCAAGATAAAGGAAAAGATCTTGAGTTCTTAGCAGGGAAAATCCAACAAGCTCAAGAAGAAACTGCTCAAGCAGTATTTGCGCAGAGTGGACCAGCAATGCAAAAGATTATCAGCGAACTTATCGCAGCAAAACAAATAAAAGTTTTATTGGCTAAAAATGAAACTTTGCTATTTAGTGATTCTTCATTAGATCTTACAGACGATGTTACATCTATGTTAGATGTTGCCGCTGCTGGGGCTCCTGCTCAGACTGATTAGTGTCAAGTCACAAAGGCTTTACCTTAAAAGAGTTAGCTGAAGCTACTAATTCTGAGATTTCAGGAAATCCTGATTGCCTCATAGATAATTTATCAACAATAGATAAGGCTGATGAAGGTTCTATCACCTTTCTGACAAATAAAAAATATGCTGACTCTCTTTCAGATTGTAAAGCTTCCGCTGTAATTGTTTCAAAAGAATTTAAAGAAGACAAAAAATTCAATTATCTTAAATCTGGTGATGCATATATGGCATATGCAATTCTTTCAAAGATTTTTAATAAAGAATTAGAACCTCTCTCACCATCTATTCATGAATCTGCAGTAATTTCAGAAAAGTCTTCTATTGGTGAAAATGTTGTAATTGGTCCAAATGTTGTAATTGGTCCAAATTGCATTATTGAAGATGATGTAACTATTCATGCAAATTGCTCGATTGTAAAAAATGTTTTAATTGCATCAAATAGCCTTATTCACCCAGGTTGTGTTTTAGGATCTGATGGCTTTGGTTTTGCTCCATCGAAAAAAGGTTATGTAAAAATCGAACAGCTTGGTGGCCTAAAAATTGGTAAGAATGTTGAAATAGGTGCTAATTGCACAATTGATAGAGGAGCGCTTGATGATACAGAGATTCATAATGGAGTAATCCTAGATAACCTTATTCATATTGCTCATAATGTAATTCTTGGAGAGCATTCTGCAATTGCAGCATCTTGTGCTATTGCAGGCTCAACAAAAATTGGAAAAAACTTTAAAATGGGGGGTCTTTCAGGAGTTCTTGGACATTTAGAGATTTGTGACAATGTTTCTATCGGAGCTCATACCTTAATTACAAAAAATATTGATGAACCTGGTGATTATATTGGAATAATGCCAGCTCAAAAACATAAAGATTGGGCTAAATCTTCAATATTTATAAAAAAGCTTGGAAAGTAATTTGAAAATCAAAAAAGAAGATATTAAAAAATATCTACCACATAGAGAACCCTTTTTATTTATTGACGAAGTAATAGCAATAAAAGAAAACAAAGAGATTCATGCAACAAAATTTATTTCTGAAGATGAATATTTTCTTAAAGGACACTTTCCCAATAATCCTATATTCCCTGGAGTTATAATCATAGAAGCATTAGGTCAGGCATCTGGAATCTTAGGATTTGTTTCAATGAATAAAACTCCTGAAGAGGGATCAATTTATGTTTTAGCCGGAGTAGATAAAGTAAGATTTAGAAAGAGAGTGAGGCCAGGTGATAATATAGATTTAATTTGTAAAGTTGTAAGTGAAAAAAGAGGTATATGGAAGTTTGATTGCAAAGCAGAACTTAATAATGAATTAATTTGTACTGCTACTATTCTGTGTGCTGATAGGAAAGCGAAATGAAAAATCACGAAACATCAATAATTCATCCATCATCAAAAATAGATGACTCGGTAGAAATTGGTCCATATTGCATCATCGGTGAAGACGTTGAAATTTTACAAGGCACTAAATTACTTAGCCATGTTGTTATAAAGGGACCTACTGTTATTGGAGCAAATAATATTTTCTATCAATTCTCTACTATCGGCGAAGACACTCCAGATAAAAAATTTAAAGGTGAGAAAACAAAGCTAGAAATTGGGAATAATAATATATTTAGAGAAGGCGTTACCGTCCACAGGGGCACTATTCAAGATAAGGGAATTACAGAGATTGGTTCCGATAATCTATTTATGGCATATAGTCATATTGCTCATGATTGCATTGTTGGCAATCATAATGTTTTTGCAAATAATGCTGGTATTGCAGGTCACGTATGTGTTTCAAATAATATTACTATAGGCGCTTTAGTGACCGTTCACCAATTTTGTAAGTTAGGAGACTATTCTTTTATTGGGATGAATACGTCCATAAATATGGATATCCCAGCTTATGTAAAAGTTGCTGCAGATCCAGCAAGAGTTATAGGGCTTAATACAGTTGGTATGACAAGAAACAATATACCAGATAGCTCCATAAGCTTAATTAAAAAAGCTTACAAGTTGGTATATAGAAAGCAATTAAAAATTGATCAAGCTATCAAAAAAATTAAAGATTTAAACGAAAATGATGATCCTTATTTAAATTCCTTCGTTAAATCTATAGAAGTTTCTAAGAGAGGAATTTTAAGATAAGTGCCGACTAACAGACCATTAAATATTGGAGTTGTTTGTGGTGAGCATTCTGGTGATAGGTTGGGCGCTGGTTTAATAAAGGAAATAAAAAAAAATTCAGACGTTAATCTCTTTGGTGTGGGTGGGCCTAAGCTTGAAGAACTGGGCGTTATTTCAGAGTTTAATTTTTCTGAAATAAATGTAATGGGCTTTGTCCAACCTTTATTAAAATATAGAAAGCTTAAAAATTTAAGAAACTCTTTAATTGAAACTTTTATTAATAAAAAAATTGATCTTTTTATTGGAATTGATTCTCCAGATTTTAATATGGGGATTCATAAAGCATTAAAAAAGCAACATGTTAGTAAAAATATTCAAGTTGTTAGTCCATCAGTATGGGGCTGGAGACAAAATAGAATTAAATCAATACAAGCAAACATAGATTTAACATTATGCTTATTTAACTTTGAAGATAATTTCTACAAGAAAGAAGGACACAAAAGTTTTCATTTAGGGCACCCATTTTACTCACTTAATAAAATTGATAGGATTGATGTGCTTAAAAAATATAACTTTGCAGAAGATAAAAAATATATTTCAGTGCTTCCTGGCAGTAGAGTATCTGAGCTGCAAGATATGTTACCAATATATAAAGAATTTATTCAAGAGCATTCTCAAGAAAATAACGACTATCTATATCTTATACCTGCCGCTGATAAAAAATTAATGAAAGTTTTGGTAAAGTCATTTCAAGCAAGCAACTTGCCTGTAATAATTAAAGAAAATTCAATGCGCGAATTTCTCTCTATTTCAGAGTTATCCATTGTTACATCTGGAACAGCCTCATTAGAATCAGCAGTTCTAGGTTGCTCTCCAATTATTTGTTATAAAACAAATTTTATAAACTACTCAATAATATCTCGTATGCTCAAAGTTGATAATATTGGCCTACCTAATTTACTTCTTGGCCATCGTTATTTCATTGAATTATTGCAAAATGATTTTAATAAACAAAATATTAAGAATGCTATTAAAGAAACTTTGTTACTGAAAGAGAACTCTGAGAACATCGCGGAATCATTAAAAAAGATGCTCAAGGGAAGAGGGTATTCGGATGCAGCGAGAGAATTAACATTAATTTAAAAAGTAACTTAATAGCCGGAACTGATGAGGTTGGAAGAGGTTGCTTAGCTGGCCCTGTTGTTGCTGCAGCAGTTGTGTTAAAAGAAAATATTCCTGGATTAAAAGATTCAAAAAAATTATCACCTAAAACGAGGTCTGCTTTAGCTAAATTAATATTAGAAAATTCTTATTTTGGCTTCGGCATTGTTAACAATATTCAAATAGATAAAATTAATATT
Source organism: uncultured SAR86 cluster bacterium (assembly GCA_902520725.1). Classification (GTDB taxonomy): domain Bacteria; phylum Pseudomonadota; class Gammaproteobacteria; order Magnimaribacterales; family D2472; genus SAR86A. Next base: position 32,798 of record CABYPB010000004.1, on the reverse strand, counting down.
CTTAAAGCTTCTTTACTAGCAATGAAAAGAGCTATACTAAACTTACCAATAAAACCTGCTTTGGTTTTAGTTGATGGTATACATAAACCAGATCTAAATGTCCCTATGAGGACAATTATTGGTGGCGATGCTTCTGAGCCTGAGATTAGTGCAGCCTCTATAGTAGCTAAAGTTTACAGAGATAATTTAATGATCCAATACAACTCAAAATTTCCGAATTATGATTTTATAAATAATAAAGGTTATGGCACTGCTGAGCACTTAAGACTGCTAAAAATTAATGGTTATTGTGAAATTCATCGAAAAAGTTTTAAAGGTGTCATTTACAAATGAGTGGTATTTTTTCTCATTTAAGGGTCTCTTCAGAATATAGTATTAGCCAAGGCTTATTAACTATTGATCAAATTGTTAAGAGTGCTTCAAAACACTCTATTCCTTCTGTTGCTTTGACAGATAAATCAAATATGTTTGGCCTTGTAAAATTCTTCAACAAATGCGAGGCAGCTGGAATTAAACCGATATCTGGAGCTTCAATAAAATTAATTTTTGACAATGATGAGAATTCGCATGAGCTTTTGTGTCTAGCAAAAACAAATGAAGGGCATAAAAATTTAATGAAGGTTATTTCTAATGCACATAACAATTCTACATATACCTCACCTGTAATCAATTTTAATGAATTAATTGAGCTAAAAAACGACATAGTTGCTATTTCAGGAGGAAAAGATAGTCATTTATTTGAGTGCCTTAAAAGAAATAACATATCTGATGCATCAAGAATTATTGACAGTTTTACAAAATATTTTAAAGATGATTTTGTATTGGAAGTGCAAAGGACGAACAGACCAGATGAAGTTGAGTATTTTAAAAATATACTTCCATTGGCAGTTGAAAAAGGAATTCCTATAGTAGCAACAAATGATGTGCTCTTTGCAAATCAAGATGATTATGAAGTTCATGAAACAAAAGTTTGTATAAACACTTCAAAGACATTAAATGATCCTAATAGAGAGAAAATTTTTTCAGAACAACAGTATTTTAAATCTTCTGAACAAATGGAAAATTTATTTAAAGATTGTATTTCTTTAATAGAAAATACAAATGAGATATCAAAAAAATGTAATGTTTCGTTTGATACAAAAGAGTACTTTCTTCCAGAGTACCCTGTTCCAAAAGAACATAACTTCGATACTTATCTCGAAGAACTTTCAAATGCAAGATTACATTCATACGTAAAGAATTTTAAAAAAGATCAACAAGAGGAATATAAATCAAGACTAAGCTATGAACTCAATCAAATTAAGAATATGGGTTTTTCGAGCTATTTTTTGATAGTTTATGATTTTATTGAATGGTCAAAAAATAATGATGTACCTGTAGGACCAGGAAGAGGTTCTGGAGCGGGCTCGCTTGTAGCATTCTCTTTGGGTATAACGACTTTAGACCCAATAGTTCATGGACTTCTTTTTGAAAGGTTTTTAAACCCAGAAAGACTTTCAATGCCTGATTTTGATATCGATTTTTGCATGGAAAAAAGGGACTTAGTCATAGATTATGTAAGTAAAAAATATGGAGAAGGAGCTGTTTCACAAATAGCAACTTTTGGAACAATGGCGGCTAGAGCAGTTGTAAGAGATGTAGCTAGAGCATTAGGTAAACCTTATGCTCTTGGCGATAGAATTTCAAAAATGATTCCTTTCGCTCCTGGTATGACTTTGGATAGAGCAAAAGAAGAACAACCTTTATTTGCACAAAGTATTAAAAATGATGATGAAGTTCGAGAAATTGTAAATCTTTCATACAAGCTTGAAGGCATTGCAAGAAACGTAGGAAAGCATGCTGGGGGAGTTGTTATTGCTCCTGGCAGCATATCTGATTTTTGTCCTGTATATGTTGACCGATCATCTAGCTCAGTTATGACTCAGTATGATAAAGATGATGTAGAAAAGATTGGACTAGTAAAGTTTGACTTCTTAGGTTTGAGAACACTAACAGTTATCGACAGAGCAGTTAAGTCAATAAACAAAAATCTAGATAAGGGAAAACTTGATCTTGATAGCATACCGCTTGATGATGAAAAAGTTTTTAAATTTCTTTCATCAGGAAAAACAATGGCTGTATTCCAGTTAGAGTCTTCGGGTATGAGAGATCTTATTAAAAGATTAAAACCCACCAAATTTGAGGAAATAACTGCCTTATTAGCTCTCTATAGACCGGGACCACTTAATTCTGGTATGCATGATGAGTTTGTAGATAGGAAGCATGGTAGAAGTCCTGTGACCTACCCTCATAAGTTACTTAAAGAGGTTCTTGAAGAAACTTATGGAGTAATTGTTTACCAAGAACAGGTGATGGAAGCTGCAAGAGTATTAGCAGGATTCTCTTTGGGTCAAGCTGATATTTTGAGAAGAGCTATGGGTAAAAAGAAGAAAGAAGAAATGGAAGAACAAAGAGAGATATTTGTAAAAGGATGTGAGAATAATGATATTACATCAAAAAATGCTGAACAAATTTTTGATTTAATAAATCAGTTTGCTGAATATGGTTTTAACAAATCTCACTCAGCAGCATATGCTCTCATCTCATATCAAACAGCTTATCTAAAAACATATTATCCAGAGCATTTTATGGCAGCTGTACTGTCATCAGAATTAGGAAACACAGATAAGATTCATGCGTTAATCCAAGAATGTTCTCGAATGAAAATAAATGTTCTCAATCCTAATATAAGAACTTCTGAAAAGAGATTTAATGTGAATAAGGATTTAGATATTGAATATGGATTGGGAGCAATTAAAGGTGTTGCAGATGCTTTTATAGAGCATGTTTGTAATGTTAGAGATAAAACACATTTTAAGGACTTATGGAGCTTTTCAAAAAAAATTGATATTAAATTAGGAGGAAAAAAATCTCTTGAAGCTTTATCTCAGTCAGGAGCTTTTGATGTATTAGCTCCATCGCGAACAATCGCAATCAAATCTGTTGAGGATATGCTTAAGGATGGTGCTAGCAATAGTAATAATACTTCTGTGCAAAGTGGCGATTTATTTTCTTCAATTGAAGAGGATTTTGATCCTTATGAAAAGTATAAAAATACTCCTGAACTCACACTTACAGAAAAACTTGAATTTGAAAAAAAATCTTTAGGTTATTACTTGTCTGGACATCCTGTGCTTGCTATTGAAAATAAAGTAAAAAAAATAAGGTCTAAAAAAATAAGCGAGTTAAATAACGAAACAAAAACAGCAACACTAATTTGTTTAATAAATAGCGTAAGACAAATTAAGGATAGAAAGGGCAAACCCCTAACTTTTATTAATTTTAATGATGGAACTGGAACAATGGATGGTATTGTTTCAAGCGAAGTTTTAGAAAATTGTCATTATATTTTAAAAGAAGGAAAAATATTGTCTTTGAAAGGAACAATTGAGGTTGATGATTACAGAACTGAAGACTTGGGAGGATTAATGTTTAGAATGAGAGTCAAAGAAATTCTTACAGTTGATTCTGAGCTAGATAAAAGAATTAAAGAGATAACAATCGATATAAAAAATTCTAAAGCTATTTCTTTAAACAAATTTTCAGAATATCTCGATACTTTTAACAAAGATTTTTGGACAGACGGATCATGTAGACTAAATGTGAGAGTTACTTCTGACAAATCAGAAGCCATAATAGATATTGGTGATCAATATAAATTCAAACCTTCGCTTGAAAATTTTTTTATATTGGAAGATGTTTTTGGTAAAAATATAATTGAGATTTAAAGATTGTTAACAAATAAATTAATATCAAAAAATATCGATCTTAGTAAAAATATGTTCATCGCATATAGCGGAGGGCCAGATTCAACAGCATTATTACATTTATTATCAACCGTCGATTTGAATGAAAAGGCAAAAGTTCAGGCTATCCATATTAATCATAATTTATCCAAGTACTCAGATTCTTGGCAAAGGCATTGCATTGAGCAATGTTTTAAATTAAATATAAATTTAATAACAGAGTCAGTAGAAATAAAATCTGATGGTGATGGTATTGAAGCAGCATCAAGAAAAGCTAGATACAAGATTTTTGAAAATTTATTAAATGATGATGATCAATTACTTCTAGGACATCACAGAGATGACGTTGCAGAAACTATATTTATGAGGCTGCTTAGAGGTAGTGGACCAGATGGAATGGAAGGACCAAAAATAAAGAGATCTATCGGGAAGGGTATCTTAATTAGACCATTTTTAGAAACTTCAAAGCAAGAGATACTAGAATATCTCAATCAAAATAAAGTTGAGTTTATTCAAGACGACTCAAATTTAAGCAATGATTTTGATAGGAATTTTTTAAGAAATAAAATTTTTCCACTCTTAGAAGAAAGGTGGAATAATTTCCCAGAGAGAATAAATAATTTTTCTACAATTTTAAGTTCTAGGAATGATAATTATATGAATTTAATACATGAAAAATATCAACATCTGATTGGGAATTCTATTAATTTAAAAGAACTCAAGGAACTTCCAGATACAACAGTTTCTGATGTATTAAGATATTCGATAAAAAAATCAAATATAGCGACACCTAGCATTAAAATAATGAAAGAAATAAAGAAAACTTTTATTCAATCAAACCCTGGACCAAAATCACAGGTAAGTTGGTCAAGGGCTGATAAAGAAGAAGTTGCTGGTAAAATAACTTATGCTAATGGCTGTATATTAATTTCTAAAAACAATTAAGGATAAGTATGAATTTAGAGACGATCAATTTAATAAAGAAAGATAAAATAGCAATAATCAAATTAGATAGACCAAAACTTTTAAATGCAGTTAATGAGCAATTGGTATGGGACTTCCAGAAAGCAACAGAAGATGTCAAAAATGATAATGATATTAAAGTAGTTATATTAACAGGCTCAGGAAGAGGTTTCTCTGCTGGTGCTGACTTAAGTGAAAGAGGAGCTAGTTGGACAGGATCAAAAGATGCACTAATACGTGGCTACAAACCATTTTTTAAAAATATAATTGATATGCCAAAACCTGTTATTGGTTCAATCGCTGGACCTGCTGCAGGAATCGGAGCTGCAATTGCAATGTCTTGTGATTTAAGAATCATGTCAGATGATAGTTACATCTTGTCAGTTTTTAGTAATATTGCCTTAGTTCCAGATGGAGGACTCTCATGGTACTTACCAAAATATATGGGTTTTTCAAAAGCATATGAATATGCCATTGAAGCAAAAAAGATACCTGCAGACGAATGCCTTAAATTTGGCATTGCAAATAAAGTGGTACCTTTAGATGAGTTAGAGAGTAAAACACTTGAATGGGCACAAACTTTGGCTAAAAGGTCATCTCAATCTCTAAATCACACGAAAAAATTAATGAAAGAGTCTCTTCATGTTAGTTACTGGGACACATTTCATAACGAAGCTGAAATTCAGAATAAATTAACTGTTAGTCCACAAAACAAGGAAGCAGTTAAAGCTTTTTTCGAGAAAAGAGAACCAAATTTCGATTAATTATTTAATAGCTTACTTAATCCAACAATTATTGAATCAAAAGATGCTCTTGTTGTGTTTGGATGAATCCCAACTCCCCAAAAAGTTTTCCCTCCCTTTTCAAGTTCTATATATGCAGCAGCTTTTGCATCAGAGCCAGAAGATATTGCTGATTGATGATAGTCAGCAACTTTAATTTGCATTCCTAACTTTTCTGATAAACCATTTATAAATGAATCAATAGGTCCATTTCCATTTCCCTTTATTTTGATTTCTTCGTTTTCCATATTCATAGTAAGTTCTAAAAAATGTGCATCTCCGTTTGATGTTGAAGAATGTTCTATATATGAAAAGTTATTTATAGGCTTTAGGTAATTTTTCTCAAAAATATCCCAAATTTGTGAACTACTTATCTCTTTTCCAGTTTCTTCTGCAAGCTTTTGAATTTTTTGACTTAAACTTATTTGAAGTCTTCTTGGAAGAGAAACGCCATGATCTTTTTCTAATAAGAACGCAACACCACCTTTGCCTGATTGTGAATTAATTCTTACCACAGCTTCATAACTTCTTCCTAAATCTGCTGGATCAATGGGTAGATAAGGGACCTGCCACTTTGGATCATTAGATTGTTTTATAGCTTTAAACCCTTTCTTGATTGCATCTTGGTGAGACCCAGAGAATGCAGTAAAAACAAGATCTCCGGCGTAAGGATGTCTTGGATGTACAGGTAATTGATTGCAGTATTCAACTTCTCTCATAACTGAATTTATATTTGAAAAATCTAATTCGGGATCAATACCTTGTGTAAGCATGTTCAAAGCAACTGTTACAACATCAACATTTCCTGTTCTTTCTCCATTTCCAAAGAGTGTACCTTCAACTCGATCTGCTCCTGCCATTAATCCAAATTCTGTTGCAGCTACTGCTGTTCCTCTATCATTATGAGGATGCAGACTTAAACAAATATCTTTTCTATTTTTTAAGTTATCATTCATCCATTCAATTTGATCACCATATATATTTGGTGTTGCCATCTCTACAGTAGCAGGAAGATTTATAATAATTTTATTTTTTGAAACAGGCTTAAGGATTTCCACAACTTCGTCACAAACTTCTCTAGCATAATCAAGCTCAGTTCCAGTAAAACTCTCAGGAGAGTATTCAAAACTCCACTCAGTTTTGGAATACTTTTCTGCCAAATCTTTAATAAGGATAGCAGCATCGGTTGCAATTTTTTTTATGCCGTCTTTATCCTGTTTGAAAACCACCTTTCTCTGAAGCGTAGATGTTGAATTATAAAAATGCACAATTGCCTTTGAAGCACCTTCTAAAGACTCAAAAGTTTTTATAATTAATTCTTCTCTTGCCTGAGTAAGGACTTGAATATTTACATCGGACGGAATTTTATTGTTTTCAATAAGATTTCTAACAAAATCATAGTCTGTTTGAGACGCTGAAGGAAATCCGACCTCTATCTCCTTAAAACCAAGTTTTAAAAGCAAATCAAACATTCTATCCTTTCTTTCAGAACCCATCGGCTCTATCAGCGCTTGATTTCCATCACGTAAGTCCACCGAACACCATATCGGTGTCTTTGTTATAACTTGACTAGGCCATTTTCTGTTACCTAGATCAATTGGCTTAAAAGCTGAATATTTGTCTATCGGGTTATCCATTGTTTATAAACTAAATGTTATTATGTATTTTATGCTTACTCCTGAAATAAAAACTAATCTTATATTAAAAGAGATCGGTGTTAAAAGATATTCATTAAGAAAAAAGAAAACTGATTCTCTAAAAAAAGACATATATTATTATCAAAAAGGATCGATCCTAGCATTGCTTGATAAACCTATTGAAAATTTTGTTGAAAATCAACAAGATCTTATTAATGCAATTATGGCATCAACAAAATGCGATGAAGGTAATCAAGAGTCAAATGTTTTATCATTTAATTCATCTAATGAATTAAATAAAAAAATTCATAATTTATCTAATTTTAAGTTGGTTATTGTTTTTGGAAATATCATCAACGGTGTACAAATTAACAAAGATGCAATTTTAGCTCCATCTGTAAACGAGCTAGGTTTAAAGAAAAATCTTAAAAAAAATCTGTGGATAGAAATTAAAACTAAGTTAGATATTTAACAGCATGTTTAAGATCTCTTTAATGGATTACTCCAACTTGGAAGAAGCTTACAAGATTGAGTTAGAAACTAATCCAGCACCATGGTCAAAAGATAATTTTTTTTCCTCCTTTGAGGTTGGACATAATTCAATTGTATGCAAGAAAGATCATAAGATTATTGGATTTCTAATTTTTTCTTTGATACAAAATGAAAGCCACTTACTCAATATAGCAGTGCTAGAGAAGTGGCAAAGAAAGGGTTCTGGTAAAATGTTAATGAATGCTTTTATAAAGCAATCAAAAGTTTTAGGCGCAAGAAAAATCTTTCTTGAGGTAAGATCAAAAAATACTAATGCAATTAATTTTTACAGTAAATTTAATTTTATGAAGGACGCAATTAGATCAAATTACTATACTGGAAGCAATCCTGATGACGCTGTTCTTATGAGTTTAGATATATAAGTTATAAATATTTTTTTAAAATGACTTCAATTTCATTCGTTTCAATTTGAGGACCAAAGCGATGAACAACCTCACCATCCTTGTTAGCTAAAAACTTTGTAAAATTCCATTTTATTTGCGGAGTGCCGGCAACACCAACTTTTTCATTTTTTAAAAATTTATAAAAAGGATCAGCTTTTGAGCCATTTACATTAATTTTATTCATAATTTTAAAAGTTATTCCATAGTTGGAATCACAAAATTCTTGTATTTCTTTATTAGTTCCAGGCTCCTGAAGTGCAAATTGATTACAAGGAAATCCTATAATCTCTAATCCTTTATTTTGATATTTTTTATAAAGTTTTTCCAATCCATCATATTGATATGTTAATCCACAGTAACTAGCTACATTAACTATGAGCAATACCTTGTCCATGTAGTCTTTTAGATATACATCTTTAAGATTTGCGTCTTTTACAGAATAATCATAAATAGTTTTCATAAATTTTTTTTTGTGTGCGAAAATGTTTGAACATTATATATGTAATTAAAATTAACTTGGTTAAATATAATATTTCATTATGAGAAATAAGATAAATTATTTGTGGAAGAGCTTTAATGAATTATCAATAGATGATCTTTATGCGATTTTGAGTTTGAGACAAGAGGTTTTTGTACTTGAGCAAAATTGTCCTTATATAGATGCTGACTATTCTGATCAAGATGCATTTCATTTGCTGGGTTATGAAAATAAAAATCTCATTGGATATCTCAGAGCATTTCCGCCAAAAATTAAATATGATGGTTCATCGATGGGAAGAATTGTTATAAAGGCAAGTCACAGAGGCAATGACCTAGGAAAAGAAATTACGAATATTGGTAAAGATTTTCTGTGGGAAAAATATCCTCAAGATGAAATTATTATTTCAGCGCAGCACAGACTATTAAGTTTTTACAATCAACTTGGGTTTAAAAGTAGGGGAGAGATGTATTTAGAAGATAACATAGATCATATACAAATGTTTATTGAACCTAATTTATAATTCTTTTTTTAAATAAAAGTTCGCTTATCTCTTCAGTTATAAATGGAGCAAATGGATGGAGGACATGCAAAATTTCTTTTAGCAATGGCCTAAGATTTGCTGTTTGACCAGATTTTTTACATTCTTCAATATAGACATCACAAAACTTATTCCAGAAAAATTCATATACTTCATTTATTGCAAAATCTAACCTGTAATCTGTAATATTTTTTTCAATCTGTGATTTTGCAATATTGAATTCGTCATATATCCACTTATCTTGTTCATTTTTTGCTTCAAAAACTTCACCTTCATTTGGATATCCATCAATGAATCTTGCCGCGTTCCATATCTTTGTACAAAAATTTCTAAACCCCTTTAATCTACCAAGCTCAAAACTAATATCTTTCGTATGAGTTGCTAAAGAAAAAAAAGTCATCCTGAGAGCATCTGTTCCATATGATTCGATCCCTTTTGGAAATTGATTTCTTGTTTTCTTTTCAATCTTTTGAGCTAATCCTTCTTGCATTAGATTCGATGTTCTTTTTTCAACCAAATCGTCTTGGGAAATACCATAAATTAAATCTAATGGATCAATAACATTGCCTTTGGATTTAGACATCTTTTGTCCATTTTCATCTCTTATAAGGCCTGTAACATATACATCTTTAAAAGGGATTTGATCAGTAAACTCAAGGCTCATCATCATCATTCTGGCAACCCAGAAAAATATAATATCAAACCCAGTAACCAGCAAAGAAGTTGGAAAATGTTTTTCAAAATCTTCGGTTTTTTTTGGCCATCCCATAGATGCAAAAGGCCATAAACTTGAAGAAAACCAGGTATCCAATACGTCTTCATCCTGCGAGAGCTCTCTGTCATCAAGTTTATAAAATTGTCTGACCTCATCTTCGCTATGTCCAACATAAACATTATTTTCTGAGTCATACCATGCTGGAATTCTGTGACCCCACCATATTTGCCTACTTATGCACCAGTCCTCAATATTATTCATCCAATTAAAATATGTCTTAACCCAATTACCAGGATGAAATTTTATTTCTCCTTTATTAACAGCCTCATTAGCTCTTGCTGCCATTTCCTTGGTTCTGACATACCATTGATGACTTAATCTAGGCTCAATAACAATATTTGATCTTTCACCTCTGGGCACGCTTATATAATGTTTTTCTTCTTTTTCTAAAAGATTCAGTTCTTTTAGTTTCTCTAGTACAGCCTTTCTAACTTTAAAACGATCAAGGTTTGAAAATGGCTCAGGTACATTTTTATTTGACCACGCATCTTCATTAAATATATTGATAGGTTTAAAGTCGCTTGCAGTATCTGAAGTCTCTACTTGGCCGTTTACTTCATGCAATGAATATTTTTTGCCTATTTCGTAATCATTAAAGTCATGACCTGGTGTTATTTTAAGGCAACCAGTCCCAAATTCCATATCAACATACTCATCGGCTAATATAGGTATCTTTCTGCCAACAAAGGGTAGAACGATATTTTTACCAATAAGATTTTTATACCTATTATCATTTGGATTGACAGCAACTGCCATGTCTCCAAACATGGTTTCAGGCCTTGTTGTTGCTACTATCACATGGTCTTCTGAATCCTCAATTGGATATTTTATATGCCAAAGTAGACCATCTTTTTCCTGTCTTACTACTTCAAGATCTGAAACAGCAGTTTTAAGGGATGGATCCCAATTAACCAATCTGTAACCTCTATATATTTTATTTTTTCTGTGTAATTCAACGAAGGCTTTTATAACCGCTTCATTGCATCCATCATCTAACGTAAATCTATATTTATTCCAGTCTACAGAACATCCCAGTCTTTTAATTTGGGATGTAATTTTTTCTTCTGAATAATCTTTCCAAGACCAAACTTCATCAAGAAATTTTTCTCTTCCAAGTTCATGCCTGGTTATATCTTTTTTTGCAAGGTTATTTTCTACAACCATTTGTGTTGCTATGCCTGCATGATCTGCACCAACTTGCCAATGAGCATCCTTTCCAGCCATATGGTTATATCTAGTATAGAAATCCATGATGGCATATTGGAAACTATGACCCATATGAAGAGTGCCAGTAACATTTGGTGGCGGTATTACTTGAGAAAAAGAAGTATCAGAGTCTTTATTTGAAATAACTCCTTCAGACCAAATCTTGGACCATTTTTCTTCAATTTCAACTGGGTAATATTGCTTATCCATAATGTTGGTTGAGATAGAAAATTATTTTAATTTCTTACTTAAAAGTAGCTCACTAATTAATGGCACAGGTCTTCCTGTTCCTGCTTTAACAGGGGAACTATATGAGGCTGTAGCTGCAATATCAATATGAGCCCATTTATAATCATTGGTGAACTTTGATAAGAAAGCAGCAGCATGAATAGTACCGGCTTCTCTACCTCCACCAATATTAGCTAAATCAGCATATTTAGTTTTTGTACAAGATTGATGTTCATCCCACAATGGAAGTTGCCATGCTCTATCACCAGAATCTTCGCCAGCTTCTATAATTTTATCTGCTAAATGCTGATCATTAGTCATCACACCACTAGCATGTCTTCCCAAAGCAATTACAACAGCACCTGTAAGCGTAGCCATATCGATTACATATGAAGGTTTGTACTTTCCAACATATGTTAAACAATCTGCAAGTATTAATCTTCCTTCAGCATCAGTATTAAGAATTTCTATAGTTTGACCTGACATGGATGTTACAACGTCTCCAGGCTTAGTGGCAGTGGATGAGCACATGTTTTCAGCACAACCCATAACACCAACCACATTAACATCTGCATTTAATCTTGCTAGGGTAGACATAACTCCAAATACAGTTGCAGCTCCGCACATGTCCCACTTCATTTCGTCCATAGCGGGACTTGGTTTTATTGAAACTCCTCCAGTATCAAAAGTAACGCCTTTACCTACTAGTGCAATTGGTTTTTCATTAGTTTTGCCACCTTTATATTCAATAACCATCATCCTTGCTGGCTCTATACTGCCTCTGGAAACACTCAAAAATGATCCCATGCCCATCTTTTGCATTTGTTGCTCATTGAATGTCTTAATCTTTAATTTTGGAAAATCTTTTGTCATAGCTTTGACTTTTTTCTCTATTATTTTTGGAGTGCAATGATTTGCAGGAAGATCTCCAAGATATTTAGCTGTGTTCACACCCTCACCAATAGCATAACCAGTTTTGGCAGCTTTTTTTGCCTTGTTCAGTGCAGAAGGGGTAAGACCAGACGTTAATATGGTTAGTTTTTTTACCGCTGGCTTAGAAGCAGTTTTATTTTTTGTTTCAGAAAAAATATACACATTTGATTCTATTGTTTTTGCGACCATTTCAATTAACCAGAACTCATCCTTTTTTGCTGGACATGTGTTGCCTGGCATTATTGAAATATCCTTACACTTAAGACTATTACCTTTGTGTGCAATTGATTGATACATGCTTAACCATTTATGAGTTGGAGCTGATGAATCTAGTCCATTAACAAGCAATATATTTGCAGCCGCAATACCATCAATTTTTGGAAGAAGAACATTGCTACCAGCATCTTTTAGATGTGAAGATATTGTTTTAGAAATATAGTTTTTTGAAATTTTATTTATCTCTTTAAAAGATGAATCACTTTTTGTATTTTTGTTAATAACAATTACTAACAAGTCTGTTTTTAGTTTAGACAAGCCCGAAGATGCAACATCTTTTAATGAAATATTATTTAAAACTTTATATGCCATTTAAGTTCTCCTGTTATGGTATTTACTGATAAGATAAATATTGTAATGCATCATAGTTCACAAGGCATAGATAAAAGAAATATTCTTTCAAAAAGCTTGAATGTCGAAGTTCTTAAATCAACACTTGGAATTTTTTTAATCTTCTTCTTTTTAGTGGTTGGTTCAAGATTTGTTGGTTATTTTGAACAAGCATCACAGGGCATGCTAGAACCAAATTTAATTTATAAGATCATAGCATTACGATTTCCTGATTTTATAACACTTCTCATACCACTATCTTTTTTTCTAGGCGTAGTTATTACAATAAGTAGACTTTACGCTGACAGAGAAATTTATGGATATCTTTCTGGAGGTTTGTCGCAAAATGATCTTATAAAATATTTGATACCTCAATCAACAATCTTTTTTTTAATTACATTATCTTTGAGCCTATTTGTAGCACCCTATACAAAAGAACTTTCAAAAGAATTAATTTCTATTGATACTATTGATGAGCAAATCGAATCAATTAAACCAAAGAATATACTTCCATTCATGGAAAGCGATGGATTTATATATGCTCAAGATAAGAATGGAAATTCTCTAGAAAATGCAGTTATTTTTCTTAAAGATAAAGATTTATCATCAATTGTACTTGCAGATAAGCTAAGTATAAAAAGCTCGAACACATCAATTCAATTGGATTTTGAAGATGGGTCTATTTACCAAAATATATTTGATTCTAGCCCTAATATTATTTCTGAATTTGGTGAGTTAAAGATGCCCTTAAAAAAGAGTAGAAATCAATTATCTGGATTATCTCTCTCGAAATTATTTGACTACTCTTCACAATCTTCTAGATCTGCAATGCAATGGAATGTTTCAATACCCTTAACAATTTTTACTCTTCTTATTTTAGGCGTTCAATTTGCTAAGGTTGAACCAAGGCAGGGAAGGTTATCTGTGTTGCTGCCAGCAGTATTTATTTATATCTTGTATCTAAGTTTATTAATTTTAGCTAGAGAGTCATTCGAAGAAAATTCAGTTAATACACAAAACTATGTATGGTATGTCCATTCTATTTTTGTATGTCTTGGTCTTTTTAGTATTTTTAAATCAAATTTTAACAAAACCTCTAAACTAGCAACTATCATCAAGAAAAGTAATTTTGTAAAAATTGGATTAGTGATCGTTGTTACTTTAATATTTTTTTGGATTATCAAATAATGAGAATATTTTATTCGTATTTAATTAAAAGATCTTTATATTTCTCATTCTTTATTTTAATTTTTTTTGGATTACTTGATTCAGTTTTCAATTTTATATCAGAACTTGAAAATATCTCAACTCAACTAAGTATCTCTAAAATCTTTATATATGGACTGCTTTCAATGCCACACAATTTGATTGATTTTATAGAGGGAGCTTGCTTACTTGGTGTAATGATAGCACTTGGCCTATCTCATCAAGAGGGTAACTTAAACGTTCTTAGAACAGCTGGAGCATCACCTTTTAAAATAATCTTAGTAAGTTCAATCGGGGCAATTTTTTTAGCTTTTTCATTGATACTTTTTGATGAAATTCTTTTTAAGAAAACATACTTAAATGCTCAAGCAAATAAGAATCTTTTATCTGAACAAATTACCTCTAGTGATAAAAGCTTTAATTGGATTAGATCAGGAGATTCATATTTAAGCTTTGATGACATCATTGATAATAAACTTTATAAAGTGAGACTTATTCAAACTAAAGGTAATCAAATGATCTTTTCAGCAACATCGAGTACAGCAAAAATATCTGGAAATAAAATATTTTTAAACGAGGATGCATCATATAAAATTTTCATTGATGATTTTGTCCAAAATAATGAAGTAAATTTTAAAATTCCAATACAGTCGAAAATTTCTCTTAAAAAGATTAATCATTTAAGTCTTAAAAATATTAATTCATTTCGTCAGCTATTTACAGAAAGTACATTAAAAGAGGATGTTTTATTTAAAGCACATCTAGATAAAGCTTTATTCACTTCGATCTTTAAACCAATATCAATAATGGTATTAATTTTGTTTTTTGGATCGTTAATATTTACTTCACTAAGAGATTCAAATGTTGGTGAAAGGATTGTGATTTCTGTCTTGGGAGCCTTTATTTATAAGATATTCCAAGATTTATCTATAGGAATATTTATTTCATATGGATTTCCTGTTCTCATAGGAGTGTTGATCCCATCAATTTTGATAATAGTTTTAAGTTTCAAGTCCTATCAAAATATCTAAATCTTCCTATAGGATGTTTTTGAAAAATAATCACTAATTGAAAGGTTATTCTTAGAAAAATACATGTAAAGCAATGGTATTCCGGCAAGAAGAAACGTTAATAAATTTAGAAAGTATCTTATTGATACTTGCTTAATATTAATTGGCTGATTCTCAATGCTGTATATCTCAAAATTCCATACCGCCATACCTAAAGTTTTTCCTCCATTAATCCAGAAATAACCATAGAAAATCCACGTACTAAATAAAACTAACATTGGTCCAACCCACTTGTTTTCAACGATACCGCCGTTAATCCAGACGGCTAGTGAACCCACAACGAACCAGACGCCAAGAAGAAGGAATAAATCATAGATAGTTGACGCAATCCTTTTTAGTGGAAATACGATATATGATTTGTTATTCATTTTGGTATAGTACTAAATTATCAAATAAAATAAATTACTATGAATACAACTTCTGATTTTTTAGGACACCCAAAAGGTTTATTTGTTTGTTTTGCCACAGAAATGTGGGAAAGATTTTCTTATTATGGAATGAGAGCGCTCTTAATATTATATTTAACAAAGCATTGGGAATTTTCGGATGCCACAAGCTATTTAATTTATGGTGCCTACACTTCATTAGTTTATATTATGCCTGTTTTTGGAGGCATGCTCGCTGATCAAATTTTAGGGTCCAAAAAAGCAGTAACCTATGGAGCAATTCTTTTAGTTCTAGGGCATACCGGGATGGCAATTGAAAGCAATCAACAAATTTTTTATTTATCTTTGGCTCTTATTGTTTCTGGGGTTGGTTTTTTAAAACCAAATATATCTACAATGGTAGGCTCACTGTATGAAGAAGGTGATCCAAGAAGAGATTCTGGATTCACAATTTTTTATATGGGCATAAATATTGGTGCTTTTAGTGCTTCATTACTTTGTGGATATCTTGGTGAGACTTATGGCTGGGCATATGGATTTGGAGCTGCAGGCATTGGAATGTTGTTGGGCTTGATCATATTTATATGGGGCCAAAAATATTTGCAAGGACTGGCTGAGCCTCCTTCAGATAAATATAAAGAAATAAGCATGGGGATATCATATGAGAACTGGGCATATATTTCTGGTATTTTAATGGTTTTAGGATCATGGTTTCTTGTTCAGAACCAAGAGGTTGTAGGTACTCTTTTAGGTGGTTTTGGAGCAATTTGCATAGCTATATGGTTAATATATGCATTATTTAAGTGTTCTCCAGAGGAGCGAGATAGATTAATAGTTGTTGGTATCTTGATTCTTTTTTCATTAATATTTTGGGCTCTCTTTGAACAAGCAGGATCATCTTTAAATATTCTTACTGACAGGGGAGTTGATAGATCTATTTTTGGCTGGGCAGTTCCAGCATCAATGTTTCAATCCTTGAATGCTGGATTTATTTTCACTTTGGCACCTTTCTTTGCATTGCTTTGGATTGCTTTAGCTAAAAGAGGCATGGAGCCATCTACTCCATTAAAATTTTCAATAGGCATTATTTTTGTTGGCTTAGGATTTCTAGCTCTTGTATACGGAATGGGCACATCATCAGGAATTCAAACAGGCGTGATATGGATTATATTAATATACTTACTTCATACTATTGGTGAACTATGTTTATCACCTGTAGGCCTTTCTTCAGTTACAAAATTATCTCCACAAAGAATCGTTGGGATGATGATGGGTATGTGGTTTTGTGCTTCTGCTGCTGGAAACTACGTAGCAGGCCTTATTGCTCGAGCTACTGCAAGTGAAGGAGCTGATGTCGGTGATGGAACATTCTCATTAATTCAAAAACAAGCTTTTATGGATGTTTATTTGGACGTTGGTTTAATCGCTATTGGATGCGGATTATTATTAGCCATTCTTACCCCAATACTTAAAAAATTAATGCATGGCGCAAGTTAAAGGAAAAAAAGACCCAGTCAAAAAAAATATGGATAAATTCCATAAACCAAAAACTCATAGGGATAAAACTAAATATAATAGAAAAGATAAGTCTAAAAAGCTTGATTAAGATTTTTTAGTATTTTTGTGTATATATTTTTGAGAGTCCATAACTCACTAATTTTTACATGTTCATCAATTTGATGAATTGATTGATTTACAGGACCTAATTCAACAATTTCTGTATTCATTTTTGCAACAAAGCGACCATCAGATGTTCCACCTTTTGCATTTTGTTCTGGGGTATAACCAGTAATTTCTTTAATTGAATTCGCAACAATGTCTTTGAAGAAATTATCTTTTGTGTAGTAGGGATTTCCATTTAAATCCCAAACTAAATCATAATTTAACTTAAGCTCTTTTAACATAGATTCAAATTCTTTCTTGAGACTTTTCTCGCTAGATTCAGTTGAAAATCTAAAATTAAATGTTAGTTCAAGTTCTCCTGGAACAACGTTATGGGCTCCAGTACCAGAACTAATGTTAGAAATTTGGAAACTTGTTGGATCAAAAGCATTATTACCATTGTCCCAAATTTTATTATTTAATTTTGAAATCAAATCACCTGACAAAAGGATTGGATTTATAACCTTTTCTGGATAAGCAACATGACCTTGTTTGCCATATATTTTTAGGTTCCCTCCAAGAGATCCTCTTCTTCCAACTCTCACACAATCAGCAACCTTTTCACTTGATGTTGGTTCACCGACTAAACAGAAATCAATGATTTCATCATTTTTTATCATATCCTCTATAATTTTGTCTATGAAACCATCTTTAGAAGTTCCTTCCTCATTAGATGTAATCAAGATTCCTAAATTAAAGTTAAGTTTCTCAGAAGAATTAATAAATTCTTTTGCAGATTCAATAAAAGCTGCAACAGATGCTTTCATATCTGCTGTACCTCTTCCATATAAAATATCTCCATCAATCGTGGCAGAGAAGGGCGGATATTTCCATTTTTCTTCTGGTCCAGTTGGCACAACATCAGTATGACCTAAGAAACAAAACAACTTTCCTGAATTTCCAGTAGTTGCATATAAATTTTCTACATTAAGATAATTAATTCTTTCACAATTAAAACCAATTTCTATTAATTCTTTTTCAATTAGATCAAAGCAACCCATATCATTTGGCGATATAGATTTTATTTTTAGTAAATTTTGAAGAAGCTCAATCATTGTTATGTAATTCTTTATTTAGATCTGAAATTTTATTATTTGGTTTCATTATTACCTTTCCAGTTGATGAGTCTCTAAAAAACAACATACCTGAAATGCCTGAAATTTCAGATGCTTTGACCAATTTAGATTCAGTACCATCCAGCACTGTTATTTTTGTCCCAGATGTAATATATAAACCTGCCTCAACTGTGCAATTATCTCCAATAGAAATTCCTATTCCAGCATTTGCTCCTAAAAGAGAATTCTCTCCAATAGATATTTTTGTATCATTTCCACCTGACAGTGTCCCCATTGTGCTTGCACCGCCTCCAATATCAGAGTTTTTGCCAACTGTTACTCCTGCTGAGATTCTTCCTTCAATCATCGCAGGCCCAAGAGTTCCTGCATTAAAATTAACAAAACCTTCATGCATTATTGTCGTGCCTTCACTAAGATATGCTCCAAGCCTTACTCTGCTAGTATCGGCAATTCTTACATTTTTAGGAATAATATAATCAGTGAGACAGGGGAACTTATCTAAAGATCTCACATATAAATTATTTTTATTAATTTTGGATTCATGCAGCTTATTTTCGATTTCATTAACAGAAATAGGACCATAATTAGTCCATACAACATTTGGAAGATTAGAAAATAACCCATCTAAATTTATAGAATTTGGTAATACAAACTTATTTGACAACAAATGCAACTTCAAATATGCATCTGAAAGGTTTTCAATTGGCCTATTTAAATCCTTCTCGGTCCAATCAACTTCGATTATTTGTTGAAGGTTATTTTTTATTTCTACCGAGCCAGAAGCTACTTTTTTTTCACCAAATTCAATAATTGGAAAATAAACATCAAGCAGCTCACCCTTTAAAGACTTATTAGCAATTCCTTTGGATTGAATTTTCATTATAAAATTATATTTTAATAGATTTGATTTATACCACTTTTTCAAGAGCAGCTACAATATTTTTTATTTTCTTATCTTCAACTAATGAGTGTTCAAAGTTTTCAATTTCAAATGTATCTTCGACTCTATCTCCTAGAGTGTTAATTCTTGCCGAAAAAATAGAAACATCATTCTCAAAAAATACTCTAGCTATCTTCGAAAGCAACCCAAAGCTGTCTGAGGTTTCAATTGTAATTAAGTTTCTTTTTTTATCCTTATTAATTGAATGTGTAATGTTGATAACTTTTTCAAAATTATTTTTTTTGTTAGTTATTCTATTTTTGTTGTCTTTAATTTCATTAAAATTTAAAAAGTTTTTTTCAATTCTTTTCTTTAATTCTTTAAGTTCAGATTTATTTAATATTCGATCATGATGAGAAAATTTGGTAATAAAGGTATTCGCTGCAATAGTATTATCTATAGAAGAAAAAATATTAGCATCAATTACTTCCAAGCCTGATCGCTCTAGGACTTTCGTAAATTTATAAAAAAGACCCTTTGAGTTTTCAACCTTAATAAATATTTTAATTAAGTTCTCAAAAATACCCTTACAACCAACTATTATATTTTTATTTTGATTTTTGATAATAAGACTTGATTGCCAATTAAGTGATTCCGTATCATTTTTATTAAAAAAACTATCATCAAGATTTACAAAATATTTTTCTAAGATATTACGCTCATCCTTTTTAAATTTAGTGAACACATTGTTTTTTCGTTCCAAAGCTATCTTAGAGGAGGCCATTATAGGCTGCTGATTTATCTTTGATCTAGATAAAATATATAAATCTTTTAGAAGTTGATGCTTCCATCCATTCCATAGAGCTGGATTTGTTGCTCTAATGTCATTGATTGTAAGAAGATACAAGTAATCTAATTTTTCATCTTGTTCCACATGTTTAATGAATTCATTTATAGTTTCATGTTCGCTAATGTCTTTTTTTTGAGATATAGAGGACATAATTAAATGTTTCTTAACTAACCATGATATTAAATTTGCATCAATAGAAGACATACCAAGCCTTTTTGCAAAATTTAAACTAGTCTTTGCGCCTATTTCAGAGTGGTCTCCTCCTTTACCTTTTCCAAGATCATGAAAAATTCCTGCTATATATAGAATCTCTATTTTAGGAATTTTATTGATTAATTCATGTTCAAGCTCAAAACCCTTTTGTTCATATAATTTCATTTGTCTCATATTTCTGACGACCTTAAAGGTATGTTCATCAACCGTATAAACATGAAATAAATCAAATTGCATCTGTCCAACTACTTCTGCAAATTCAGGGATATATGCCTGCAATACCCCCAAAGTTTTCATTGTCTTTAGGATGGACGAGAGGTTATATTTTGACTTTAATATATGTAAGAATTGCTCAGAATAAATAGAATTTTGTCTAAAACTATCATCAATCAAGCCGATATTTGATTTCATTAAAGATTTGGTTTCTGTATTGATAAGAGTTATTTCCTTGCTTTTACCAATTTCTATAAATATCTCAAAAATAAGATTTTTATTATGTTTTAAGTCAACATTTTGAATTCCAATTTTATTTTTATTTCTATATATTCCATATACTTTTCTTGAAAAAATGCTTCGGGGTTTTTCAACATATTTTTCAAAAATAATTTCATTAAAATAAGATAGTATGGACGCGCTTTCATAATACTTTTTCATCATTATTTCTACTAAACTTTTGGAGCTTGTATTATTTAATTTTGCATATTTTGATACTTCAATCTGTGCTTCGAAATTTAGTCTACTTTTTTGAGTTGTAATGTTGGTTGCAAATCTCAGTGATTTAATAAAATTATATGCTTTAATAGTTTTTTCAAACTCATTGCTCATAACATTAGCTTTTTCGATAGCATTTAACGAATTTAGACCATAACAATGCTGAAGTATCCACAAAGCTGTATGAAAATCTCTCATAGTTCCTGGGGATTCTTTTAAATCAGGCTCAAGATTATATGCAGTTGAATGGAATTGAATATGTCGTTGTTGTTGCTCTATAAGTTTTTGATTATAAAAATCATTTCGAGTCCATAATCTCGAAAGTATTTTTGTAATCCTTTTATCAATATCTTGATTTGAGATGATGGGTCTTCTAGTTAAGTAAGATGTGAATTCCTTAAGATCTTTTTTTGATATATTTTTAATGTCACTTATTGATCTTACAGAATGACCAACCTTATAACCTTGATCCCACATGAAAGAAATAAAATTTTCTAAATCATTAAAATTCTTAGCCTGACCAAAATCTATTATTGAAAGATCAATATCAGAATTAGGGAACATTTCTTGTCTACCAAAACCTCCATTGGCATAAATCGCAAAATTATTATCAAGGCTTAGCTCTAAAAACTTATCCTTAATATTTTTTTCAATGTTCTCTGAATGTTTTTTAAGGTAACTATTTACTTTTGAAGAATTTTTATATGTTTCTGGAAAGTTTTTTAAGTAATTTTTAGAAAGCGAAGCTATGTCTTTATTCAAATTCATTATTTCTTTTTGTAAGAATCTCATGCCCTTGATCAGTAACAACAATGGTATGTTCCCACTGTGCGGAATTACGACCATCTTTTGTTTCAACCGTCCATCCATCCTTAAGGGTTTTACAATATTTTGTACCTTGATTGATCATTGGCTCTATTGTGAAGCACATTCCCTCTTTTAGTTGAATGCCTGTTCCAGATCTTCCGTAATGCAGTATTTGAGGTTCTTCATGATAAACAGTCCCAATACCATGCCCGCAGTAATCTTCAACTACGCTGTAGTAATTTTTTGTGGCATGTTTTTGAATAGCATTACCAATATCTCCTAAGAAGGCACCTGGCTTAACAACATTAATACCTTCATATAAACATTCTTGAGTTACCCTCACTAATCTTTCATTATGTGGAGCACATTTACCAACTAAAAACATTTTCGATGTATCGCCATGCCAACCATCTTTAATTACCGTCACATCAATATTTAGAATATCTCCATCTTTTAGAATTCTTTCATTACTTGGAATACCATGACAAATTACTTGATTTAAACTTGAACAAATTGTTTTTTCATAGCCCCTGTATCCTACATTCGCAGGAATGGCATTTTGATAATTAACAATATGCTCGTAGCACAGATTATCAAGCTCACCAGTAGATATTCCTGGAACGACATGAGGCGTAATCATTTCGAGAACTTCAGCAGCAAGCTTTCCTGCAATCCTCATTTTTACAATTTCATCATTCGATTTTATTGATATTTTCATATTTTTTTAATTTATATATAGACATTAGACAACTTAATCTATAAAGTACAATTTTAATGCCAGCATGTAATTTTAGCTCATTAAAATCTAAAAATTCTTTAAATAGTTTACCTAAATCTTTCTCAAAAAATCCTTATACTAAGGAGTGTTTTTAATGTCATTCAAAGCAATATTAGCATTTGAAGACGGTAGTGTATTCTATGGGAAAGGTTTTGGGAAAGAAAAATTTGATGTAGGGGAGCTTGTCTTTAACACCTCAATGACTGGGTATCAGGAGATTATTACTGATCCGTCATATAAGAAACAAATTATTACATTCACTCACCCACATATTGGAAATACTGGTATAAACGATCAAGACAATGAATCTAATATAATTCATGCCTCTGGAATGGTTGTTAAAAACTTCTGTGAAAAACCATCTAATTGGAGATCAACAAGTTCACTGGAGGAGTTTCTAGTCAAAAATGATGTTGTTGGTATATCTGATATTGATACAAGGGAAATCACATCAATCTTAAGAGAAAAAGGTGCTATGAATTGTTGTATTGGTGCTTTATCAAAAATTTCAGAAAGTGAAGCATTGGTTGCTGCAAAAGAATTCTCAGGATTAAAAGGTATGGATTTAGCAAAAGTTGTTTCAGCAGAATGCAGTTATCAATGGAATGAAGGCACTTGGCCAAACTATCATGAGTCTAAAGATAGTTATCCAGTTATTGCATATGATTTTGGCATAAAAGAAAATATATTAAGACTTCTCAGTGAGCACGTTGGAGAAGTCAAAGTAGTTAATGCTAAAACTCCTGTTGGTGAAATTCTTAAATTGTCTCCAAAAGGCATATTTCTATCAAACGGTCCAGGAGATCCTCAGCCTTGTGATTACGCAATAGAAAGTATAAGAAATTTTTTACAAAAAAAAGTTCCTATTTTTGGGATTTGCCTGGGCCATCAATTGCTCGCTCTTGCTGGAGGTGCTAATACTTACAAAATGAAATTTGGTCATCATGGAGCAAATCATCCTGTGCAAGACATTGAGACTAAAGAAGTATTTATAACAAGTCAAAATCATGGGTTTGCAGTAGATGTTGATACATTACCAAAAAATATAAAGATCACTCATGTGTCTTTATTTGATGGATCACTGCAAGGAATAGAGTTTATTGATGCTCCTGCTTTCAGTTTCCAGGGTCACCCAGAAGCTAGTCCAGGTCCTCAAGAAATACAAAATCTTTTTAAGAAATTTAGTTTAATGGTAAAAGAGTATGCCAAGACGTAAAGACATATCTTCAATATTAATAATTGGAGCAGGGCCAATTATTATCGGTCAAGCATGTGAGTTTGACTATTCAGGCGCTCAAGCATGCAAGGCTTTAAAAGAAGAGGGCTTTAGAGTAATACTGGTGAATTCAAATCCAGCTACTATTATGACAGATCCTCTGCTTGCAGATGCAACATACATAGAACCAATCCATTGGAAATCTGTAGAAAAAATTATAGAAAAAGAATCACCTGATGCAATCCTACCAACAATGGGCGGGCAAACTGCCTTAAATACCGCATTGACATTAGATAAAAAAGGCATTCTAAAAAAACACAATGTAATTCTTATAGGAGCCAATAGAACCGCTATAGATAAAGCCGAAGATAGGCAGCTTTTTGATGAAACCATGAAAGCAATTAATCTTGAAACACCTGCTTCTGGAATCGCACATTCAATGAACGATGCTTTAGATGTTCAAAAGAAAATAGGATTCCCCTGTATTATAAGGCCATCTTTTACTATGGGTGGAACAGGTGGGGGTATTGCATACAATATTACTGAATTTAAGAACATTTGCGAAAAAGGACTTGAACTATCTCCTACTAATGAACTTTTAATAGATGAGTCTTTAATAGGCTGGAAAGAATATGAAATGGAAGTGGTGAGAGATTGCGAAGATAATTGCATAATAATTTGCTCTATAGAAAATTTAGATCCTATGGGCATTCATACAGGCGACTCAATAACCATTGCTCCTGCTCAAACACTCACAGACAAAGAGTTCCAGATTATGAGAAATGCTTCTTTTAAAATTTTAAGAGAAATTGGAGTTGATACAGGTGGTTCAAATGTTCAATTTGCAGTCAATCCTGAAAACGGAAAGATGGTTGTCATTGAAATGAATCCAAGAGTAAGTAGATCATCAGCTTTGGCATCTAAAGCAACAGGTTTCCCAATTGCTAAAGTTGCTGCTTTGTTGTCAGTAGGATTCACGCTTGATGAATTAAAAAATGACATTACTGGAGGTCTAACACCAGCTTCTTTTGAGCCAAGTATTGATTATATTGTTACTAAAATTCCAAAGTTTGCATTTGAGAAATTTCCTCAAGCTAGTCCAAAATTAACAACTCAGATGAAATCTGTTGGCGAAGTAATGTCAATAGGTTCAAATTTTCAAGAATCATTTCAAAAAGCTCTTTGTAGTATGGAGGAAGGTTTAAATGGCCTTAATTCCTTAAGATCTAATCATTCTGATATTTCCAAAGAGGAAATTCTTAACGAACTTACTATTCCTGGCCCTAAAAGGATTTTTTATGTTGCTGATGCTATAAGAAATGGCTGGTCTTTGTCTAAAATCCACTCATTAACAAAGATTGATTATTGGTTTTTAGATCAAATCGATGAGATATTAGAAATTGAAAAAAACTTAATTAATACAAAAGAAGATGATCTGGAAGCTAGCTATTTAAAAATTATTAAAGAGAAAGGTTTTTCTGACAGTAGGATATCAGAACTTATAGGCTCAGACGAAGATTCTATAAGAAATCTAAGAAAAGATTTAGGAGTACTCCCAATCTTCAGAAGAGTTGATACATGTGCCGCAGAATTCGCAACATCTACTTGCTATATGTATTCTTCTTACGGTGGTAAATGTGAAAGCAAACCAACTACTAAAAAGAAAGTATTAGTTCTTGGAAGCGGACCAAATAGAATCGGGCAAGGCATAGAGTTTGATTATTGCTGTGTTCATGCTTCATTGGCAATGCAAGAAGAGGGCTATGAATCAATAATGGTAAATTGTAATCCAGAGACTGTTTCAACAGATTATGATGTTTCAAATAGGTTATATTTCGAACCAATAACATCTGAAAAAATACTTGATATTATAGATATTGAGAATCCTGAAGGAATAATAATTCAATTTGGTGGACAAACTCCATTGAAGCTTGCTGAGATTTTATCTCAAAAAGGTTTAAAAATATTAGGTACTGATGTTGATGCAATTGATAGATCTGAAGATAGAGAAAGGTTCCAAGAATTAGTAAATAAATTAAATTTGAAACAACCCTCTAATGCTACTGCAAAAAATCTTAATGAGGCCTTAGTTAAGGCTGAAGAAATTGGCTTCCCAATTGTGGTAAGACCTTCATATGTTCTTGGCGGAAGAGCAATGCAATTAGTTAATAACCTCAAGGAGCTTGAAAAGTATTTAAATGAAGCTGTCGAAGTTTCAAATAGCAAACCAATTCTTTTAGACAGTTATTTAACCGATGCTGTTGAAGTGGATGTAGATGTTGTTTCTGACGGAACAAACATTCAAATAGGTGGAATTTTGCAGCATATAGAGCAAGCGGGTATACATTCTGGAGATTCAGCATGTTCTCTTCCACCATACAGCCTATCAAATAACATTCAAGATAAAATGAAAGAGCAAGCAGTTAATATTTCTAAAGAACTAAATATTATTGGATTAATGAATATACAATTTGCAATTAAAGATGACGAAGTTTATATAATTGAAGTTAATCCAAGAGCTTCAAGAACCGTCCCTTTCATATCAAAGGCTATAGGTAACTCTCTGGCCAAAGTTGCATCAAAAGCAATGATAGGTAAAAGCCTTAAAGACCAAAGCTTTTCGTCTGATCTTCCTAAAGGTTTATCTTTTGTGAAAGAAGCAGTAATGCCATTTGATAAATTTCCTCATGTAGATCCTATTCTTGGACCAGAAATGAAATCAACCGGTGAGGTAATGGGCATTGGACCAAATTTTGGTGAAGCTTATGCAAAAGCGCAAAAAGGAGCTAACAAACTTTTAAGAAAGTCTGGAGTTGTTTTTGTTAGTGTAAAAAAATCTGATAGGAAATTTCTAGATGATTTTGTGCCTGCAATTATTAAATGTGGATTTAAGGTAGTAGCTACTAGTGGTAGCGCAAGATATATTGAAACTCTAGGTTGCAAAGTTAAAAAAATTAATAAAGTTAATGAAGGGCGACCACATGTGGTTGATAGCATTTTAAATAATGAAATAGATCTTGTCATAAATACTACGGAAGGAACTCAATCTATAAAAGATTCCGCATCAATAAGGCAAAGCGCACTGAGAAATAAGATTTTTTGTACAACAACTATGTTTGGAGCATCTGCAGTAATTGAGGCACTTCAGAATAGTGAAGATAAATGGACGTATAACACTCTTCAAGAAATTAATAAATCATAGTTTCAGTTGCTATAATTTAATAATGAATAGAATACCGCTAACAAAAGATGGTGAAATTTTAATAAAAGAAAAACTTTCCAATCTAAAATTTATTGAAAGGCCTAAAATTTCAGAAGCCATCGCCGAGGCCAGAGCTCATGGTGACCTAAAAGAAAATGCAGAATATCACGCTGCAAAAGAGTTGCAGGGTCTTATAGAGTCAAAAATTAATGAAATTGAAAGTGCCCTAGCAAATGCACAAGTTATTGATGTAAAAGATATACCTGAAACTGGACGAGTTGTATTTGGATCAACCATTCAAATATATGATATTGATAATGATAAAGAAATTACATTTAAAATTGTTGGCAATCTCGAATCTAATCCTGATAAAGGAGATATATCAATAGATACTCCGATTGCTAGAGGGCTAGTTGGAAAGTTTGTTGAAGATGAAATAATAATTGAAACACCATCAGGAAATTTAAATTATGAGATTCTTGATGTTAAGCATATTTAAAAATGCATGCAGATAATTGGGCTAATAAAGCTAAGCAAATGGGCTACCGCACAAGAGCAGTTTTTAAATTAGAAGAAATTTTAAGCAAAATAAAACCAAAAAAAAAATATAAAAATGTTTTAGATATTGGATCATCTCCTGGCGGTTGGTCTCAATACATAAAAAAAAAATATTCAAATGTTAATATTTATGCTGTCGATATATTGGACATGGAGCCAATTGATGGAGTCAATTTTTATAAAGATAGCATAGAGAATATTGATAACATTATTGAGATTAATAAACTTAAAGGCACATTTAATCTTGTAATTTCAGATATAGCCCCAAACTTGAGTGGTATTGGTGCAATTGATATTGAAAATATATTTGAACTTAATCAAATGACAGTCAATGTTGCAAAAAACTACTTGAATAGAGATGGCATAATGATTATGAAGACTTTTCAAAACAACATGTTAAAAACATTAAGAAGAGAGATGGAAATGTCATTTAAAGAAGTTCAAATGTTTAAGCCTATGGCATCAAAAAAACAATCGGGCGAGATTTATTTATTTGGAGTAAAATAATTTTATGAGTAGTTTTGTAAGAAATTTAGTTGTTTGGGTCGTCCTAGGCTCACTCATGGTTTATGTATTTAATAATGTTGAAAATTCATCTGCTAGAGAACAGATTAGTTATAGTCAATTTAAGCAAGAAGTATTATCAGATAGGGTCGCAAAGGTGGTCTACAAGGGTGATCAAATGACTATTATTGGAGATCGCTTGGATGGTTCAAAATTTGAAACAACGCATCCAATCTTTAAAAAAGATGAAGCCGTAGATAATGCTATTGAAGAAAATGGGGTAATTGCAGTTTATGAAAAGGTAGAGCAGCCATCTATTTTTTCACAATTACTAGTAGGTGCCTTTCCCATATTATTGCTTTTAGCAATATTTTTCTTTTTCATGAGACAAATGCAGGGAGGTATGTCTGGTAAGGGCGGGCCTATGTCTTTTGGAAGAAGCAAAGCTAAATTAATGGAAGGTGGAAAGGTTAAAACAACTTTCAAAGATGTGGCAGGATGTGAAGAAGCAAAACAAGATGTTCAAGAATTAGTTGATTTTTTAAGAGACCCAACAAAATTTCAAAAATTAGGTGGAAAGATACCAAGAGGAGTTTTGATGGTTGGTCCTCCAGGAACTGGTAAAACCTTAATTGCTAGAGCTGTTGCAGGTGAAGCAAAAGTTCCGTTTTTTACAATCTCAGGTTCTGATTTTGTTGAAATGTTTGTTGGAGTTGGTGCTTCAAGAGTAAGAGATATGTTTGATCAAGCTAAGAAACAATCACCTTGTATTGTTTTTATTGACGAAATAGATGCTGTAGGTAGGCATAGAGGTGCAGGACTTGGTGGTGGCCATGACGAAAGAGAACAAACACTTAACCAGTTGCTAGTTGAAATGGATGGATTCGAAGGAAATGACGGTGTTATTGTAATAGCTGCAACTAATAGACCTGATGTTCTAGATCCAGCACTCTTAAGACCTGGAAGGTTTGATAGACAGGTTGTTGTTGATCTTCCTGATATAAGAGGCAGAGAGGCTATTTTAAAAGTTCATATGAGGAAGGTACCATTAGCCGCTGATGTTGACCCACTAGTTATTGCAAGAGGCACTCCTGGATTTTCTGGAGCTGACCTTGCAAATTTAATTAATGAAGCTGCACTTTTTGCTGCAAGATATTCTGATAAAAAAATTGATCAGTCTCATCTAGATCTTGCAAAAGACAAAATTATGATGGGTGCTGAGAGAAAATCAATGATTCTAAGTGAAGAACAAAAGAGAATTACTGCTTTTCATGAAGCTGGTCATGCAATTGTTGGAAGATTATGTCCGACTCATGATCCTGTTTATAAAGTAACTATTATTCCAAGAGGTAGAGCGCTTGGTGTAACAATGTTTCTTCCTGAAGAAGATACATATATGCAAAGCAAGGAATATCTCTTAGGCAGAATTACTACTTTATTTGGTGGAAGAATAGCTGAAAGTATTATAAACGGGCACGACGGCATTACCACTGGAGCATCTAATGATATTGAAGTAGCTACAGGAATAGCTACTAATATGGTAACTAAGTGGGGGTTTTCAGATGAATTGGGGACAATTAAATATGGTGAAGATGAAGGAAGCCCATTTCTAGGAAGATCTGCTTCAAATCCTGCCCAAATTAGAAGTGATCAAACATCTAAGTTAATTGATTCAGAAGTAAAAGCTATTATTGATTCTTGCTATGTGCGTGCTGAGAAACTTTTAAATGAAAACCTAGATAAGTTAAATGTAATGGCTGATGCTCTACTTAAATACGAAACTATTGGCATTGAGCAGATCGATGACATTATGGAGGGTGCTACTCCAAGAGAGCCAAAGGGTTGGTCAGATGATAGTCCATCAGGAAAGTCTTCGAAAAAAACTTCAATAAAAGGTACTGCAGAAGAGTTATAATCTTTTTTCATGAAATTGAAATTTGGCACTGACGGGATAAGGGGACCCGTTGAGAGCGTAATAACACCCGAAGCTTGTTTAAAAATCGGGCATGCTACTGGCATTGTCATGAAAGAGTTAGGCTGGAACACTGTTGTAATTGGCAAAGATACTAGAATTTCTGGATATATGCTTGAATCAGCCCTACAAGCAGGCTTTATTGCCGCTGGTGTAAATGTCCAGCTTGCTGGGCCATTACCGACTCCAGGTATAGCATATTTGACTAAAACCCTAAGAAATAAATTTGGTGTTGTAATAAGCGCCTCTCATAACGATTTTTTAGATAATGGTATTAAGATCTTTAATGATGATGGCGAAAAAATTTCTAGAGATATTGAAAAAAGAATTGAAAAATATATTTCATCTGATTTAAATCCTGTTGAAACATCAAAAATTGGTAAGGCATATAGGTTTGATGAATCAGGCCCAAGATATATTGAGTTTTGCAAATCCACAGTTCCTTCAGATATATCGTTTGCATCATTAAGAATTGTTTTAGATTGTGCAAATGGCGCATGTTATAAAGTTAGTCCAGAAATATTTCAAGAATTAGGTGCTGAGGTCATCACTATTGGCATTAATCCAGATGGATATAATATCAATCAAGAATGTGGTTCTACACATCCAGAACTTATTCAAAAGGAAGTAATTAAGCATAGGGCAGATTATGGAATTTCTCTTGATGGAGATGGAGATAGAGTTATCTTGGTTGATGAAAAAGGCAACATACTTGACGGAGATGACTTGCTTTATATCCTAGCTTTTTCTAATCCAAATCGAACAGGCTCATGGTCCGGTGTTGTGGGAACACTTATGAGTAATCTTGGATTAGAAGATGGAATTAAAAAACTTGGTTACAAATTTAAAAGAGCAGATGTTGGTGATAAATATGTTACTAACATGCTAACTGATAAGGGTTGGATGTTAGGTGGAGAAACATCAGGCCATATAATTTGCAAAGACTTAGTTAGCACTGGTGATGGAACAATAGCTGCTTTGAAAGTAATTTCTTCACTGTTAATTCTTGGGAAAAAACCGTCAGAAGTTCTATCAACTTACACCAAAATACCACAAATCAATAAAGCAGTAGAAGTTTCTAACAAAGATATTATTAACGATAAAGATATTAAATCCCTTCTCAAAAAAATTGAATCTGATTTGACTGTTGGAAGAATATTAGTAAGGCCATCTGGAACGGAACCCAAGATTAGAATAATGGTTGAATCATCTGAAAAAAGTGTTGCAGAAAAGTTTGCATCTGATATTGAAAAATTAATTAAGTCAAAATCATGATAATTGCTAATTTTAAGTCAAATATAGTAAATTATCCTAAATGGGTAGATGACTTTGTAAATTCTTGTCCGCCAGTAGAATTTTATGTAGGAATGGCTCCGCCATTTATTAATATCGCAGATGCTTATCCAGAAATTGAATTCTGGAGCAATAGAGATGAAAATGATCATGATATGTGGGATATGCATACTGGAGCTCAAGATGTTGATTATTCGTCAGGATCAAGAACAGGTGCAATATCCGTTGAAATGCTCGAAAAACATGGTGATATAACTTTTGTAATTATTGGCCATTCAGAAAGAAGAGAATTTTTTCATGAAGATAACGACTTGATTAGAAAAAAAATACATGCTGTTAACGCAAGCAATCTAAGACCAATACTCTGCATCGGAGAGACAAAAGAAGAAAATAAAGAGGGTATTACAAAAGATGTCCTCAAAAACCAACTTGAAGTAATTGATGGTTTAAATCTTAGTAGAGATTTTACAATTGCCTATGAGCCGGTTTGGGCAATTGGAAGCGGGTTAACACCAGAACCAAAAGATATAAATGATATTCATAAATATATAAAAGATGTTGTACAATCCGTTTCTGCAAATAGTCTTGTACCTGATGTTATTTACGGCGGAAGTGTAACTAATAAAAATGCTAAAAGTTTTTTTGTAGAAGAGTTTGTAGATGGTGCTTTGATAGGAGGGGCTTCGCTAGAAGGCTCAACCTTTGGAGAGATAGTTAATATATGGAACGAATTTATAATATAAGTGAACCAAGATGATAGTTTTTTTAACAGTTATTAACGTAATTTTGGCCGTTGTAATAATAACAATGGTTTTATTACAACAAGGAAAAGGGTCTGATTTAGGATCAGCTTTTGGAGGTGGTTCGTCAAATTCGATGTTTGGAGCACTGGGACCGTCAGGGTTTCTTGGAAAATTAACATATGCATTAGTAGCTTTATGGCTAATATTGTCATTATTACTAGCCTATTTACTCAAGAATGAAAATTCAGAAATTATTTTTGAAACTCCTCTGATTGAAGAGGCTATTGAAGAAAGCCTATCTGACGAAATTCCAATAGAATAAACTAAATTGGTGCCGAAGGCGGGACTTGAACCCGCACGAGTTTTCACTCACTAACCCCTCAAGCTAGCGTGTCTACCAATTCCACCACTTCGGCAAAAAGCAGGTGATTATAGCAATATTATATTTGTTGTAATATAAAATTTACTTGACCTATCTAGCTTACTTTCATAAACTTCATGTTCGCTGCGTTGCGGGGTGGAGCAGTCTGGTAGCTCGTCGGGCTCATAACCCGAAGGTCGTTGGTTCAAATCCAGCCCCCGCTACCACAGTTAAAATTTTTTTGTGGGGCATTTGCCCTTTTTTTATATAAAAATAATGAATAAAGACGAATTTAAAAATATAATCGAGCCTGTTGTAAACAGTAATAATTGTATTTTATGGGGATTAGAGATTTTGAGGGGAAAAAAAAGAAATACTTTAAGAATTTTTATCGATTCTAATAATATTATCGATATAAATGATTGTGAAAATATATCAAAA
>CABYPB010000003.1 GCA_902520725.1 uncultured SAR86 cluster bacterium | reverse complement strand
ATAGATTCTTCAGCAGGCCTAGGATTCCAACCAAGTATCTCCTTGGCATTAGTTGCATGTTTTACACTTCTTACTCGTCCAATAGCGGATCGCGCAAGGTTTAATTCTTTTACAAAAATTGCAAGAAGAGGTACCAACCATGCTGGTAAACTAAATTTTGGTGCCTTGTTGAAGCCGTTATCTCTAAGAATCTTTGCAACCTCTTTGTACCAAAGATCTTTTTCTACCAAAGCAAACCTTTTTCCGTTACTTTTTGGATTTTGCATAGCAAGTATGTGAGCTTCGGCAACATCTCTAACATCAACATATCCAAATTGCAGAGGAATACCAACAGGCATCTTACCTGTAACTACTAATGCGATTGCTTTATTTGATTCTCCAATATCTCCCGATAAAGATGGACCTATTACAAGAGCTGGATTTATAACTGCTAGTTCAAATGGATAATTTTCTTCTTTAACAAAGTCCCAAGCAGCCATTTCTGCAAGTGTCTTGCTCTTTGAGTAATGACTTATTGATTCGTGATTAGGATCTGACCAATCACTCTCATCGTAATATTCTTTAGAATCGGGTGTTTCAAATATAGCTGCAACAGATGAGGTTAGTACAACTCTTTTAACATTATGTTTTTTAGCAAACCCGAAAGCTCTTTGGACTCCTGCCACTGCAGGCCCAACAAAATATTCTTCACTTTCTTTTTCAAATGTTAGGGGTGATGCAACATGCATAAGATAATCACAACCTTCCATGCCTTCATCCCAGCCATCATCCTCAGTTAAATTGAAAGTAAAAAGATTAAGATTATTTGTTGGAGTGTTATGTTTTTGTAATGCTTCAAAAATTTCATCTTTTCTTTCAGGAGATCTTAAAGATCCATTAACTGCATATCCCTGATTCAAAAGTTGCTGAATGCAATGAAGACCTATATATCCAGTTGCGCCTGTTACTAAAACTTTTTCCATAATTTTATCCTTAAAATTTTTCTAATGAATCTTTTACACCTTGATGAGTAATAGTACCTTGTTGAATATTAAGACCATTTCTTAGATGTTCATCTTCTGCAAGAGCTTTTTCAATTCCTTTATTAGCTAAATTCTCTATATAAGAAAGTGTAACTTTATTTAACGCCTGAGTTGCCGTTAGGGGAACAGCACCAGGCATATTAGTAACACAATAATGAACAATATCATTTTTAACAAACGTAGGATTATCATGAGTTGTTGGTTTACTACTTTCAAAGCACCCACCCTGATCAATGGAAACATCAACCATAACAGTTCCAGGCTTCATTGAAATAAGCATATCATTTGACACCACCTTTGGAGCCTCTTTCCCAACAACGTAAACACTTCCAATAACCAAATCAGAATCATTAATTGAAGCTTGAATTGAATCATTTGTAGACATAATGTATTCAATGTTTTTTGAACCAAATTCATTCTCAAGTGCCTGTAATTTTGATTCTGATGTATCAAGAACCTTCACAAGGGCATTGTTATCCAATGCTTTTGATATAGATTGTGTTCCAGCTACTCCAGCGCCTACAACTGTAACCACTCTAGGTTCAATATCTTCCATCTTCCCAATCATTACACCCTTTCCTTTATTGTGTTTTAAAAGATGATATGAACCAACAATAAAAGCTAGTTGGCCTGCTATCGTGCTCATAGGTGCTAATAGCGGCATTGAGCCATCAGCAGCAGTAACAGTTTCATAAGCAATACCTGTTACTCCAGTGTCTATCAATTTCTTAGCATTTTCTGGATCTCCTGCTAAGTGAAGGTATGTAAATAAAGTCAGATCATCTCTTAAAAAACTATATTCATTTGGAATTGGTTCCTTAACTTTTACAATCATTTCTGACGATTTATATACATCTTCTGCAGAGTCTAAAATTTTTGCTCCTGCACTTATATATTGATCATCAAAAAAACCAATGTTTGCTCCAGCATTTTTTTGAATCAAAACATCATGTCCAGAACTTATAATTTTTTGCACAGAACTTGGCGTCAAGCCAACGCGACTCTCATTATTTTTAACTTCAGTTGGGACTCCAATAATCATAATATGTAGAATGTACCACAAAAAAAAGAAGCTGCACAAAGCAGCTTCCTTTTTTATTTAAGGTTTAGCTTCTTGATGTAAAATCAGGCATGAATTCTTTTTTATCACCTATGTAAAATGTCCAACCATGGTAAACATCAGGAACTTCTGCACAAGTTGCAAACTCACTAAACAAAGGAAACATTTCATCTCTCACATCCTTTTCAAAGGATTGAGCTGCTTTGTCCATAGAATCTTTAGTGTTTGAAAAGTTTGCCCATAAAAAGTCAACATCGGCATTTGTATGCGATCCGTCTTCATTTTTGTATGCAAAATAATTTGCATATGAATAACCAGTTCCATTGTAATTAGAGTTACTTACTGCATCAGTAAATCCTGGTAAAAAAGCTTCAGCATTTGTCCTATCTGAACCATCGGTATAACTGCATTGATAAAATTCGCTGTAAAAGTATCCACTTTCATTAACAGCTCCATATGTATTAGGTAAAATTGGATACACGCCATCAAAAGAATTTCTTCCCTCTCCATCACAAACCATTACATTAGAGTATTCTTCAGCCCAAGCTTGTGCTGCTTCATTCTGGTTCCAAGCATTCCACTCGTCATCAGCTTCTTGTTTTGAATTCCAATTTAATTCCCACCATAGGGAATCTCCAAATGTATTTGTATCTGCAGCTGGAACGTATCCCCAAACACCGAACAAAGATTCAGCGGTTATTAACTTTTGCCAATCTGCGATCATTTTTGAAGAGTTTTCAGCATTGAAATCAGGCCCGCGTGTGCATGCCATAAATTCGACATAGGTTTTTCCATCTGTGCTTTCCAATGAATCAACAAATTCTGCATAAATTTCTGCATCTTTATTTTCTCCAGAAGATTCATTAGACATCTCATTAGAACAACTTGTAACAAATAAAACACTCATTACAAAAGCTATCATTAATTTATTTTTAAATAACATATTTTTTCTCCTCTATATATTTTTTATGACTCAACGTGGAATAACTTTGTATATATTCTCCATGAATTATCTTTTTTTAAAAAAGAGAATGAATCAATAAAAATCATCCCCAAGTATGCCTCTCTTATTTGAACAATTGCAGTATCTCCAACTATTTCACATGAAATTATTTCTAGAAATTCTTCATCGCCCTTTTCCTTGGGTGATGGTTGTTGATCAGCAACAAATCCAGCAAATTCATCTAAATTCATTTCATGTAAGCCATCTGGTAGATAGCCGCTTATCATTGCATTTTGATCAAATGCTTCTTTAATTTTTGCAGGGTCAGATTCGCAACAACCCTCATAATAAATATTTATACATGTTTCTATTTGTTCTTTGTTACTCATTTTTTTCTCTGAAAACCATTAATTAATGTTCTGTGGTCTGTTGTAAATGGAGCCATTATTTCTTTGAGTTCATCGTTAGTATTTCCTAGAACCTGAAAATTTGTTACTAAAAAAGTTTCCAAGAATTTCTCTCGATGAGGCGCTTCAAGAAATGCGTTCATATGAAATATAGCATCTTCATTAGAGTGATAAACCTCCATCAATGAAACTTTTTTCATATCATCAGAAATCCAGTACTTGTAATACATTGTTTTAGGTTCTGTTTTTTTCACAGTAGTCACTAAATAATCTACAAAGTCATTCACTTCTGCAGATTTTCCCTCAGCCACATCTAAATCCAGATAAAAAATGATTGGATTAGCTTTGTGATGCATACCAAAAATAAGTGAGGGTGTTAATAATATTATAAATAAAAAATTCTTCATAATTTACTCCTAGGTAGATAAGATACTATTATATTTAAAACATATCGACATATTTTTGTAACTTTTAGGAAACATATGGCTATAGCAAAAGACTTAATTCATAAATGGCATGAGGTTATTTCAGGTGATGATCTAAATTTATTAGAAAACATTATTGCAGACGATGCTGTGTTTTCTTCACCAGTTGTTTTTACCCCTATGGAGGGAAAAGAAATAACTATGATGTATCTTCATGCAGCCGGACACTCATTTAATATGGAAAAATTTAAATACACAAAAGAGATTCATGACGGCATGAATTCTGTATTAGAGTTTGAAACATATATCGACGACATTGCAGTCAATGGCGTCGATATGATTGAGTGGAACAAAGATGGAAAAATATCAAATTTTAAGGTTATGATCAGGCCATACAAAGCTGTTCAAAAAGTACAGGAAAAGATGGTTGAAGCTTTAGAAAATTTGAATTAGCTTTTATCTTTAGGTCTTGACTCGTTTACAACTAATTCTCTTCCATCAACTTCAGTTCCGTTTAATGCTTCGATTGCAGCCTCTGCTCCATCGCTCATTTCAACAAAACCAAAACCTCTAGAACGGTTAGTCATTCTGTCTGTGATTATTTTTGCTGATGTTACGGTGCCGTATTCTGCAAAAACGTTTTCTAGATCTTGATCGCTTAAGCCCCAAGATATGTTACCTACGTATATATTCATTAAATATCCTTATTAAAAAATGCATCTTACAATAAATATAGTAATAAAGGTTAAAAACTATCAATTAAATTTATTTAATTAATTAATCTTTTTGCAAGCCTCTAATCAATTTAAAACCAAGATAGGCAAAAATAAACTCTATGACCATCCAATTTATAAATAGAACATATGGAATTCCATCGACAATAATACTAAGAGCTCTACCAATTGCTAAACCAGACATGAAAATTGTTAAACTCCAAAGAGCTGGAATTCGGAGATTTTCATATTTTGCACCTGCTATCCAAAAAATCACTAGAGCAATATATAGGCCCATGATTGCCCTAAAAATATTAGATAAATTAATACTATTAACTTCTATATCATATAAAAAAGATAATGTTGTATTTGGAAATACGCCATAAGTAAGAGAAACAAAAAATACCCCAATACCTACAAATATTAAAAAAATTGATTCCTTGTTTTTCATAAGTCTATAATCTTAACAAATGGATATTAATTGGAACATGGTTGGTTGGATTATAGATATGATCTTAAATGGGATAATTTGGCTTATCATTGCAGCATTTTTAATTCCATTAATTGAAATAACTGATAAATGGACAAGAAAAGGTATTAAATTTATGGATGTAGCTGATAAATGGATAAGAAATATTATAGAAAGCTTATTTGAATGGATTGAAAGGAAGAATATAAAAATTATATCTGCTTTCATACTAATGATTATCTTAGGAATTCTTGCTCAGCTAGGTGTAATACCTAAACTTATAACATAAAATATGCATATGAAAAAAAGGTACTTAACAATTTTATTTCTTTCATTATCAATGTCTGTGTTTTCATCTGAAACTTTCAATCAGATTGTTAAAAACGAAGATGCTTTACTGGTTTACAAAACGCCAACTTGTGGATGCTGTAAAAAATGGATAGAGCATCTTAAAGAAGATGGATTAAATATGGACACTGAAGATTTGCAAAACTTGGATGATATAAAAAGTATGTATGGTATCAAGCCACAATATAGATCATGTCATACAGCTGTTTCATCAAAAGGCTACATATTTGAAGGTCATATACCAAGTAAATATGTAACTCAATTTCTTTCCGAAGATCACTCTAATGCTATTGGGTTGTCTGTCCCTGGAATGCCTTTGGGCTCTCCTGGTATGGAAGTTGATGACCTTTTTATGCCTTACGAGGTTTTAATTCTATATAAAGATGGAACCAGTGAAGTGTATGCTGAGGTTAAGCAAAAGTAATTACTTCAAA
Organism: uncultured SAR86 cluster bacterium; assembly: GCA_902520725.1. Classification (GTDB taxonomy): domain Bacteria; phylum Pseudomonadota; class Gammaproteobacteria; order Magnimaribacterales; family D2472; genus SAR86A. Next base: position 101,027 of record CABYPB010000003.1, on the reverse strand, counting down.
TCTTATCTGAAAATATATTATCACCATTAATATCGTTTAGTGATATCTCAATCTCTTCTGATTCGGTATTTATTTTAATCAAGCCAAAATTTTCAAAATTATATATTTCTGTTGTTAATAGCTTGTCATTTTCTACAAGCAACTCTCTTGTTGACTTTGGAATAAAGTTAACAATAAATTCTGGAACATATCTGAGGATGTTACTAATTCTTGCAGCTTTCACTGGCTTGTTTAGTGAGGATGATGTTAGTTCAACTAATGATTCTTTTTTATATAAGCCTCCCTTATGTCTATCTCCTGAAATTATTAAACTTTTAGTTTCAACAGAATCTAAAATTTTAATAATCTTTGATCTTTCATGAGGAAAAAGATTCCATCGTTCAAAAACATGTTCAGTGGCTAACACTTGAATTGATGATAATACCAATATTAGATCAGATTCCATCTCTATAACATCTTCAAACCATTTCCATTGAACGTCTCCTAAGACCGTTGTATCTCTATTATCTGTTGATGTATATGGAAATCTATCAGAAGTTAATTTAGATCTAAAGAATCTCGTATCAAGGACTATGAGATTAATCTTAAATCCCTCAATATCTAATATTTCATTAAAATAAAGGCCGTCCCTTGAATGTCTAATATCATCTTTGGGAATGCCCCAAAAATCTAAAAATAATCTTTGTGCTTCCCTTTTATTTTTGAAGTCTGCTCCACCATCGTTTATTCCATAATCATGGTCATCCCAAATGCTGATAACTTTTTTTTCCTTTAACCATTCTGGAAATTTAGATGCTTGTATTATGTAGCTTTGTTTAAGCTTTTTTAGATCACCACTTGGATCATCACCGTATACATTGTCTCCAAGAAACATAAATGCATCTACATCTTTGCTTTGAATAGAGCTCCAAATAGGTTGAGGAAACTTTTCATCAATACAGGAACCAAACCCAATTATATACTCTTTGGTAAAAGCAAAACTTGAAATAAAAATAAGAACTACAAGAATAAAATTTTTTATAATAAACATGAAGGATTAGAACCCCTATCTATCCCTTTGAGGTAATTCATCTTCCATCCCCTGTCTGCAACATTGATCCATTGATATTCAGCTCGTCCTTCAAATAAAACTTCTTTTTGTTTATTAAATCTTGTGAAATCAGCGCAAAGTAAATAAGAGTTATCACTTTGTCTTTTTATAGTTACATCGCCAGTAACACTATAGGCATAACCTTCCTGGAAAGTTGCCTTCATAACTTTATACCTTTCTTCAACATCTTTTTCTGTTTCAGCAATTATTCCATTACTTGCAAAATTTACAGGTACTTCAAAATGACTAGCAATTCTAGAAAAATCATTTTTTATAAATGAAGTGTTGTAATCGGAATATAAAGTCTTAATCAAACCTACATTTGCTGCCTCGACTTCATCACTCAATAATTCTACTTGATAGTTTAATTTATCATTTTGAATAATATACACCGTTACGAATATTGCAAAACAGACATTAATGATTGTTTGCATATGGTCTTTCATTAGAACCAACCCTGCAATCTGCCAATCATTCCAAATATTACTCCTAGTAACAAAAATATAATTGTCGTTTTAGTATCAATTTCCATAATCTGACCATCTAATAATTGTTTACATAAATGATGCCATAAGAATCTGTCAAAATAAAACACATTTAAGCAAAACGCTTATAAAAAAAACTGAAATTTAATTTTAGGGAAAAAGAAAAAATTATTTCCAAGTCCCGTATTCACTTCTTCCTTTTTTTCTCAGTCCGTAGGGACCAGCAAAATAAATTGTAATTGGCTTAATACCTGGTTCTAAGTCAACTCGGTGTAAATTGTCAGCACTTCTGAAACCTATATAAAATTGTCCACGCCATTTTCTTTCTTTTTTAATGTTTGTCTCCCAGTAACCACCACTTAAAATAACTGTAATATAAGGAAAGGGATGATTATGCAGACCAATACCATGATCATTATCTATAATATGATTAATAAATATATTGAAAGGAAACCATTTTGGTCTTTTTCTAAATAACAAATAATACCTTTCAGTCCATGGTTTAGCTAAGTGATATTCTGGATGTGAAAGACCTCTGTCCAACACAACTCTTTTTCTTCCTAATTTCTCTAGTATCTTAAGAAAAAACATATAAATAATAATGCCAGAACAATTTGTTAAAATAAAACATATTGTTTATATTTAGTTAACACTCCAAAAGCTCTCAAAATATTCAACCACTAGATATATACCCACCCCACCCGGCTGTACTCCTGCCCCCATATAGCTTAAGTAGGTACATTATTTTCGTAAGACATAAAAAAGCCCACTAGTGTGGGCTTTATAGTAAATTGGCATCCCGTAGGGGAGTCGAACCCCTGTTGCCGGGATGAAAACCCGGTGTCCTAGGCCTCTAGACGAACGGGACTGGATGAGTTGTATTATATGGAATCGTAAAAGATTATCAAACCAAAATTTATTTTAATTTTTTCTTAATTCCTGACAAAAACCCTCTCAAGAAACTTGCTTCTATTTCATCGGGTTGAAGTCTTGTAAACATTCTTTTTATTCTTGAAATAATCTTCTTTGGATTATCAGGATCTATTACATCAATTTCAACTGCGGTTTCAATAAAGTGATCTATTAACATTTGTAATTGTTTTGAATTAACTTCTGGATAATCTCTCCACTCTTTTTGATTGCTTTCTGATGATACTTTAAATAATTCATAAGTAATAATTTGAACTGACATAGCTAAATTTAATACTGGATATTCAGGGTTAGCTGGTATTTCAATTAATCTATTAGCATATTCTAATTCATCATTAGTTAGCCCCCTGTCCTCTTTACCAAATATTATTGATACCTCTTTATCATTATTAGTTTCATTATGAATATCTTTTGCAGCAGCTGCTGCATCTGTAATTGGCCACTGAATTGATCTATCTCGAGAAGAAGTTGCATATACAAAAGTGCTCTCTTGAATTGCATCTTTGATAGATGAAAAAATTTGAGCGTTTTCTAATACATCGGTTGCGTTCCCTGATAATGCATTTGCATCTCCTGAGGGAAAAACACGAGGATTTACAAGTGACAATCTGGTCAGACCCATTGTCTTCATTGCTCTGGCAACAGATCCAATGTTTCCAGGATGAATGGTATCAACCAAAACAATGTTAATTAAATTACTTTGTAATCTCATATAACTATTATCCTTATTTCTATTACAATAGCGACATGTCAAAACAAGCATTATTAAATGTAAATCAACTTGCAGCCAGAAAAGCAGCTGCTGAGTTAGAGTTTGCTGTTAAAAAAGTACATAGTCTTGACGCTTCTAAGGGAGGCCCTGATGGGTATTTAAAGGCAATTGAAAGAAGAGTTGAAGATATAGTTTTTGAAGAGATAGAAAAATTTTTTCAAGAAGACAATTACCTAAGTACGCAACAAGGACATGTCGTAAAAAATTCAAATGTAACTTGGGTGCTAAAACCTATTGATGGGACTGAAAATTTTATAAATGGTTATCCCCATTTTTCAGTATCTCTTTGTTCTATGATTGACAACGTTGTAACAACTGCTGTCATCATAGATCCAATAAGAAGAGAGGAATTTTCTTCTTATGGTGGTGGAGGTGCAGATCTAAACAACAACAAAATTAGATGCAGCATGCAAAATAATTTAGAAGAATCAATGTTGTCGTATACCAAATCTTTTAGTAATGAGTATGAGTTTGAAAAATCATATAAAGAGCTAGCTGGTCAAAATCTTCACATGAGAGAAAGTGGTTGTTTGTCATTAGATCTTGCATATGTTGGAACTGGGAGACTTGATGGTGTTTGGGCATTTGATCAAAGTCTTATTGATATTGCTGCAGGATCGTTAATTGCTCAAGAAGGTGGAGCTTTAGTAAGTAACTTTAATGGAGATCCTAAGTTTATTAATGGTAATAATATTGTTTCGGCGGCACCAAAAATATATAAATCAATTTTAAAATCGATAAAACCTTACTTTAAAGGTTAGGGCATACCGTCAAAATCTGCACCTTCTGGTTCAGGAATTGCTAAATCTTCTTGAGTGAGTGTAAGTGACATAAGCATATTAGCTACTACATATATAGAAGAGTAAGTCCCTATTAGAACTCCTAATATTAAAGCTAAGCTAAATCCTCTTATTAATTCTCCACCAAAAATAAATAAAGCAAATAGAACCAGTAACGTTGTAAAAGATGTGACGATGGTTCTTCCAAGAGTTTGATTCAAAGATAAATCAATCATATCTATTGGCTCAAGAATTCTTTCAGTTCTAAAGTTTTCTCTAATTCTATCTGACACCACAATAGTATCATTCAAGGAATAACCTATAACTGCAAGAAGAGCAGCAAGAACAGTGAGATCAAAGTCCCAGCCAAAAAGAGAAAATAGACCCAAAATAATAACTACATCATGACCAAGAGCAGTTACCGCACCAAGAGCAAACTTATACTGAAATCTAAATGCTACATAAATTAATATCATAAATAAGGCAATGATCATGCCAAGGCCACCCTGATCTCTTAATTCATCTCCTACTTGCGGCCCTACAAACTCTACTCTCTTTAATTCAATAGGAATATTTTGCTCATTGAGAATATTGAATATATTTTCGCCAATTGAACTATTTCCACTTTGATCAGCAACTTTAATAAGAACATCTAAATTAGTTCCAAAGTTTACGACTTGTGAATCAGGATAACCGTTTACCTCAAGAGAGTTTCTTATACTTTCTAAGGCAACTGGAGATTCGTAAGAAACTTCAATAAGAGTTCCTCCACTAAAATCTAATCCCAAACTTAGACCTCTAAAACTCAAAGACATTATTGAAATTATAAAAAGTGATATGGAAATAATTCCCGCAATTTTCCTGAACTTCATAAATCTGAATCTAATATCCATTATATTTTTAATACCTTTAAATTTTTATTTCCATATATCAGATTTACCATTGCTCTGGTACACATTATTGCAGTGAACATTGATGTAACAATTCCAATTGATAGTGTTATTGCAAAACCTTTTACTGGACCCGTTCCAATAATATATAAAATTAAGGCAGCTATAAGCGTTGTTACATTGGCATCGAAAATAGTTACAAATGCCCTTGAAAAACCGTCCTTGATAGCCGATTGAGGATCTTTATTTTTTAACTCCTCTCTTATCCTAGAAAATATAAGTACATTTGCATCGACAGCCATACCAACTGTTAAAACAATACCTGCCATACCTGGTAATGTTAAAGATGCGCCTAAAAGCGACATTATTCCTGTTATCAATACCAGATTTATAATTAAAGATATGTTTGCAGCGATTCCAAATATTCTGTAGTAAAGAGCCATAAATAAAACAACAAGACAAAACCCTATGAGTATAGATTTCATACCAAGTTCAATATTTTCTTTTCCTAGGCTTGGGCCTACTGTTCTTTCTTCAACAAATTTCATAGGTGCGGCTAAAGCTCCAGCTCTTAAAAGTAAGGCAAGTTCACTAGCTTCAGTTGGTGAGCCTACCCCAGTAATCCTAAAACTAGTTCCAAGAACTGCTTGCACTGTTGCTAAGCTAATAATATTTTTTTCAATAAATGTTGTTTGTTCTATAACAGACTCACCTAGTTCATTTGTTACGAGCTCTGATTTTGTTTTTTGTTCTACAAATAGAACACCCAATCTTCTTCCAATATTCCCTGAGGTAGCTTTTTGCATAGCCCTACCTCCTTGCATATCTAGGGTAATGTTGACCTGTGCAAATCCACTTTCATCAAAACCTGTACTAGCATTTGTTACTCTGTCACCAGACACAATAACTGCTTTTTCCAAATAAGCTGTTTGGAATTCATTTTCTTTAAAGTCAAACTGTTCTTTTCTTAAAGGAGAAGTTCTTGAATTTGCTTCTAATCTAAATTCTAAATTTGCAGTCTTACCAATTATTTTTTTAGCTGCAGTTGGATCTTGAACACCTGGAAGCTCAACAACAATTCTATTTGATCCTTGTCTTTGAACAATGGGTTCTGATACCCCAAGTTCGTTAACTCTATTTCTTAACGTAGTAAGGTTTTGTCCAACTGCATAATCTCTGATCTCCTTAAGAGCAATATCAGAATATTCAAGTAACAAAATATTTGAACTTGGTCTTTCAGTAATAATGTATTGAAGTCCATTAACCAAGGGGCTGTCATCTCTATATTTTTTTAGAGCTTTGTTATAGCTATCTTTATTTGAAAATTCAAAATACAAAGCAAGATCTTTAATTGAAGAATTATCAAATTTAATTTTTTCTTCTTTAAATGATTTTCTGTATGTATCTAACAATAGCTCTAAACGACCCTGCTGAGCTGTATCAATATCTACCTCAAGAAGAAAATGTACACCACCAGATAGATCTAAACCAAGCTTTACTGGGTTTGCACCCATGTCTTTCAGCCACTGCGGTGTAGATGGTTCTAAAAATAGAGCAATTATCACTTTGTCTAATAATGTATTTTGTAATACTGTTTTTGAACTTAGTTGTGTATCAACATCGTTAAATTTAATTACGATTTTATTTTCTCGTAAGAAAATCTCCTCATAGCTAGCTTTCTCATTTTCAAGTATATCTTCAAGCTCATTCAGTAAGGCTTGATCTGCTGACTTTGCTGAGTCGGTATAGGCAACTTGGATTGATGGTTGAGTTGGATATAGATTTGGTAGTGCATATATTGACCCAACAACCAATACCACTAGTATTAGTAAGTATTGGTAAATTGAAAATTTATTCACTTTTTAAATTAATTAATTGAATCTATAGTTCCCTTAGGAAGAATATTCGCAATAGCAGATTTCTGAAGTTTAAATACTACATTCTCACTAACTTCAATAGATATATAGTCTCCTTTAATGGCTTTAACTTTGCCAATTATGCCACTTGCCGCAATCACCTCTGTACCAATTTCTAAGTTTGAAAGCATTTCGTTAATTTCTTTGTTTCTTTTGTTTTGAGGTCTGATGATTACTATGTACATGAACAAAAGTAAAAAACCTAAGAACAGTAAAGGTGAAAAAAATGATGTTTGAGCTCCTTCCATAATAATTCCTATATTGGCCCATCGGGCATATCTAAATTTCGTTTATTATAAAAGTCTTTTAGGAACTTCGCGAATAAATTATCTTTTATTGCGTTTCTGATATCGCTCATTAAAGACTGATAGTATGAAATATTATGGTATGTAGCCAACATAGATCCTAGCATTTCATTTGTTCTTTGTAAGTGATTTAAGTAGGCTCTACTATAATTTTGAGAAACTTTTGAATCGCAGTTTTTATCAATAGGCTCATCGCTATTTTTATACTCTGCGTTTCTTATATTTATAACTCCTTCAGATGTAAATAACTGTCCATTTCTAGCATTTCTGGTCGGGAGAACACAATCAAACATATCTATTCCATACCTTACAGCCTCAACAATATCCTCTGGAGTTCCAACTCCCATAAGATATCTAGGTCTATCATTAGGCAACTTATTAGACATGAATTCTAATATTTCAGTCTTTTCTTTTTTTGATTCGCCAACACTCAAACCGCCAAGAGCAATTCCATCAAAATCAATATCTATTAGTTTATTAAGTGACTCTTCCCTTAAATCTTTGTACATGCCTCCTTGAACAATACCAAATAGAGCAGAATTTGATTTGTGAGCGGTTTTACATCTCTTTGCCCATCTCATAGAAAGCTCCATTGATTTTTTTGCTTCTTCATGAGTTGATGGATAATTTGTGCACTCATCAAATGCCATAATAATGTCGGATCCAAGATTTTCTTGAATCAATATTGAGTTCTCTGGTGTCATAAATATTTTTTTTCCATCATAAGGCGAGCTGAATTTCACGCCCTCCTCAGAAATTTTAGCTAAATCACCTAAACTCCATACTTGAAAGCCTCCTGAATCAGTAAGAATAGGTTTGTCCCAATTTATAAATTTATGAAGTCCGCCTAAATCTTTTATCAATGAATCACCTGGTCTTAGCATTAAGTGAAAAGTATTACCTAAAATGATTTGTGAATTAGTTTCATTTAGATCATTTACTGTAAGGCCTTTAACAGTTCCATTGGTGCCGACAGGCATAAATGCCGGAGTCTTAACTACGCCTCTTGATGTGTGGATTTCAGATTCTCTAGCAATTTCTGAACAATTATTTGTTTTAAATTTCATTGTTTTTTAAAAGCATGGCATCACCATATGATAAAAATCTATATTTCTTGTTAACTGCTGTTTTATATATATTTTTCATATTCTCATAGCCAATGAATGCAGATACTAGCATTAATAAAGATGATTGAGGTAAGTGAAAATTGGTAATAAGCATATCAACAGCTTTAAATTTGTATCCAGGATAAATAAAAAGTTTAGTGTAGCCACTAAATCCTTTGGATGTATTATTTGTAAATGCTGTTTCAAGCGCTCTTGTAGCAGTTGTTCCAACAGCAAAAACTTTTTTACCTGCCTTTCTGGTTGCTTTAACCATATTTACAACATCATCAGAAACTTGAATATATTCTTTGTGAATATCATGCTCTTCAATGTTTTCAACTTTGACTGGTTGAAAAGTTCCAGCTCCAACACTCAAATTAACTGAAGTTATATTAACACCAATTTCTTTTATAGTTTTTAATAATTCAAGGTCAAAGTGAAGGCCTGCTGTTGGAGCAGCAACAGAATTTTGTAGTTTCTTATCTTCATATACAGTAGAGTATCTTTCTTTATCAAGATCTTCATCAGGCCTTTTTATGTATGGAGGAAGTGGCACATGGCCAATTGCTGTAAATACTTTCAATGGCGGTCTATCAAATTGCAAGACAAAGAAATTATTTTGTCTGTCTACACACTCAACCTCACATATTTTTAAAATAATTTTATCTCTCTTCTTAGGAGCCCTGCCTGCTCTAATTTGAACCAGTGCTTGATTATCTTCCATGATTCTCTCAAGCATTATTTCAACTGATCCTCCTGATTCTTTTTGACCAAAAATTCGTGCAGGGATAACTGAAGTTTTATTAATAACTAAAAGATCGCCGTCTTCAAAATAACTTAATACATCATGAAAGAATTTATGTTCTATGGAATCTGTATATACCAGAAGCCTGCTAGAACTTCTTTTCTCTAACGGATAATTAGCAATGAGATCTTTTGGTAACTCATAGTCAAAATCAGAAGTTTTCATATGGAGCTGATTTTAAATTAGATAATACTTAGCTACAATGCGCATCGAGCCCCATTGGCGGAATTGGTAGACGCGCGCGATTCAAAATCGCGTTCCTTAGGGAGTATCTGTTCGACTCAGATATGGGGCACCATTTATTAATATTCATTAAATATATATAAATATTATATATATATACTATTCGTGTAGTAAAACTACCAATTAATATACTAAAAAATGCCTTATTTAAAGGAAAGTTATAATCTATTGACATTAACGTAACTTTTTTATTTAATTTACTACATCAAGTCGCTTTGCCATAGTTTTGATAGTTTGAGCACAAACTTCTCTTAAATATTATGGACGCCCGACATAAATAATCGGAGAAATATATGACTACTTTTAACAGGGTATTAATATTAGTTGGATTAATTTCAATTTCTGCCTGCGGAGGCGGAGGTGGTGGTGGCGGAGATTCGTATTCTGCACCCGTAGCTCCTTCTAATAGTGCGCCAACAATTACAAATACAACTGGGAATTATTCTGTTCCAGAAAATCAGACTTCAGCATTTACCGTAACTGCATCTGATCCAGATGGTGATTCCTTAACATATTCAATAAGTGGAACTGACAGTTCTTTATTTACCATATCTAGTTCTGGAGTTGTTACTTTTAATACTGCGCCAGATTACGAGAATCCTTCAGATTCTGATACAAATAATGTATATGACCTTAGCGCATCTGTTTCAGACGGATCACTAAGCGCATCGAAAGATTTTATGGTTACAGTAACAAACGATTCGTCTGACGATATTACTACTGAAGGTTATGATGGTACATATGTTGCAGCAGGGCCTGTACAAGGAGCTACTATATGTATTGAAGTAAATGCTGGAACCTGCACAGGAGCTCAATTTACAACTACCTCTGCACAAGACGGTACTTTTTCATTAACAGTTGACTCAGGCACTACTGGAGTCCTTAGAGGCGAAGGTGGATTTGACCCTGTTACAAATCTTCAGTTTGGTGAGAACGATAGTCTTGCACTGGGTCAACCTGTTACTGATCAAAATGTAGTCATTTCTGTTATTAGTGGAGTCATGAATGAAGGGACTACTACTAATTATTCTGCATTTAAAACAAATTTAGGAATTAATTCATCGTTTATGATTAGATTTGATAATCCATTTTCTAATCTTGATAATGCTGCATATAACAAAGTAGCTGTAATTAATACACAGTTAGCAGTTTTAGGTAAGGTACTAGAAACAATTTATACAGATAATGATAGTGCTGCTTTTAACGTTTCTAATAAAATCATTAGTAGCTCAACAGAGATATCTCTTGGAGATACTACCTTCATTAAAGATTTATTAACAAATTATGATTCTGGCTTCTCCCCTACTTCTGATCAATTAGTTAGTCTTTCTGCTGGCATATCAGCTTATATGCAAAAAATTAATGCAAACTCCTCTAACTCGCATTCTCACTTTGCAAAAGCTGGTGTGTCAGAACTTAGTGCTTTAATGAAGGCAGTGATGGATGGAACCTCTAACTCTGATGAAATTGATAAATTGGTTTTTAATACTATTAACTGGATTAACGAAAATACTTCATGGGACGGAGGATCTATTACAGATAATGAAGCGAGTTTGTCAGAAACAACATATGCACTTTCAAATAATGGCAGTAGTAATTACATAGTTGATAACATCAATACCAAAGATACTGAATTTATAATTTATGTAAAAGAAGGAGATGTTATTAAATTTGATGCTACTAGTTCTGTTACTTCAAGTCATCCCTTTTTAATGTCAACTGAAAACAATGATATGGATAAAAGTAATGATATCGGCACATCAGAAGGCTGGAATAAAGATACACTTACACTTACAGTTGGTGCAAATACTCCTGCGACATTGTATCCACATTGCGAGTTTCATACCGGTATGTACACCAATAGTAAAATTGTTAAGGTTACATCTTATGATCAATCTAATATTGATATTACAAATAACTCAAGCGCTCTTCAGGTAAAAGGAACAGTTGCTTCAGGGCCTTTTAAAGGCGCTTCTGGATTCACCTATAAAGTCTATCTAACCTCTCAGGGAGGCTCAGAGCATACTCATACTTTTCATGAATATCCTGGTTTAACATTCTACATGCCAGGCTCTCAAGGTTATCATGGAGCTGAAACTGCGACTGATGATACTAAATTTAAACCAAAATCTCACTACGCTGAAAATAGTGATACTGGTGATTCATATTAAATAACTGCATACTTATTTGATTAATTGAAACGTGGTCAATAGACCACGTTTTCATTTAAAAAGAACAATTTATATTTACTACTGTGAAGAGGTAGTTACTAGTCTCCTTATCAGAGTTTTCCCATCCCGCGTCGGTGACTGAAATAAAATCTAGACACCCCTCGTTATCAATATTTATAGGTAGTGATTTCATTAATAAATCATAGTTATTGAATCCTGAATCTGGCTTATCTGGCAAATCAGAATTTTCTAAAGAAACAAAATTTCCAAATCCGTCATTAATGGCGATATGCGCTCCATGAAATCCACTATCATAATCTCGAGTTGAATGAATAATATCTATATTGCCATCAAGGTTCATATCTCTTAAATATAGGTTGCCTTCTCCATGATGTCTTTCTGATCTTGGTTGAAGTTCAAACCTTGACTCTGTTTCATCAATTAGCTTGCCAGAACCATTGTTAATTAAAATTTGTATATACGCTCCCTCGTAATAAGGTAAATCTCTGGTTATTGATACAACTACATCAATATAGCCATCATTATTTAGATCTCCATAAGCTGCATGGTTATATTTATTTTTATCAAAACCAAAAGGTCCTATTGGAAGTGATAACCTCTCCCAGCTTTCAATATCTTTAGAATTATTACTTAAAAGGATGTATCCCTCATCTGCATTGGACCAAGAGCTTCTATTATCAAAATTCCAAAATATAATATCGTCGTAAGAGTCATTATTTAAATCAGCTAACAAAGATGACATTGGATTTCCATATTGATTTTGTCTTTGCCAGTCTAAATTAATATATTCATGCATAGTAAAGTTACCCTCTCCATCATTAATATTGAGAATATTGCATGCAAAAATATCAATATCACCATCAGAGTCAGGGTCTCCAGCGCTGGCATCATGCGCAAAATTACATAACTGACCCATCCCGTTATTCAAATCTTCAATTTGATTAGATTTATCTTCAAATTTTCCTTCTGTATTTGATAAAAGAAGAAGGTGTGGATAAGGATTAATATAATTTTCTGAGTAGTCTTGTGATCTATATTGAATACCCATGGAACTAGAAAAAATGTCATCAATACCGTCATTATTAAAGTCAGCAGCAACAGTTCTATAAGCAAATGGATGACGAGGTGGCGAACCAGATTGATATATATCTAAACTCTCTTCAAATCTTCCACTGCCATTATTAAGATATATATTTATAGGGGCATTTACTTTTTGAGAGGGTTCGATTGTGTGAGGAAATAAGGCCCAGATAACAGCTATATCTTCATATCCATCGCCATTAAAATCACCCTGAACAATATTATGCGCATCTTGTCCAAATAGAGCATTCTCAAAAAATTCACAATCATTTGGTGTTGGGTAACAAATAGTTGCTGAAAAGGTGTCTGTGATAATAATTCCACCAAATCCAATGTCATTAACTTGAAAAAATTCTGTTCTAAGCTTTTGCGAGTTGTCCGGCAAAAGACTATATTGAAGTGGGTATTTATTTATTTTTAAATCAAATAATTTATTGGTCTCAGGACAAGATGAGGAGGTAATAGTTGATACTTTTAATTTTAAATCATCAGTCTCCTCATAAATAATTGGGTTTCTAAAAGAAAATTTTTTATTATCTAGTGTTGAAACATGGTTAACATCATTTAATTCATTATTGTTAAGTGATATTGTAAAAGTGCATTCCAAATTATCTGAATTTATTTCGATTTCTTGTTTTTGATAGCTGTTACTTGGTGATAATAAACCCGAAATATTAATTGATATAGAAATATCATCTATTTGTGGAATGTAATTTGCGCCACCTCCTCCTCCACAAGAAGACATAATGAGAAGTGCAGCAAAATACTTTGCAAACTTAAATCTTTTTATAATCAGGGTAGAGATTGCCTTAATCACTAAATCTTCTTAAATTTTTAGACAATCTTTTTGCAAATTTTTTAAACTGAGATAAGGCCTCATCATAATTATCAGTTGAATGCTTGTCTGCTAATGAATAACCGTCCCAAAAATATATTTGATATGAATCGTCTATTATTTTTAACTCAATAGAAGCAGGATCAAGATTTTGATTTGAATTTTCATAAATTGAAACCTTTTTATCATCGATATCACAGGAGGTATTGCTAAGTTCAGCAAAGAAAGATTTATGAAGGTTGATAAATCTTATCTTGTCTTTATTTAAGCTTATTTTGATCATATGAGTGATGTCTGCCAACCTTGAAATTTCTTAATTCAGAATGTTTAGTCTTTCTGCCTCTTACTCTTTCTCTCCATAGATTAAAACTCTTCTTTTTAAGATTTTTTCTCATCAAATTAACTACTTCGTCATGAGATAAATGAAATTGAACTTCGATTGCATCAAAGGGAGTTCTATCCTCCCATGCCATTTCAATTATTCTTGATACATCGCTTTCTGATAAATTCATTTAGCTATCTCACTTTTAATATTAGTCATAAATAAATATCAAATCTTGTAGTTTTTCCTTTTACTTGATAATTAATATTACTATAAATTTTTTTAGACTTTAAAGGTCTTTTAAGTATTAATTTTTTGTAGTCTGTTTTAATAAAACTCTCAATTAATATATTTTCATTAGTAGAAATTTTTTCTATTTCTAATATTGATCTTACTGAATCTAAATCGCCTGATTTTTTTACATTCTTTTTTATAACTGGATACATTGGATCTAAATAAACCACATCAAAGCTAACATTAAGTTTTTTAAAGATATCTATTGAATTACCATGAATTAGTTTTATGTTTTTTAAAAAAGGAATTGTATTCTTAGCTCTATAAATTGCATCATTTACCAAAAGACAAATTATTTTACTTTGTTCAACAGCCACAACCCGATGACCAAGAGAAAGAAAAATTAGTGAATCAGCCAAAAGACCTGCTGTTGCATCAAATATATGTAAAGATTCTTTAGTCCTACCTAGTGCTTTTTTTAAATTACCTTCATGATCTGCTCTCTTAATCCTCCAACCAAGCTTGCCAGTTAAGAAATTCACATTTAAAAGATTTTTTGGATTATCAGCATTTCCTATAAATGAAAGTCCTTTAGAGTCATAAGTGAAATAAGAATCACATTTAGGAGCATTAGATATAATTTCTATTTCTGATTTTTCAGAAACATCTTTTATATTTTTATCAAAATATGATTGCTCAACAAAGATCTGCATTTATATTAATAAAAACAAAAAAACTCCTAAGCATATTCTATAAGTTACAAATGGAATCATTCCAATTTTTTCTACAAAATTTAAAAATAGTTTTATGGTAAAGAATGCAAAAATCATTGAAACAAAAAATCCAATAAATAAATTTATTGGATTATAAATTATATCTAAAGTCTGTATTTCAATAATTAATAGAACAAGTGCTCCCAATATCGTGGGTATTCCAAGTAAGAAAGAAAATTTTGATGAGTCTTTTAGATTCATTCCTATCAATAATGCTGCAGTTATTGCAGTGCCAGACCGAGATGCTCCAGGTATTAGAGCAAAACATTGAACTATGCCAATAAATAATGCTCCATATAAAGTAAGTTGGACTAAATGTTTATTTGATTTTCTAGTCAAAAAAGCAAATAAAAGAATTACAGCAAAAAATAAGTTAGATATAGCAATACTTGAAATACTAAAAATTCTTTGCTCAATTAAATTAGAAAAAATTAATCCAGCAAAAATTACTGGAATGGTTGCGACGATTAAGTAAATAGCTAATTTCCTATGTACAATTAAGCTATCGTCATTAATTAAAATTGATCTAGTCATCAATACTATTTCTTTTCTAAAGAAATATATAACTGCTACAAGAGTTCCAGCATGAACTGCTATATCAAATGACAAGCCCAGATCATTTGATCCAAAAATCAAAGACGGCAAAAGAAGGTGTGCAGAGCTTGAAATTGGTAAAAATTCAGTAAGTCCTTGAACTATTCCAAGAAAAAAGCTTAAAAGTATGTCATTCATCTAACTTTTTGAAGGTGCTTTCTTGTTTGTATAAAGGATTAGCATTGTTGGGATCAAATTGCTCACAATTTTTATCTACCGCTAAGAAGTTTTCTTTTGCTATTTTTGCAACCATATCAGCTTCGAAGTTTTTATTATCTTCCTCAGCCACAGCCATTAATGGCTTACTTAATGCCACAGCAATGCCTTTTAAATAAGAAGCTACTGTTCTTGTTGCTGTATAAGAATCTTGTGAATTAGCATAAGCAAATAAATCAATGTCTTTTAGAGAAAATGTTCTTTTATGGCCTATATTTGCCAAAAAAAAGTTCCAATCAGGTCTCTCTTTTCTATCATGAGTCATTGAAAAAGAATTTATTTCATCATTCAAAATGACACTTACTGATGTATGGTCTCCAGAAGTTTTAATAGCTAAAATCTTCATGACTAGATTTGATCTGATATATCTTGAAAGACCTCATTAACAGAATTTGAGCCATTTATTTTGAAGAATTTTAGCACTCCTTTATCCGAAAGAATTTTATAGAAGTCTGTTAATGGTTTTGTTTGTTCATGATAAACATTCAATCTTTTTAAAACAGTTTCAGGCTTATCGTCTTCTCTTTGAATAAGAGGTTCTCCAGTCTCGTTATCAAATCCTTCTTTTACAGGTGGATTAAAGTCTACATGATAATTTCTACCGGAGCTTGGATGAACCCTTCGGCCAGACATTCTATCAACTATTGTTTGATCTTCTACATGAATCTCAATGACATGGGTGAAGTCTATACCCATTTCAGATAATTGTTCAGCTTGACCAATTGTTCTTGGAACACCATCAAATAATGAACCATTTTTGCAATCTGGTTTTGTAAGCCTTTCTTTAATAAGAGAACCAATAATATCATCTGATACCAAGCCTCCGGAATCTAGAATATTTGAAACCCTCATTCCAAGCTCACTCTCAGATGCAACTGCTTCTCTAAGCATATCCCCTGTACTAATTTTAGGTATTTTACAGAGATCGCATATAAGATCAGCTTGTGTGCCTTTTCCAGCCCCTGGTGGTCCTAATAAAATTATATTCTTCATTTTTTTTCTAATACAGCAAAAGCTATTGCGTATTCCTTTTCATCAGAAAGACTAACATGTGTTTTTGCAATACCCAAGTTATCCATATAGGCTTTCAAGCTTCCTACTGGGTTAAAAGTCGGCTTTCCGTTTTTATCTCTTAATATTTCAATCTCTTTTAACTTTGTGTCTTTTGTAATGCCTCTTCCAATGGCTTTAGCAATAGCTTCTTTGCCGGCAAACTGTTTAGCAAGATAGTTAATTTTGTTAACATCATTTAATTTTTCGAGAAGTTTTGATTCATTCTTAGAAAGAATCTTGCTTGCAAATTTATCTAAAGAATCAATTGCATGAATGCGCTCAATCTTTAATATGTCTGTACCAATTCCAAATATCATTTATTAATTTTTTTAAATATTTTCCTGCTTGCAAGATCTCTTCCATCCAAGCAAGAGCTGATTGCTTTTATAGTTATTTCTTTAAGGTATTTTTTTGGCACCTCTTCAAGATTTCTATTCTTTATATTGATAATGTCTCTTCCATAAAAATTTGAATCCTCCATCTTTCTAAAACCTTTTTCAGCAACAAATACATATGACGAATGAGCATCTATTTCTTGATTATTATCAATATCTGTATTGTAATCAAATCCATACCCAAGCATATCCAAAAGATCTAACTCAAAGCCCCTTAATGTAATTTCAAGATCGGAATCAGATGAAACTTTTTCAAGAAAACCTTCATATAGCAAAAATAAATCTTCTTGCTTTGCATCTTTTGGAAGCAACCTTGTTAAAAGTTCGTTAATGTAAAGCAAGCTATAGCTAGTTTTTGTCATAGTGCTTCCAGATGATGCAAGATTTCTATCAATACTAGTCAAAGTTTTTAATTCAGATCTGCCTGAATAGGTTATATGTAATTTATGAAATGGTACTAAATAACCAAAGAATTTTGACTTTGGTTTTTTTGCTCCCTTTGCAATTAAAGACATTTTGCCATTATGTTTCGTAAATACGTCTGCTATTAAACTTGTTTCTCCATAAGATCTTTGATGGAGAAGGAAGCAATCATCAATATTACTTTGACTCATAATTACCTCCAACACCAAGGCTTTGAATAAATCCAGAGTCTGTATTCCAATTTTTCTTTACTTTTACCCATGTCTTTAAGAAAACTTTTTTACCGAGATATTTTTCAATTTCAAGTCGGGCCTGCTTACCAATTTCTTTGAGAACTTCACCTTGTGAACCAATAACAATTTGTTTTTGTGATTTCCTTGTTACGTAAATTGTTGCATGAATTTCTGTTATATCTTTTTTATTTTTAATTAAATCAATTTCAACAAAAGTATCGTGAGGTAATTCATCGCCAAGTTTTCTAATAATCTTTTCTCTAATTAGTTCTGAAAACATAAAAGAATTATTTTTATCTTGTAAGTTAAAATTTTTATCATACAAATGATTATTTTCAGGTAATTGTGCTTCGATGGTCAAAAGTAGATTATCAATACCATCATTATTTTTGGCTGAGATCATGTGTATCTCTTCAAACTTATATTTATCAGATATCATCTCAATAAAAGGCAATAATTTATTTTTATCTTCGATCTGGTCTACTTTATTTATAACACAAATAGTTTTTGGATTTATTCCATTTAATTTTTCTAAAATTAATTTATCTTCTGAGTCTAAAGCTAATCTTTGAATAACAAAAAGAATAATATCTGAATCATCAATTATTCCTTGTGCAGATTTATTTAGAATTTTATTCATAGTTTTTTGCGATTTAATATGCATTCCAGGAGTATCTACAAAAATAATTTGTTTATTTTTTGAAGTCTTAACTCCAAGGATATTATTTCTTGTTGTTTGAGACTTTCTTGAGGTTATAGATATTTTTTTCTTTAAAATCGTATTTATAATTGTGGATTTGCCTACGTTAGGCTTCCCAATTATTGAAACATACCCACAATATTGTTTAAGCATTTTTAGATTTAAGATGATTAAGAGCTTCTTTTGCTACTAAAATTTCTGATTGTCTTTTTGAGCTCCCTGAAGCTATAAATTCTTTATTATCAAGATTTATCTCACAAGTAAAACCAAGTTTTGATACAGTGGTTATATATTTTGGAGGTTTGAATCCTTTTGATTGAAGCAATTCCTGTAACTCAGTTTTTGAATCTCTAAATTCTTGATCTACATCTATATTCGATAAATCCTGTTTAAAAAGATTTAATATGAATGCTTGGACAGTATCCCAATTGCTATCAAGAAATACAGCTCCAATAATAGATTCTATTGATCCCTCTAATATAGAAAATTTTCTATTTTTTGAAAGATTTGCAGTACCTTTAGACAGTTTAATGAAATCAATAATGCCTAATTCATTTGCTTTCTTTGTCAATGTTTCACCTTTGACTATATGTGATCTCATTCTTGTAAGGAGTCCCTCTTTTTCATTAGGGAATTTTAAAAAAAGATACTGAGAAATAATTGAATTTAAAATTGTGTCTCCAAGAAATTCTAACCTTTCATTGTTTGAGGTATTATTTGAACTTTTATGAACTAAGGCTAGTTCTAATAATTCTGTGTTCTTAAAAACATATCCAAGTCTAGTTTGAATGGTTTTAAGTTCCATTAATTAATTCTTCCTGCTTTCTTAAATGAAGGAAGGCATGTCCAGCATTCCCATGTCATCCACAAGTAATCTGCTCTTCCAAAAAAGTTCTCTCTTGGAACAAAGCCAACATCTTTGGTGCTATCGTTGGAATTATCTCGATTATCTCCCATAACAAAATATTGCCCCTCAGGAATAGTCCATTCTTGAGGATATTGTTCATTTTCATTTCTAGTATTTCTTATCCTATACTCTGCCTCACCATGCTTCTCAAGATATAAATCACCAACAGCATCTATTTCTCTAGTAATAATCTCTCCTGAGCTATATTTAAAACGTCTCTTAAGAATTATCTCTTCACTATTTATAAAAGACCTCTCTAAAGCATTACCATTTACATATACTTGTTTATTGATGATTCTTACAACATCTCCAGGCTTACCTATTAAGCGTTTGATATAAGGTACAGGATTATGAGGAGGAATTATTACAACAGGATCACCATACTCAGGGTCATTTATTAATATCTTTGGCACGCCTATTCTATTTACCTTAATACCATATGCATATTTGTTAACTAATAAAAAATCACCTTTTTTTAATTGAGGCTCCATGGAGCCTGATGGAATTTGATAAGGCTCATATAAGAAAGTTCTTAATACAAATATCACAAATATTGGAATTAAATAACCTCTCGATGTTGATATTATTTCAGTGTTTTTAAAATAATAGCCACAAATCATTACTATGAATGCAATGATTGAGAATGCTAATAAAACAATGCCAAGGTCTCCTGAATTATAAAAAATACTTAGCAGCAATGCTATGCCAGATATAAAGCTAATTGTTGATAAATACTTAATTACAAAGGGTTCGGCCTCTTGATCATTAATATTAAACCTTATCCATGTTATGAGGCATACTGCCATGCCTATAATTCCAATAATAAATAATGGATCCGTAATCATTCTATTCCTCTGAGTTAAAGTAATTTAAAAAGGCATCCTGAGGTATAGAAACTTTTCCAAGTTGTTTCATTTTTTTCTTACCTTTTTTTTGTTTTTCTAATAATTTCATTTTTCTTGTAACATCACCACCATACAATTTAGCTGTAACATTTTTTCTATAAGCTTTTACTGTCTCTCTAGAGATAATTTTAGCACCAAGCGCTACTTGAATTGGTACATCAAACATTTGTCTTGGGATTAATTTCTGTAAATTTTTTGCAATTTCTCTAGCCTTGGATGTTGAAAAAGATTTGTGAACAATCATAGATAAAGCATCAATTTTATTATTATTAATCAGCACATCGATTTTTGTTAAATCAGATTTTTGAAATCCAATTAGTGAATACTCTATAGATGCAAAACCTTTTGTGGAAGATTTAATTTGATCAAAGAAGTCTATAATCACTGATGACAATGGCATCTCAAAAACAATTGAAACTTGATTACCAAAATATTTCATATCTTTTTGGATTCCTCTCTTAGATGAGCATAATGTAATAATATTTCCTATGTATTCATTTGGAGAAATAATCGTTGTATTTACAATAGGCTCTCTAATTTCATCGATTTCATTAGGAAGAGGAAGTTGGGATGGATTATCGCACTTTAATAACGTCCCATCAGTTTTAAGAACCTCATACTCTACAGAAGGTGCTGTAGAAATTAAATCTAGATCATACTCTCTTTCAAGTCTTTCTCTTACTACTTCCATATGAAGAGTTCCTAAAAATCCACATCTGAAACCAAAACCCAACGCATCTGAAACTTCTGGTTCATATATCAAGGAGGAATCGTTCAAAACAAGTTTCGATAAAGCATCTCTAAATTTTTCATAATCATCAGAATTTAAAGTAAATATTGATGCAAAAACTTTTGGATTTACCATTTTGAAGCCAGCCAATGCTTCTGTTGCCTCATCATTTGATTCTATTAATGTATCCCCTACTGGAGCTCCTTTAATATCTTTAATGCCTGCAACTATGTATCCCACCTCTCCTGCTGCTAACTGTCTTTTAGAGACCTTTTTTGGAGAAAAAATACCAATATCATCTACTACATGCGTCTGGCCGGTAGAGTATATTTCAAATTTTTGTCCAACTTCAAGTGTGCCATTTTTTATTCTAATCAATGATACGATGCCTAAATATGAATCAAACCAAGAATCAATAATTAAAGCTTGAAGGTTTGCATTGGGATCTCCCAAAGGACTTGGAATACTAGTAACTAATTGATCTAAAAGATTTTCCACACCCTCTCCAGTCTTTGCACTTACAAGAGGCGCATCATTTGCATTTATACCAACCATCTCCTCAATTTCTAACTTAACTCTATCTGGTTCAGCTTGAGGCAAATCAATTTTATTTATTACAGGTAATACTTCTAAGCCCTCTTCGACTGCTGTGTAACAATTTGCAAGTGTTTGCGCTTCAACACCCTGAGACCCATCAACAACTAATAAAGCTCCTTCACAAGCTGACAATGATCTGGATACTTCATATGAAAAGTCAACGTGTCCTGGAGTATCAATGAAGTTTAATAGATAGGTCTCTCCATCTTTTTGATAATTAAGGGAAACAGCTTGTGCCTTTATAGTAATTCCTCTTTCTCTTTCAATATCCATTGAATCAAGAATTTGATCTGCCATTTCTCTAGAAGAAAGTCCTCCACAATATTCAATTAATCTATCTGATAAAGTAGATTTACCGTGGTCGATATGTGCTATTACTGAGAAATTTCTTATGTTCTTCATAATTTGCTGCTATTTTACAAGCAAACCATGTAAATAAGTAACTTATGTTAGCTTCTAGTTGAGTGTAATTGATCGAATAAACCTATTACCGCCTCTAGTGAGATGAACAGCAACTTTATCTCCTGAAGAAAAATTTAATAGCGAGTCATTAAAGGATTCAACATCGAAAACTTGATATTTCTTGCCTTTAAATTGAATCATTGTTATTAAATCACCTCTATTTACTTTTCCAGAAGCAGGCGAGTTTGGATTCACTCTTGAAACAATAACACCATCTGGCATGTTTGCCATTGAAGGATTATCTCTATCTAAGTCAGCTACTTTTATACCTATTGGGTCTGAAGAGATTTGTGTTTTTGCTGGAATAAACGTTTCACTATTTACAGGAAGTTCTCCCAAAATAAACTCTAGACTAATTTCTTCACCATCTCTAATGACTTTTGCAATTGCTTCAGTATTAGGTTTAATTTGACCAACAACATGAGGTAGGTCTGTACTGAACTTAATTTGTTTTTTATCAAACTCTATAATTACATCGCCAGGAATTAAACCTGCTAAATCTGCAGATTCGCCCTCTTCAACATCATTGATTAAGGCACCGTATGGTTTTTTCATTCCGAGTGCATCGGCAAGATCACTATCAACTTCACTCATTCTTACTCCGAGATATCCACGTGAAACCTCACCACTTGATATGATTTGATCTGCAACATCAACTGCAACATTAATAGGTATTGCAAAAGCAAGTCCTTGATACCCTCCACTTCTTGAGTAGATCTGTGAATTAATACCAACAACCTCACCATCCAGATTAAACAATGGTCCGCCTGAATTTCCAGGATTTATTGCAACATCGGTTTGAAGGAATGGGACATAGTTGCCGATATTGTTATTTTGTATACTTCTACCTTTTGCACTAACGATTCCAGCCGTAACTGAAAAATCAAAGCTAAATGGTGAACCTATTGCAATAACCCAATCACCAACTTTTAATTCATCACTATTGCCAACATCAACTGAAGGAAGATTTTTTCCTTTAACTTCAAGAACTGCAAGATCTGATAAAGGATCAACACCAATAACTTCTGCTATAAACTCTCTTCTGTCTGATAAAGATACAATAACCTCGCTGGCATCTTCAACAACATGAAAGTTAGTCATAATATAGTTATCTTTCAAAATAAAGCCAGATCCATATGAAACAGCCTCTCTCTTTTGCTGAGGCATCTCTCTAAATTCTCTTGGTATGCCAAATCTTTCAAGCATTTCATCAGGGATTCCGCCATAACCATAAGAAGATCTTTGAGAAACTTCTTTTTTAGCAGTTATGTTAACTACTGCAGGAGCTGAATCATCGACAAGATCAGATATATTTTCTGGCAAGGCTGCATATAAACTTGCAGATGAGGCAATTAAAAATATAACAATAAAAAAAATCTTTAATTTAGGTTTAAACATATTTATATTTTAAGTTATTGATTTAGCTATAGATATAGCTGTCGACAGTGTGACGTTCCCATAAATTGTGACAGCTCTTCCATCAGAAAGAGGAACAAGATAAATCATTTTATTTCCATGTTTCCAGTATCTTATTTTATTAAGACCAAAATTATTTTTTTCAATACGCAGTTTAAAATTTTCTTTTCCCCTTGAATAGGTGCTGCCTGTTATAGATTCTGATAAAAAACCTACGTTCCTAAGATCAATAGACTCTTTAGAATTCATAAAATTGGGATCATTGATTACTTTCATGATGTAATCAGCAAGACTTTCTTCTGATTTATTAATGACTTCTTTTGCTTCTTTACTATTAATTGCCGAAGATATTTGATTAGTTGAAGAGCTACTAATATCCATTCTAGAAAAATCAGCATTATTTACAATTGTTAATGTTAGCAAGACAGAAGCAGCAGCAGTTAGACCATTAGACAACCAGATGTTTGAAAATAAACTTTTATTTGATTTATCATTTGACTTAATTGATACCACTTGATTATTTTTATAACTGGAGGCAATACCTGCCAAGCTATACATTGAAAGCTTTTTCTGTAATTTTTGATCTACATAAATTATTTCCAGCAAGGTATCAATTTCGTTCTGATCAAGTTCACCATCATAAAGTTCTGAAATCTTTTTATCTATATCATTCATTTTCAATTATTTCCTTTTGCATATAATCAATAATAGATTCTCTTGCCCTAAAAATTCTTGATCTTACTGTTCCTATTGGTGTATCAGTTATCAAGCTTATCTCTTCATAACTTTTACCTTCTGACTCTCTTAACGTAAAAGCAGTTTTTAAAGATTCAGGCATATTATTAATGAATTCTTTAATTTGTATCATTGATTGATCATGCATTAATATCTGTTCAATATTTTCGTAGGAACTAATTTCAATCTCTGCGTGCTCGATTGATGTATTAACTTTTTGCTTTTTGGATGCAGAACTAACAAAATGATTTTTAGCTAAATTAATTGCAATTCTATAGATCCAAGTAAAAAAGGCGCTGTCACCTCGAAAAGATTCTATTTGCTGCCAAACCTTCAAAAAAGTTTGTTGTGCTAAATCTTCTGAATCTTCTTTTGACTTAGTATAAGAAAATAAAGAAGCGTAAACCCTTGGATAATATTTATTCACTAAAAAATTAAATGCTCCTTTATCACCATTTTTAACTCGTTCAATTAAAACGGAATCATTATCATTTGAATTTGTTTTCATATAATTATGCTTCCTATGCTTTCTGACAAAAAAAATAGCTAAAAGTTTCCTTGTTTAGTGAATGTTTTTAAATACTTATTAATAAAATTTTCGTGTACATTATTGTTAAGGTCTGTTTTCTTAAAAATAAAATCGTAGAGCTTTTGATCGTCATAACTTAATATTTGTTCAAATATAACTAGTTCTTCTTGATCTAAATGGTCGAGCTTGGTTTGGGAAAACTCTCTCAGAAGTAAATCAATCTCTCTCATGCCTCTTCTGCACATCCACTGAATTCTGTTTATTTCTTTGTTCATTGGTTAAAATATAATTTTATTAAACCGATTTTACTTGAAAAAAGATACACATAATAATTTTATCGAACATGGATCTTTGTTAATTGAAGAGCTTAAGGTTGTTATGTTAATAGGTGATATCAATAAAGTAGATGAATTCCTTCAAGGCCAGGTTACTTCAGATCATACAAAAATTGAAGATGGAGGCTTTCAGCTATCTTCAATTTGTAATCACAAAGGTCAGGTTGTTTCAGATTTTTTTATTAATAAATCAAAAGATGGATACTGTTTTGTTATTAATAATGATCTCCAAGATGTTTTAATAAAAGAATTAACACCATTTGCTATGCTTCATAGAGTGGGTTTTAAAAAAATTAATAGTAATGTCGTTGGACATGTCAGCTCTTCAAAGTCCATAGATAATGCTTATTGCAGTAATGATGACTTTGAAGTGTCGATTTCAATAAAAGAATCCGATTATGAGCATAGTGATTCTATTACTTATGAAAACTGGCAAGCGGCTAACAAAATCCTTGGTATCTTATTTCTACATGTTGAAGATACATTCAAATATAGGCCAGTAGAAATTAATTATGACAATTTACGAGTCTCTTTTGATAAAGGGTGCTATAGAGGACAGGAAATTGTTGCAAGAATGAAATATTTAGGAGTAGATAGAAGGAAGTTTTGTTCTATTGTGGCTCAACAAGAATATACGGTTAGTAATGATATAAAAATTACAGGGGAAATAGTGAACTTAGATAATATAAAAGTATTTAATGCCATCATTAAAACAGCTGAATTAGATCACATTAGGAACGATCCTAAAATAATAACCATAATATAAATCTACCATTTAATTTCTTTTAAATTGTTTTTCTTTAAATAACTATTACATCTAGAAAAATGCTTAGATCCAAAAAAACCCCGATATGCAGAAAATGGTGAAGGATGAGCTGCAGATAAAATCAAATTGTTATCATTGTCTATATATTTTAAATATTGTTTTGCGTGATTACCCCATAAAATAAAAACAATTTTATTTTTTTTGTTAAGAGTTTTAATAATATCTATTATGAATTTGTCCCATCCAATGTTTGCATGTGATTCAGGCTTGAGCACTTCAACTGAGAGAGAGCTATTCAATAAAAGCACTCCCTGCTTTGCCCAATTTTCAAGACAACCATCTTTATTTGATACGTAACCAATATCATTTTCAATCTCTTTATAAATATTTCTAAGTGATGCAGGAACTCTTTGATTTTTATTAACTGAAAATGCTAATCCGTTAGCAAGACCTCTTTGAAAGTATGGATCTTGACCAAATATTACAACTTTTGCAGAAGAAAAAGAGCAGTATTTAAATGCGTTAAATATATTATCAATTTTGGGAGATATCTCCTTTCCATCTTCTATTTCTTTTTTTATGTATGAGATAGGTGCATTAACATTATCAAGATTAGAATATATCTTTAACGCTAAAAGCCAATCATTAGGCATTGAAATATTATTATTTAAATTATTCATTTTTTACATAAATCTTATCCACAGAATCTGTGGATAAAGTTATGGATAACTTTATTTATACCACATAAATATGCATTAAATAAGGCTTTTAAAGAAGTTGTATAAAAATTATACAAATATCCAAAATATAACCTTAAATCAGTAATTTAGATTAAATAGCAAGTAAAATATATACAAATTATATACAAATATAAGGCCCCTCAATAACACTATTTTTTTCTGTTGACAAGTGTTTTTTTAAATAAATTTAAATAAAGTTCGCTATTAGACAATTGTTTATAAATAATTAGGTTTATTTACATAGCCTAACACTTAAAACATTTACTATTTCTTTTAAATTATCAATAATTACCTTAGCAGGCTCATCATCTAGATCTATTACAGTTATTGCGATTTCATTTCTACTTTTGTTGATCATGTCAGGAATATTTAATCTATGTGAAGCAATTTCTCCTGTAATATTTCCTATCACGCCCGGTTCATCTTTGTGAATTATCACGAGTCTATATTTGGTTGTTCTCCCAAGTTTTATTTTTGGGAAATTAACAGAATTTACTATTTCACCATTTTTTAAAAATTTATATGCTTGTTCTGCAGCCATAACTGCGCAATTTATTTCTGCTTCTTTTGTACTTGCTCCAAGATGAGGTAGTAAAATAACATCGGAGAATTCCATTGACCTTTTTACCATTTCTGGCGTAGGAAAATCAGTTACAAATGAGCTAATTTTCTTATTTTCTAGTGCACGAAGTACATCTTTATTGTTAACAATCGCCCCTCTTGATAAATTTATTAATTTGGCACCAGGCTTAACAAACTTTAAAACATCATTAGAAATTAAATTCTTTGTTTCTTCAATAAGAGGCACATGAATAGATATATAATCAGAATTTGATAGTAGGTCTTTGAGACTATCTGCTTTTACTACCTCCTTTGGGAGTTGCCAGGCTGCATCAATTGAAATATTTGGATCGTATCCAATAATCTTCATCCCCATATTAACAACTGATTGAGCCACAAGTGATCCGATTGCACCCAAGCCAATTATTCCAATTGTTTTACCTTTTAACTCGTTTCCTTTAAAATTTTTTTTATTTGTCTCTACTAAATGTGTTAACTCATCATCAATTTCATTTGAAAGAGATTGAGCAAACTGATGTCCTTGTATTATTCCTCTTGATGATAGCAGTAACCCACATATAACTAATTCCTTTACTGCATTTGCATTTCCGCCAGGAGTATTAAAAACTACTACTCCTTTGTCAGTAGCCAGACTAATAGGTATATGATTCACACCAGCGCCTGCTCTGCATATACATTTTAAAGATTTATTGAAATCATTTTCATTAATTACATGACTCCGAATCAAAAGAGCGTCTGGATTTTCTTCTTCTTTTGTAAGTCCATTTTCCTCTAAGAAGTCTATACCCTCAGCGGAAACATTATTATAGATTTTATAGGTATACATATGTCATCAGACTAGTTGAAATACAGTTAAAAAAACAGAAGCATTATATACAAAATTGACATATATTAATCATATAAATATGAGTTTAGAAATAAAAAATTTATCTTTTTCTTTCAATCACAGTTTTTTGGTCGAAAATTTAGACTTCAAAATTGAAAAAAATGAAGTTGGTCTTGTTGCTGGAACGAGTGGCATTGGAAAATCAACATTATTAAACATAATATCTGGTCTAAAAAATCCTGATAAAGGCTCTATTATCTGTAATGAAAAGATATTAAATGATGAAAATATATTTGTTGAGCCAGAAAAAAGGAACATAGGTTACGTTTTTCAGGACTTTGCTCTGTTTCCTCATATTAATGCAGAAAAAAATATAAAGTATGCTTTGTCGAAAGATCTTTTGGATTTTTATAATCCAGTTGTAGATTCGTTGGGTCTTTTTAATTGTATGAAAAAAATGCCTCATGAAATGTCTGGAGGGCAAAAACAAAGAGTTGCAATAGCAAGGTCTATACTTATGAAGCCATCTGCCCTACTCCTGGATGAGCCATTCTCAAACTTAGATTCTCAAAATATAGTAAATGCTCAAAAGTTAATTTCAAATTTTATTGAAAAAATACAAATACCTTGTGTATTGGTAACGCATGACACTAATCAATTAGAGACTTTAAATATATCAAAAGTAATAAAACTCTCTTAATCTCTAAGAGACTTTTCTATGTAATCTTTCCAAATATTGTATCGATTTGTGAAGCTATCTTCTAAATTTTTATTAGGCTTAAATGAAAGTTTTTTAGTTTGGATATTTTTTAAACTTTCTCCAGAACCAATCATGGCCACCTTACATGCTCCAATTGCAGTTGACTCAACATTTTCTGGTTTCACAAGTTCTTTTTGAAGCGTATCAGCAAGTTGCTGGCAAAACTTAAAATTTTGTACCATTCCTCCATCTACTTTTAGTTTGCTTATTTCAATATTGTATTTTTCTAGGATAGTCGTTATTTCCTTTGTTTGAAAACTAATTGATAAGAAGGCTGCAGTGATCATATCGTTCACAGATGTATCCTGAGTAATTCCATAAAATCCGCCTCTGATATCCGAATTCCAAAAAGGCGCACCTAAACCATTAAAAGCTGGTAAAAAAAGAATATTATTTGATTCGCCATCTATATTCAGAAAATTTTCACTTTCCTTTGCAGAATCAAAAAACTTCATTTTATCTCTTAACCATTTAATAATATTTCCACATGAATAAATACTTCCTTCAATGGCATAATGAACTTCACCGTTTAACTTATATGCTACTGTTGTCAACAGGCCTTCACTAATTGATATGGGTTTATCTTTAGTATTGACCATTAGAAAGCAACCCGTTCCATATGTTGATTTCATATCGCCTTCATTAAAACAGTCTTGTCCAACAAGTGCGGCTTGTTGGTCACCAATGACGCCTTGAATTGCTATTTCATTTCCATCTATAAAAAGTGTACCGAAATTATCATCACATGGTAAAACCTGAGGCATCATTGATTTTGGAATATCAAATAATTGCAATAATTCATCATCCCACTCCATTGTATTAATATTAAAGAGCAGCGTTCTGGAAGCGTTAGTTACATCTGTAAAATGATTTTTTTCTTTTGAAAGCATATATATTATGTAAGTATCCACTGTGCCAAAAAGGAGATCTCCTTTCTCAGCTAAACTTTTTGCACCATCAACATTGTCCAATATCCATTTTATTTTTGTTGCTGAAAAATATGGATCTAATACTAAACCTGTTTTTTCTGATATTAATTTTTCATGTCCTTCAAGTTTTAACTTATCGCAAAAATGGTAAGTTCTTCTGTCTTGCCAGACAATTCCAGGATAAATAGGATTCCCTGTTTTCTTTGACCATACTATTGTTGTCTCTCTTTGGTTTGTTATTCCACATGCGCTAATATTGCTTTCTGTTTTCAAAACATTTGAAACAGTTTCTTCTACACTCTTAACTACGTCTGCTGGATCTAATTCAACCCAGCCATCATCGGGATAAAATAAATCGTATTCTATTTGAGAATCTACAACTGATTCTAAATTTGAATTAAAAATGATTGCGCGAGAGCTTGTTGTGCCCTGATCAATAGATAAATAATTTCTCATAATCTTTCTCCAGCGGTAATTATCCACAATTTATTAACTTATTGCCAACAGGTAAAAAACACCATATATACACTATATTGTGTAAAAAAATGAAATTGTCACAATATATTGTGTTTTTTTGCTTGATTCTTTGTCCACAATTAGTATATTAGTGTTTAGGAAAAAACTTTTAGGTACTGCAGACATCTCTTAAATTTTTCCAAAAGAGAAAATAATAAAAAGACTCAAGCAAGTAAGAGAAATATTGGGGAAAAAATGGAAATACAACAACAAGAAAAAACAAAACAACAAAATCAAACTATTGCAGAAATAGAAAATACAGCCCCTGGCAAATTAAGGGTAATAAAAAGAAATGGAAAAGTAGTACCTTTTGAAGATGACAAAATAAAAGTTGCAATAACAAAAGCATTTTTAGCAATTGAATCTGGTAATGCTGCAGCAAGTGATAGAATACATAAACAAGTTAGTAAGTTGACAGAAAGTGTTGTTGAAGTTTTTAAAAGAAGAATGCCCTCTGGCGGCACGCTTCATATCGAAGAAATTCAGGATCAGGTTGAGCTTCAGTTAATGCGATCTGAAGAATTAGAGGTTGCTAAGTGTTACATCCTATATAGAGCAGAAAGATCTCAAGAAAGAAAAAGAGATATACCAGATATCGATATTTCAAACGCTCCAAACATTAATATAACCAAAAGCGATGGCTCTGTTGTTCCATTGGATGTTGAAAGGGTAGCAACATTAATAAGCGATGCATGTGAAGATCTTGAAGAAGTAACTGTTAATGAGGTACTTGATGAAGCTCTTAAGAATTTATATGACGGAGTATCTATTGCTGATATGAGAACAAGTTTGGTCATGTCAGCAAGAACAAAAGTAGAAAAAGAGCCTAATTATTCATTCGTTACAGCCAGAATATTAATGGATCAGATCAGAAACGAAGCGTTAAATTTTCTAGGTGTTGCTGAAGATTCTACGTACAAAGAAATGGAAGCAAATTATCCTAAAGCTTTTAAAGCATATATAGATAAAGGCATAGAGTTGGATATTCTAAATCCAGAATTGAAAAATTTTGATCTCGACAGATTATCTAATGCAATAGACTACACAAGAGATAACCAGTTTACATATTTGGGTCTGCAAACACTATACGACAGATACTTTATACACTGCGACGACACGAGATATGAATTACCCCAAGTCTTCTTTATGAGAGTTTCTATGGGTCTTGCTCTTGAAGAAGAAAATAGAGAAGAAAAAGCAATCGAGTTTTATAAATTATTATCAAGTTTTGATTACATGAGTTCTACACCAACTTTATTTAACTCTGGTACAAAAAGGCCACAGCTTTCTTCATGTTACTTAACAACTATTCCTGATGATCTTGATGGTATTTTTTCTGCTATGAAAGATAATGCTTTGCTCTCGAAATGGGCTGGTGGATTAGGCAATGATTGGACTCCTGTTAGAGCAATGAATTCATACATCAAGGGAACGAATGGAAAAAGTCAGGGAGTGGTTCCATTCTTAAAAGTTGCAAACGATACAGCGGTTGCTGTTAATCAAGGTGGAAAGAGAAAGGGAGCTATGTGTGGATATCTTGAAACTTGGCACTTGGATATAGAAGAGTTCTTAGAGCTTAGAAAAAACACCGGTGATGAAAGAAGAAGAACGCATGATATGAATACTGCAAACTGGGTTCCTGATTTGTTCATGAAAAGAGTTGAACAAGATAAAAATTGGACTCTTTTCTCCCCAGGAGAGGTGCCAGAACTTCATGACCTAATTGGAAAAGCATTTGAAGAAAAGTATGAAGAATATGAGCAAAAGGCAGCGAAAGGAGAGATGGATCAGTCTAAATCAATCCCAGCAAAAGAATTATGGAGAAAAATGTTAACAATGTTATTTGAAACTGGGCATCCATGGATAACATTTAAAGACTCCTGTAATTTGAGATCACCACAACAGCATGCAGGAGTAATACATTCCTCTAATTTATGTACTGAAATTACTTTAAATACAAGCGCTGACAATGAAATTGCAGTGTGTAATTTAGGTTCAGTTAATTTAGCAAACCACATGCAAGATGGTAAATTAGATGAAGACAAGATTAAGAAAACAGTATCAACTGCTATTAGGATGCTTGATAACGTAATAAATATTAATTATTACTCAGTTGATACGGCAAAGAACTCGAACTTTAAGCATAGGCCGATTGGGCTTGGCCTGATGGGTTTTCAAGATGCCCTGTATCTTCAAAATATTCCTTATTGCAGTGAAGAGGCAGTCAGATTTGCAGACACTAGTATGGAGCTAATAAGCTATAACGCAATCCTTGCATCAACTGAATTAGCAAAAGAAAGAGGAGCGTACGAATCATTTGATGGGTCACTATGGAGTAAAGGAATACTACCAATAGATTCAATTAAGATACTTGAAGAAAACAGAGGAAAAGAGTATTTGAATGTAGATAGGTCAGAAACATTGGATTGGGACACTTTAAGAAAAAAAGTTGTGAAGGATGGAATGAGAAACTCAAATGTGATGGCAATAGCACCAACTGCAACAATATCAAACATTACAGGTGTAACTCAATCAATTGAGCCAACTTATCAAAATCTATACGTTAAATCTAACTTGTCTGGTGAATTTACAATCGTTAATCCTCATCTAGTAAGAAAATTAAAAGATTTAAATTTGTGGGACGATGTAATGATAAATGATCTTAAATACTTTGAAGGAAGTTTGACAGAAATATCAAGAATTCCTGAAGATATAAAAAAACTATTTTCAACTGCTTTTGAAGTTGAGCCAAGATATATTGTTGAATCTGCAAGCAGAAGACAGAAATGGATTGATCAGGGTCAATCTCTCAATTTATATATAGGAAATGCTGACGGCAAAAAATTAGATATTACATATAGGATGGCTTGGTATTCAGGTTTAAAAACAACCTATTACCTAAGGTCAATAGCCGCAACATCAACAGAAAAATCAACGGTACAACAGGGAAAACTTAACGCTGTGAGTACAGATACAAAAGAAACTGCTACACAGGAATTAGGCGCACCAGCTCCAATTCCAGAAGCATGCTCTCTGGATGATCCAGATTGCGAAGCATGTCAATAAATTTTAAGGAGAAATTAATATGTTAAATTGGGATGAATACGGAAAAGAAGAAAACACAGCACCTCCAGCGGCGCCGGAAACAAAAACAGAAGCATCTGCTCCAAAGGCAGAAGTGCAACAACCAGAACCTCCTCAGCCAGCTGAAACTGCGGTATCAACTGAGTCATCTAATATTGGCGAAGGATCTAGGGCTGAAGCAGCAAGAAAAGCTGTTAATGAACTAGATGAAGCGGCTGGCATTGAGGAACTTGATGAGATGATGGCAAATGGTAGAGTGCAAGTTGATCAAAAAATGATGATCAATTGTAAAGCAGACTTAAATCAGCTAGTACCTTTCAAATATGATTGGGCCTGGCAAAAATATCTGGATGGGAGTGCAAACCATTGGATGCCACAAGAGATAAATATGACAAATGATATTGTTCTATGGAAATCAGAAGACGGATTAACTGAAGATGAGAGAACAATTGTAAAAAGAAACCTTGGTTTCTTTTCAACAGCAGATTCTCTTGTTGCAAATAATTTAGTTCTTGCTTTGTACAGATTGATTACCAATCCAGAATGTAGGCAATACATCCTAAGACAGAGCTTAGAGGAAGCTATTCATACTCATGCATATCAGTACTGTATTGAATCATTAGGCATGGATGAAGGAGAAATCTTTAATATGTATAGAGAGATACCTTGCGTTGCTAGGAAAGCTTCATGGGGACTTAAATATACGCAAGAAATATCCAATCCTGATTTTAAGACAGGTACAGAGGAAACGGACAAGCAACTACTTAAGAATCTTATTGCTTTCTACTGTGTACTTGAAGGAATCTTCTTTTACTGTGGATTTACTCAAATTTTGTCAATGGGTAGAAGAAATAAAATGACTGGAACTGCTGAGCAATTTCAATATATTTTAAGAGATGAATCTATGCATGTTAATTTTGGCATTGATGTAATAAATCAGATCAAAATAGAGAATCCTCATTTATGGGATGAACAAATGAAATCAGAAGCTGCACAAATGATTTTAGAAGGAACTGAACTAGAGATTCAGTATGCAAGAGATACTATGCCGAGGGGTGTTTTGGGAATGAATGCTGCGATGATGGAAGAATATTTAAAATTTATTGCTAATAGAAGATTGACTCAAATAGGCCTTGATGAAGAATTTACAGGTGTGAGTAATCCTTTCCCTTGGATGTCAGAAATAATTGACTTAAGAAAAGAGAAAAATTTCTTTGAAACAAGAGTGACTGAGTATCAGGTTGGTGGAGCTCTTAACTGGGAATAAATTAAACTGAAAAGCTAGGTCTGGCAAAAACTTGAGTGACATAGTCGTTTAAGTTTTTGTAGTCCTTTAGCTCAAGTCTGTTTAGTCTAACTAAAAAATTTAAATTTACTGCTAGCTGAATGTCTGCATAACTAAATCTATCTGCTGCAATGAATTCCTTTGTGGAGATAATTTCATTAAACGTCTCTAGGGCTTTTGTACCAAGCTTTCTTTGAGAAAGTCCAAAGTCTTGATTTTGGTCTTCCATTTTGCTCATATGTGGATGAGTATGTCTAAAGCCATGGGCTAACGGGGTTGCCAATTCATAGGTTACTCTTGAATACCACATTTCAATCGAAGCAATTTCCATAGGATTATTACCAAACATATTTGGTTCCGGATAGATAGATTCCAGATATCTGCAAATTGCAGTAGTTTCAAGAATAATGGTTCCATCATCAAGCTGAAGTGCAGGTACTCGTGAATTTGGTGCAATAGATTTATATTTAGAACTTTTATGTTCTAATTCCGCTAAATTGAGGTTTATGATCTCTACATCTTTGATATCTTTCTCAGATAAAAAAATGAGCACCTTTAAAGGACTAGGAGCAAGCTTACTTGAATAAAGTTTCAACTTTTATTCCTTACTAATTAATTCAAAAAATTTTAAAGTTTGCTCACCACCATTTTGAAGAGCTCTAGCATCTTCCATATCAGATATCTTGTCCCAGTTGGCTTGTATATTTTCAGGAGTCATGTCTTTATCCATTCCTAATGAAACTCCCATTGTTTCATGAATAAATATTCTCGAAAAAACTCCAGCTCCTGCAGCCATTATTGCTCCATTAGGAGCATCATCACTTGCTAAATATATAACTGCTGGTGTGACATATTCTGGTTGTAAGTTCTTACCGAAATCTTCAGGAATTAATCCTTCTGTCATTCTCGTGTATGCAACAGGAGTAATAGAATTGGTGAAAACATTTTTATTTTGACCTTCTATTTTTAAGGTATTCATTAATCCAATCATTGCCATCTTTGCAGAGCCATAATTGGTTTGTCCAAAATTACCAAATACACCACTAGATGAGCTAGTAAAAATAATACGCCCATATTCTTGATCTCTCATAATTGGAAATACTGTATGTGTGCAATTCAAACTTCCTTGGAAATGCACATCCATCACAAGATTAAAATCTTCTAAAGTTACCTTATGAAAGCTTTTATCTCTCAAAATACCAGCATTGTTAACCAATATATCAACTCTACCCCACTCAGTCATAGTCTGATCAACCATTTCCTTGACTGCATCTAAGTCTGTAACACTTGCTCCATTTGAAATAGCTTCTCCACCTTCAGACTTGATAAGCTCAACAACCTCATTTGCTGCATCACTTGCGCCACTTCCATCTACACTTCCTCCAAGATCATTAACAACCACCTTTGCGCCTCTTCTTGCTAATTCAAGAGCATGCTGTTTGCCAATACCTCCACCTGCACCAGTAACGATAGCAACTTTTTCATCAAATCTGATAGTCATTTTTTACATCTCCAATAGTATTTAATATTTCTTTAAAATAGAAAGCTATTTTAATCAAAAAGAAAGTTATTTACTATCGTAGAAAATTAAGGATTAGATTTAGATTTAGGAATATAATTATCAATAATTTATTCAATAAGGAAAATATGAGTTCATCAGTAAAAGTAGTTGTAACAGGTGCAGCAGGTCAAATAGCATACTCTTTAATTCCAAGACTTGTTGACGGAAAAACATTTGGCAATAAAAAAGTAAATTTAACATTAGTAGAAATTCCTCAAGTGGTTGAAAAACTCAAGGGCCTAGTTATGGAATTAGAGGATTCTTATTTTCCAAATATGGGTGAAGTTAAATACACAGATAACTTCGAAGAAGCCTCAAAAGATGCTGATTGGTTTCTTCTAGTTGGAAGTATTCCACGAGGTATTGTTTATAACGGAAAAAAAATTGAAGAAAGATCAGATTTGTTAAGCATCAACGGAGGAATTTTTGTAGATCAAGGTAAGGCAATTGGCGAGCACGGTAAAGCTAATGCAAAAATACTTGTTGTTGGTAACCCTGCTAATACAAATGCATTTATTGGAAAAAATGCTGCTAATAATGACTCTCAACTTTGGATGGCGATGACAATGTTAGATTCTAATAGAGCAAAATCTGTAATTTCTAAAAAAACCAATACTGATATATCTGATGTAACGAATATGATAATTTGGGGTAATCATAGTCCGACTATGTATCCTGACTCTGAAAATGTATGTATCAATGGAGTCCTTGGTAGCGAAGCAATTAATGATATGACTTGGGTAGAGTCTGAATTTATTCCTTCAGTTCAACAAAGAGGAAAAGCAGTAATCGATGCCAGAGGAGCATCATCAGCAACATCTGCAGCAAAAGCTGCAATTGATACAGTCATAGCATGTGAAAATCCGACCCCATCTGGTATCTGTTTTAGCGCTGCAATAGCTAGCGATGGCTCTTACGATGTCCCGGAGGGAATTATATGTGGATATCCTTTGATGACTCTTGAAGATGGTACTGTCGATATTAAAAGAGATATAGCGTTGTCTGACTTTGCAAAGTCAAAATTTCAGATATCTATTGATGAACTGCTTGAAGAAAAAGAAGCAGTAAAACATCTAATGAAATGACAAAAAAAGATAAGATTCTTCATAGTTATATATCTAATATACTTGATGATGAAAAACCTAAAGATATTGAAATACTTACAAAAAAGGATATCTCAAGACTTTTAAAGAGAATAGACAAATCTGATAAAAAGACTTTAACAATTTCTCCTAAAATTAATCAAGTTAGTGTTCAAAATTGTGATCTATATATTGTCTTAGATGACATTCACACCTCTGAAACTGATATTGGGATTATCAAAAATTTATTAAGTCAAAAGATTGTAATATTTACAGATTTTAAGGAGAGTGAAAAAATTGATGAAATAATGTTAAAACTAGGATTTCAAACAGAACTTAGAGACAAAACCAATAAGTTAAAGTGCTATTCATACAATCTTAAAACCTATAACAATAAGAGAACATGGAATAACTCTAAGGGTTGGGCTAACCCTGAGAATTTTGATAAGTTTCGTTGGTAAATCTAATTATTATTAAAATTTAAGATTTTAATTGGGGAAATAGTAATACATCTCTTATAGACGACTGATTTGTCAAAAGCATTACCAATCTATCAACTCCCATGCCTACTCCAACCGCTGGAGGCATGCCGTGCTCTAAAGCAGTGATGTAATCTTGATCATAATCCATAGCTTCTTTATCACCAGAATCTTTTGCAGCAACTTGATCAACAAATCTTGAAGCTTGATCATCTGGATCATTTAATTCACAAAAACCATTTGCAAATTCTTTTCCTCCAATGAATAACTCAAACCTATCAGCAAATTCAGGTTTTTCTTCATTTCGTCTGGATAATGGTGATACCTCAACAGGATATTCTGTAACAAATGTAGGATCAATTAAATTTGATTCAACTGTTTCTTCAAATATTTCAAGAAGCATTCTTCCAGATCCCCAGCTCTTTTCAATTTTTATATTATGTTTCTTCAAAACTTCTTCAAGTTTTTTAGAATCATTTAAATCATCTACTGATAAATCTTTGTTATGGTCTAAAACCAAATTGGTTAAAGTAGATTGTGTAAAATTATCTAGATTTATTTCAATATCATCCCATTTAATGGTTGATTCACAATTAATTGCTTTAGCAGCATTTAGAATAATGTCTCGAGTTAAGTCCATTTGATCTTGCATGCTTGCATATGCCTGATACCATTCCATCATAGTAAACTCTGGATTGTGTTTAGTTGAAAGTCCCTCATTTCTGAAACTTCTGTTTATTTCAAAGACTCTTTCAAAACCTCCAACTAACAATCTCTTTAAATAAAGCTCAGGTGCTATTCTTAAATACAAATCTTGGCCCAATGCATTGTGCTGAGTCACAAATGGTCTTGCAACAGCGCCACCAGCTAAAGGATGCATCATAGGAGTTTCTACTTCTAAATAGCCAACTTCGTTCATTATTTTTCTCATAGAATCTATAATTTTTGTTCTTTTTATAAATACTTCTTTTGTAGAAGTATTTGTCATTAAGTCCAAATATCTTTGTCTATATCGAGCTTCTATATCAGTCAATCCTTTAAATTTTTCAGGCATAGGTCTTAAAGATTTTGTAATCATTTCAAGATCCCATACATCAATAGTTAATTCATCTTTTTGAGTTCTGAATAAAGTTCCAGAAATGCCAACTATATCTCCGAGATCCCATGTCTTAAAGTCTTCATAAACATCTTCATCTACATTATTTTTGGTTACATAAATTTGAATGTCTCCCGATGAATCTCTTAAGGTAGCAAAGCTAGCTTTCCCCATTACACGCTTTAGAATAATCCGTCCAGCAATAGAGATATTTTTAATATCTTTCTCTACTAATTCTTCTTTTGAAAATGATCCATACTCATCATGAAGTTTTTGTGCTTTATTTTGTGGTTTAAATGAATTCCCGTAAGCAGATCCCTTATCTCTAAGCTGATCTAATTTTTTTCTTCTTTCTTCAAGTATGGCTTTCTCACCACCTAAATTTTCATTATCCATCTATATACCTGCTTTTAATGATGATTTCATAAAATCATCTAAATCTCCATTTAGAACAGCTGTTGTGTTTCCAGTCTCATGATTTGTTCTTAAGTCTTTTATCCTTGATTGATCTAATACATAAGATCTAATCTGGCTACCCCATCCAATGTCAGACTTACTATCTTCAAGAAGCTGCTGTTCTTCATTTTGTTTTTGTAATTCTAACTCGTAAAGCTTGGATTTTAATTGTTTTAATGCATTTTCTTTATTTTTATGTTGTGATCTATCGCTTTGAGATTGTGCAACAACACCAGTTGGTATATGAGTTAATCTAACTGCTGAATCAGTTTTATTCACATGTTGGCCTCCTGCACCTGAAGCTCTATATGTGTCGGTCCTGATGTCTGCTTTGTTTAAGTTTATTTCAATTGATTCGTCTATTTCTGGTGAAATGAAAACTGATGCAAACGAAGTATGACGCCTGTTTCCAGAATCAAAAGGAGATTTTCTTACTAGTCTATGAATTCCTGTTTCTGTTCTGAGCCACCCATAAGCATAATCACCCTCAACATAAAGCGAAGCAGATTTAATTCCAGCGACATCACCATGAGATATTTCAATTAAATTTGAAGTAAATTTTCTTGCCTCGGCCCATTTTGTATACATTCTTAAAAGCATTTCTGCCCAATCTTGCGCCTCTGTTCCGCCCGAACCAGATTGAATCTCAATATATGCAGATGAAGAATCCATTTTCTTTGTGAACATTCTGCTAAATTCAAGTTCTTCCACCATAGAAGAAATATCAGTCATATCTTTTATGATTTCATCAATTGAGGAGTCATCATTTTCTTCGATTGACACATCAAGAAGTACTTGAGAATCTGAAATTTTGTCAGAAACCGTTTTGAATGAAGATAATGTTTTTTCTAATGAAGTTTTTTCTTTGCTTAGTTTTTGAGAAAGTTCTAAATCTGACCATACTTTCTCTTTAGATAGATCACTTTCAATTTCAGCTAAGCGCTTTTTTTTGGAATCAAGTTTAAGAACATTAGTTTTGATTTCGTCAACTCTACTTTGTAAATCTAATAAAGTTGATTTTAATTCTTGAATATCCATTATAAGTTTTTAATTATTATTTTTTATAAATTCAAAAATTGAATCATCTTTTGAACTTAATCTATGTGCTACTTCTTTCTTATCTAATATTCTACTTAATTTATTGGGTAAACTTGGTGGCAATCCAGCATTTTTAAGTGCTAATGGAAATTTTGCTGGATCAGCTGTAGACAATATTATTGTCTTTCCATCTAACTTATCATTTAATTTATATACAGCATCTGCAGCAACAGCAGTGTGAGGATCCATTACATAATTGAAGTTATTAAAATAATATTTCATACATTCATATGTGGCCTTATCATCAGAGCTATAACTAATAAATAATTGAGATGATTTCTTCCAAATATTTGAATCAATTTCAATCTTTGAATTTGGAAAATTTGAATAAAGCTGAGAACATGCTTTTGTATCACCCTCAAAGTAAAAATCATATAACAGCCTCTCGAAATTACTGGCAACACTTATATCCATGCTTGGAGATATAGTTTCATTAACTTTTTCTTTTGAATAATCATTATTTCTAAAAAATCTATCAAGGATATCGTTTGAGTTAACAGCTACTATTATTTTTGATAATGGCATGCCCATTTTTGAAGCAGCATAACATGCAAAAACATTTCCAAAATTACCAGTTGGAACGGAAAAATTTAATGGACTCGAAAGGTTATTGATTTTTAATGAAACATAAAAGTAATAACAAATTTGTCCAATAATTCTTACCCAATTAATGGAATTAACTGCTAAAAGATACTGATCATCTTTTAAAAATGTTCTTTCATTGAAACCTCTTTTAACAATATCTTGGCAATCATCAAATGTTCCACTAGCTAATATTGGAAATACGTTATCCTTATGAACTGTCGTCATTTGCTTTCGTTGTATTTCAGACATATTTCCTTCAGGAATAAGAATGAAGGTTTTGATTAAATCAAACTCTTTGCAAGCATCTATTGCAGCAGATCCTGTATCTCCAGATGTAGCTCCAAACACAATCGCAGTTTTTTTCTGCTTTTGTAAAGTTTTGTTAAAAAAAGCAGCTGCAAGTTGAAGGCCAAAGTCTTTAAAGGCAGCGGTCGGTCCATGAAATAGCTCTAGAATTGAGACTGACTCATTGATTTCAAAAATATCTATAAAGTCCTTTTTATCGAAATTATGCCAAGTGCGATCAAGTAGATGTTCAACCTCAATATTGGTAAAAGATGAATCAGTGAATAATGGAACAATTTTCTTTGCAACATCTATAAAGTTATCAAGGTTTTTTAAATTATCTAGATCTACTTCTGGCCAATAGTCCGGCATAAAAAGACCACCATCTTTGGCAAGACCTTGCATTAAAATCTCTTCAAAAGTCTTATTATTATCTTTGCCTCTAGTGCTATGAAAAAGCATTTCTAGTCTGTTTCTATTCTGATAGATCTAACTTCATTTACTGAATCAAGATTTAAAATATTTGTGACTAAATCTTTATGATCGCTTTCTATAAAAGGATCTGTTATCAATACAATCGGTACCATATTTTCTTTTAAATCTTCTTTTTGAACTATAGATTCAATTCCAACTCCTTTTTCTGCAAACATTGAGGTTATTGAAGCCATTACACCTGGAATATCCTCTGCTTTTATATAGAAATAGTATTGAAAGCTTAAACTTAAAAAATCTATCAGATCACATTTATTTTTTTTTGTTGATTTAGAAATATTGATATTAGAGTTTGCGAGATGCACTAAATCTGAAACCACTCCAGATGCTGTTGATTCCTGTCCAGCACCAGAACCTGCAATATGAAGAGTTCCAAGCAAGTCAGTTTCTACCTCGATGCCATTTCTCACACTTTTTAAGTTTGCTAAATATGAATTATCTTTAATAAGAACTGGATGTGCTCTTAGCTCAATTTTATCTTCATTGTTTTTACAAACAGCTAGATGTTTAACTGTATATCCCATTTCTTTTGCATATTTAAAATCAATTTTTTCTATTTTAGATATGCCCTCTACATAGAAATCACCTGGAGGTAAGGGTGTTCCAAAGGCAAGAGAAGATAAAATACCTATCTTGTGGGCAGCATCCATGCCTTCAATATCAAAAGTTGGATCAGGTTCAGCATAACCTTCTTTTTGAGCAAGTTCTAATATTGGTTTGAAATCTGCGCCCTCTTCCATATTTGATAATATAAAATTAGATGTTCCGTTAAGCATTCCAGCAATTTTAGTAACATTGTTTGCTGATAATTCTTCAGTTAAAAGCTTAATTATTGGAGTACCAGCACAAACAGAGGATTCAAAAAGAACTTTTACACCGTTTGCACTTGCTTCATTGAATATTTCATCTCCATGATGAAATATTACTGCCTTGTTTGCAGTCACAACATGTTTTTTATTTTTAATAGCTTTTAAAATTAGATCTCTAGCTACTTCAACTCCTCCAATTAATTCCACCACAACGTCAATTTCATTATCTATTACATCAAAGATATCTCTTTCTATCTTAATGTCTCCAGGATTACATTTTGGATTATCTCTTCTTGCTCCAATTACAACTATTTCAATATCTAAATTACCATTTAATCTTATTTTATCGTTATTATTTTTAATTGTATTAAATAAGCCTGTAGCAACATTACCCCATCCACATATCCCAATTTTTAGTTTCTTCATATTAGCTCTTTAGTTTATCAAGTAAATCTTGAGGAGAATAATAACCTGGAAATAATTCACCTTCTGAGGATATTATTGCTGGAGTTCCAGTTATACCTATTTTTTTACCAATAGCATAATGTT
The DNA here is from genome assembly GCA_902520725.1 of uncultured SAR86 cluster bacterium. Taxonomy (GTDB): domain Bacteria; phylum Pseudomonadota; class Gammaproteobacteria; order Magnimaribacterales; family D2472; genus SAR86A. Next base: position 58,060 of record CABYPB010000003.1, on the reverse strand, counting down.
TTGATACTGGCTGAGAATCACAAAAATTCAATTCTAATTTTTTTCCATCTTTTAAGTATGTTATTGATTGTTTTGGATTAGTTGAACACCAAGCTCCAACCATTTTTGTAAAAGCTTCTGTCCCAATGCCTGATCTCGGAAATGCTGCATAATTAATAGAGATACCCAACTTATTGTATGCTTTAATCTCGTTATGCAGTTTTCTGCAATATCCACAGTCAACGTCTGTAAATACAGTAACACTATAAGTCTCATCATCTGAAGAAAAAGAAATCAACTCATCTTTATTGATTTCTTTCATTAGGGATATTCGCTGTTTCTTAATATCTAAAGCTGTTAAGTTAATAATTTCAGAAGAATTTATTTCAAACATATCTCCATATAAAAAATATTTACCAGATTTTGAAACATATAATGGCTGAATATCTCCGTAATAAACTTTATATATATTAGGAAATGATGATTCTTCTATTTTTTCAATTTGTGTACCAGGTGGCAAAATTCCTGATATTTTTTCTTTGATTAACAACTCATCAGAATAGGTTGTTAGAGAAAAAAGTATAAGGCTATACATTAATAATTTGTATTTCATATTATCCTCTTGGATGGTGTTTTTTTAGAACATCACCCAATCTCTGTTTTGCAATATGAGTATATATTTGCGTAGTTGATAAGTCACTGTGGCCCAGAAGGAGTTGAACTGACCTCAGATCAGCACCCCTATTTAACAAATGAGTAGCAAATGCATGTCTTAAGGTATGTGGTGAAATTGAACCCTTTAGATTTGAGCGTATGAGGTATATTTTAATTCTTTTCCAAAATGCTACTCTAGTTAATTTTGTTCCTCTATTAGACAAAAATATCTCCTTTGATTTTGAATTTTTTCTTATAGACAAATAATTATTAAGAGCCTCAAGTGCAGATTCTCCAAATGGAATGAGTCTTTCTTTGGAGCCCTTTCCTATTACCTTTACAACGCATCTTTGAATATCTGTATTTATAATCTTAAGATTAATTAATTCTGATATTCTCATTCCAGTTGCATAAAGCATTTCAATCATTGCTTTGTCTCTGACTTCTATTTTAACTGAGCAGTCAGGACTATTAAGAAGCTTATCTACCTCATCCTCAGACATTGACATTGGTAAATATTTTTCTTGCTTGGGTGTAATAATCTCACTTATTGGAGAATTTTTGATTTGATTTTTTTTAACTAAAAATAAATACAAAGATTTTATTGAAGAAATCTTTCTGTTTACAGAAGCACTTTTTAGATGGGATTTAAATAAAAAAGAAATAAACTCATTTATTTCAGTCTCATTAAAATCAACATAATTAGATTTTTTATATTTTTTAGACCATGAGATAAAACTATCTATATCTCTTTTGTAAGATTTAACAGTATTCTGAGATAGCCCTTTCTCTATATATAAATAGTTAAAAAAATCCTTAAGATAAGGATCTCCAATGACTAACTCTTGCATTTCTTATTATTCTAGACGTTCTTTGATTCTTGCTGATTTTCCGGATCTTTCTCTTAAATAAAATAATTTAGATTGTCTGACGTCACCTTTTCTTTTTACTTTAATAGAGTCAATCATTGGGCTGTGAGTTTGAAAAGTTCTTTCAACTCCAATACCGCTTGAAATCTTACGCACAATGAATGAAGAGTTTAATCCAGCGTTCTTTAAACCCATTACAACACCTTCAAATGCTTGTAATCTTGTTCTATCTCCTTCTTTTACCTTCACTGAAACAATTACTGTATCTCCAGGCCTAAAATCAGGTAAGTCAGTCTTCATTTGTCTAGACTCAAAATCGTTAATTATTTGAGATGGACTTTTTTCATCCAAAGATATTTTTGCTTCAGCTGGCGCTTCTTCTTCAGCTGGTGCTTCTTCTTCAGGAGCTTCTTCAGCTGGTGCTTCTTCTTCAGGAGCTTCTTCCTCGGCTGGAGCTTCTTCTTCAGCTGGAGCGTCTTCTTCAGGAGCTTCTTCGGCTGGTGTTTCTTCTTTAGGAGCTTCTTCATGCTTATCATTTGCAGCAGATTCTGCCATCACGTCTGCAGCATCATCAACAGCACTTGGAGGTGTCTGAGGATTAAAATGTAATTCCCAAGCTTCTAGTAATTTTGCTTTTGTAAGATTGATATCTAAATCTAGGCCATTATCCTTAGCAGCACCTACAATATCTGCTTTTTTCATCTTATTAAGTGCAGATAATGAAGGTAGTTCAGGAGATATTACTTCAGTTTTAGTTTCTTCAGACGAACTTGAAACTCCAAATAGTCTGGAAAAAAATCCTTTTTTCTTGCTGTCTTTATTATCGCTCATAATGTTTGCCTAAAATGGGCTATAGGATAGCCTTAGATTCCCATTCTTCCAAGAGTTTTTTTTGTTTTTTTGATAATTTTATTTCATTTAAGAGATCAGGTCTTTTTAGAAAAGTTTTAAGTAGTGAGTTTTCATCACGCCAATCATCAATTTTTTTATGATTTCCGGATAATAGTTCATCTGGAACTTTCATAGACTCAAAATCTTCAGGTTTCGTGTATACATCTCCTTTTAATAAGCCATTTGAAAAAGTATCTTTTAAATATGAATCTTTATTTCCCAGCGTGCCAGGAATATATCTAGATATAGCATCAATTAAGCATAAAGCGGCATACTCTCCACCACTCAAAATAAAATCTCCAAGTGAGATTTCTTCATCAACATATTTATCAATTATTCTTTGATCAATTCCTTCGTACCTGCCACATATAAGAGTAATGTTCCTCAATTTAGACAAGTTAAGAACTTTTTTTTGATTTAATTTTTTGCCTTGCGGTGTTAAATATATAACTTTGCCAAGTTTACTTTTAGCTATTTGATTCAAGCTTTTAACCACTGGTTCAGCCATAATAACCATTCCTTCGCCTCCTCCATATGGCTTTGCATCAACATGATTGTGCTTATTTACAGCATTCTTTCTTATATCGTAGGTATTTAGTTTGAGAGTTTTATTTTTTATTGGTTTAGAAACTACGCCTGAATTTAAAACATTAAATATCTCAGGAAAAATAGTTAATATATTAATATTCATAATCTAATAATCGCTTTGCCAGTTAACTGTTATGATTCTCTTTTCTTTATCTATTTGAGATATAAAGTTGTTTCTTATAAATGGTATCAAACGCTCTTTATTATCAATAGAATCATCTGTGGCATGAACTACTAAACACTCATTTGCTCCAAAATTATTTATATCTTTAACTTCCCCCAGTAGCTCATTCTTATTTTCGTCTATAACAAGCATTCCAACTAGGTCATGCCAATAAACTTCATCCGAATTTAGTGAAGGTAAATTTTCTGATGAAATATAGAGCATTAGGTTTGTATATGTTTTGATTTCATCAACATTATTTATGTTTTTAATTTTTGATAGAAACTTAAGATTATTTTCTTTGATGTATTCTAATTCCAAACAAACACCATCATTTGTTTCAATCATTTTAGTATACTTAATAATGTTTTTTTGAGGGCTACAGAAGGAGTTCAAAAAAAATTCACCTTTCAAGCCTCTCGGCTTACCTACAGATCCGATACAGATTAAATTATTTTTCTTCATTTTTTGAAGAATCTTTTTCATCGGATTCTTCTTCAGGAGCTTCTTCCTCGGCTTGAGCTTCTTCTTCAGCTGGAGCTTCTTCCTCGGCTGGGGCTTCTTCGGCTGGAGCTTCTTCTTCAGCTGGAGCTTCTTCGGCTGGAGCTTCTTCTTCAGCTGGAGCTTCTTCGGCTGGAGCTTCTTCTTCGGCTGGAGCTTCTTCTTCAGGGGCCTCTTCAGCAGATGTTTCTTGTTCTGCAGAAGCTGCTTCCTCAGCTTCTTTTGCTAATTTTTCTGCAAGCGCAGCTTTTTTAGCATCTGCTTTAGCTTTTTTTGCTTCAATTTTTGCAATTAATTCTTCGGGTGTTAATTTAGCTTCTTTGATTAATGAATTAACTCTTTCACTAACTTGTGCTCCATTAGAGACCCAAGACTCTAGCTTATCAAGATCTATACGAAGTCTTTCCTCGTTTCCCTTAGCGCTTGGATTAAAAAAACCAAGTCTTTCTATAAATGCACCATCTCTAGGGCGACGCTCATCTGCTACAGTGATAAAGTAATAAGGGTTCTTTTTAGCCCCGCTTCTTGCTAATCTTATAATTACCATACTAAATATATATAAATTTGTTTAAAAAGATGTGTATTTTAGGTTAACCTTGCTAATATTGATAGTATTATTATGCAAAGTTTTAATTAATCTGATTTATTAATGAATTTTATTACCCAGGTAACTATTAGCGTAGTTATTTATTATTTGATTAGGATTCTTTACAAGAAAGAAAGTTCCTTATTCATATCTACGTCTTTCTCTGCATTCTCATATATTTTTGTATATTTATATACGTATGAGTTTATTTCAATTATTCCTACAATACATTTTATGGTTACCGGTCTGAGTTTATTATTTTTGTTTATTGCATATAACGAAATTATAATTCTCGAGAGACAAGTTAGAAAAGTTAAAAAAGGTGAACTGTTAAGCGTTGGTCCTTTTTCTGTTGAAAGAAACTATAAAATTGTATTTCAATTACTAGGTGTTGGTTTGCTTTTTCTTTCATTAGCACTTATATCTGGTCTTAGCATGCAGTCAATTTTTACATCAAATTTAGTTATTAAAGCTATATTTACATTTATTGCTTGGTTGATTTTTGTTATCACATTGTTAGGAATAAAAAATTTTAACTTTCCAATTAAGTATGCTACTCGAAGTCTTTTTGTTGCAATGTGGGCGGTTCTTGCAGCATATTATATGAATTCGTTGATTATAGGTTCCTAGTGCAAGAAGACCCCTCTTTATTAATCTTATTTTCTACATTAGTTTTTTTGTTAGTTTTAAGTGGTTTCTTTTCTGGTTCTGAAACAGGAATGATGGCTGCAAACAAAATCAAGTTAAAGAACTTATCAAAAAAATCGAAAACTAGTGCAAAGAGAGCATTAGAGCTTTTAAAAAAACCTGATCAATTACTTTCTGCAATTTTAGTTGGTAATAATTTTGCAAATATTCTAGCTTCAGCAATTGTTACTATTATTATGCTTAATTACTTTGGTGGTAATGTATTACTAGGATCAATAATCCTAACAATTGTTATACTAATTTTTTCAGAAATTACACCAAAAACGATGGCAGCAATTAAGCCAGAAAGTTTTGCCACAAAATCATCATTTGTTTTAAAAATCTTAGTTTATATTTTTAAACCTTTAATTTTTTTAACAAATTTTGTTAGTAAAAAAATCCTTAAGTTATTTAGTCTTGATGCTAAAGATGCATCCTCAAATGACAATCTCAATACAGAAGAGTTGAGAACATTGTTAGACGAATCAGGAGAATTAATACCAAAACAATATAGAAAAATGCTCTCCTCTGTCTTAGGAATGGAGGAGTTGGTAGTAGAAGATATAATGATTCCTTCAGCAGAGATAATAGGTATAAACATTAATGATGATGATTCGTGTGCAACAAAAATTATTGAATCAACTTCATACACCAGGTTGCCTGTTTTTGAAGATTCTATTGATAAAATAGTTGGAATACTTCATTTAAAAGACTCTCATTCATTCTTAGAAAATCCTAACAAAAAAAATAAAATTAAGACGCTTCAAAAAACATATTTTGTATCTCAATCAACACTATTAATGAAACAGCTTAGAGAATTCCTTTCTAATAACCAAAGTCTTGGATTGGTTGTAGATGAGTATGGCGAGATAGAGGGCTTAATAACTATAGAGGATATATTTAAAGAGATCACAGGAACCTTTGGAGGAGATAAGGAAGAATTAGAAAAGGAATTTATTAAGTCAGAGGATGGTTCTATATTAACTGATGGAAATTCAAAAATAAGAGACCTAAATAATTATCAAAATTGGTCAATAACTGAAGATGGAGCCAAAACAATTAACGGGTTAATTACAGAATATCTTGATCAAATTCCACAGGCAAACCTATGTATAGAAATTAAAAATTATCGATTTGAAATATTAGAATTAGATGATAATTTAATATCTAAAATTAAGATTACTAAAATCTAAATATAACTTTTCCTATTACATTTTCTTTTTTATAAATATTGTTATAAATTGGAGAGTTATATTTTTTATTATCACCTGTAAGCTCAAGATTATCTCCATTTATAGATTTTATTCTTTTTAGGACAACACCATAATTAGGCAAATCAAGCAATACGACATCATTATTTTTCAATGATTTAAGATACTTGATACTTAAGACTATGTCTTGATCTTTAAAGTTAGGGCTCATGCTAGAACCCCTAACTTTATGTAAGCTAATCACTTAAGACTGGTACGATAACATCCATGTGAGGTGGATTAAGAGATTTTTTTGTTTCAGTTTCAACCTCTTTAGTAGCCCAGAATATTTCAGCAAATCTATTTACTTTCTTAACAAGATCTAACCCATTTTGCTTATCTATATCCTGCTTACATTTTGAAGCAGTCATCATTATCGAATGAGCCAAATCATGTATTTCTGGAAATTTTTCCATATGTGGTGCTTTGAAATAATCACCCCAAATAGTTCTAACAGCATCTTTGACCTCAATAGCATGTTCTTCTTTTTGTTGAACGAGTCTTGATAGATGTGCTAAGTCCTTTTTGGAGTCAATATTTTCAGGCATCTCACCAATTAGATCTAAAAATCTTACAACACTTAACGCCGCATATTGAGCAACACCTGGGTCATAAACAGCACATGGAATATCACAATGAGCTTTTGCTTCTTTTATTTTCATTTTAAACCTCTCTCTTAAATAAAATTCTTAAAATGTTAACTGTAATAATTCCTGCGGCCATATATATTAAATATTCTGCATAGTGATTATGCGGAATATTATTAATTGGATGCGCAATTATGCTTGCGGAAAACATTGGTATTAGATATATGATTTTCATCTTTTAAGCTCCAAAAATTGTTATATATACTATATTAAATTAATAAAATAATGTTACATCATGCCGCCCATGCCGCCCATGCCGCCCATATCAGGCATTGGTGGCATTGGTGCTTCTTCTTTTGGTACATCTGTTACCATAGCTTCAGTTGTAATCATCATACCTGCAACTGAACCAGCAGCTTGTAAAGCTGTTCTTGTAACTTTTGCAGGATCGAGTATTCCCATTTCTATCATGTCGCCGTAATCACCAGTTGCAGCGTTAAACCCAAATGAGTCTTTTCCATCAATAACCTTATTAACGATTACAGAAGGCTCTTCACCCGCATTTGATACTATTTGTCTTAATGGAGCTTCAAATGCTTTCTTGGCAATATTAATACCAACATTTTGATCATCATTATCGCCTTTTAATTTTGCTACAGATTCCAAACATCTTATTAAAGCCGAACCACCACCAGGAACTACTCCTTCCTCAACAGCTGCTCTTGTAGAATGCAATGCATCTTCAACTCTAGCTTTTTTTTCTTTCATTTCTACTTCAGACCCTGCACCAACTTTAATGACTGCAACACCTCCGGCTAACTTAGCGACTCTTTCTTGAAGTTTTTCTTTATCATAATCAGATGAGGTTTCTTCAACCTGAGCTCTAATTTGATTTACTCTAGTAGCAATAGCATTTTCATCACCAGCACCGTCAATGATTGTTGCATTATCCTTGTTTAAGACAACTCTCTTTGATGTTCCTAAGTCTTCAACAGTTGCTCCTTCTAACGAAAGACCAACCTCTTCAGAAATTACAGTACCACCAGTTAATATTGCTATATCTTCAAGCATAGCTTTTCGTCTATCTCCAAACCCTGGAGCTTTACATGCTGCTGCTTTCACAATACCCCTAAGGTTATTTACAACCAAAGTTGCAAGAGCTTCGCCTTCAATATCTTCTGCAATAATTAAAAGAGGTTTACCTGCTTTTGCTACTGACTCAAGTAAAGGTAGCAAGTCTCTAATATTTGATATCTTCTTATCAACAAGAAGTATATAAGGAGAGTCTAGCTCAACAGTCATATTGTCTTGGTTTGTAATGAAGTAAGGAGATAAGTACCCTCTATCAAATTGCATGCCTTCTACAACATCCAATTCATTTTCAATTCCACTTCCTTCCTCAACAGTTATAACGCCTTCTTTGCCAACTTTTTCCATTGCTTCCGCAATAATTTCACCAACTGCTGTGTCTCCATTAGCAGAAATTGTTCCAACTTGAGCAATTGCTTTATCATCTGTACATGGAACACTAAGACTTTTGACATATTCAACAGCGCTCACTACTGCTTTATCGATACCCCTTTTAAGGTCCATTGGGTTCATTCCAGCTGCAACAGCTTTATTACCTTCATTTACAATTGATTGAGCAAGAACTGTTGCGGTGGTTGTTCCATCACCTGCTTCATCAGAAGTTTGGGAGGCGACCTGCTTAAGCATCTGAGCTCCCATATTTTCAAATTTATTTTCTAGTTCTATTTCTTTTGCAACTGAAACACCATCTTTAGTTACTGTTGGTGCACCGAATGATTTATCCAATACAACATTTCTACCTTTTGGTCCGAGTGTTACTTTTACCGCATTTGCAAGGGTGTTTACCCCATCGAGCATTTGAGATCTAGCATTATCTCCAAATTTTACATCTTTAGCTGACATATTTTATCTCCCTAATTTAAATTTATTACTCTACAACGCCAAAGATATCTTTTTCACTAAGAATTAAATAATCTTCACCGTTTAATTTAATTTCGTTTCCACCATACTGACCAAAAATAACTGTATCACCTACAGATACATTCATAGATGCAGCACTGCCTGAATCATTTGTTTTCCCAGGCCCAACAGCCACAACTTCACCTTGTGAAGGCTTTTCTTTTGCTGAACCAGAAAGAATGATTCCTCCTGTTGAAGTTTCTTCTTCTTCTGTCCTTTTAACAAGAACATTATCGTGTAATGGTCTTAATTTCATTTATCTCTCCATATAAATAACAATAATTTTTTGATATTCAATAATTATGGGCTAAAAAATATAAATCAATAGCTTTTATTATTTTTTAATTCAAAAATTAGAAGCGCAATTGTAACCCCAATAAGGTTCGCAAGTAAGTCTAAATATTCAAAAAATCTATAGGGATGAAAAAAGTGAATAAATTCAATAAATAGACCAAATGTGAATATTAATAAAACAGTCAAATAATTACGTATAGCAAATTTACATAATAAACCTGCATATGCCAAATAGAAGTACATTAAGAAATGAACAATTTTATCTGACACAAATGACAGCCCATTAAACCTTGGGATTAAATCTGCATTTACAACACTTAGAATAAATATAATTAACAGTGAGAAGTAAAATATTAATCTAACTACGGGTATATTTTGCATCAAACAAGTTCTTGTTATAGAAAATCAAAAAAATTGCCGGCAAGGCTAGAAGTGACGTGAAAATATAAAAACTCATCCATCCAAAGGAGAATCCATATAAACTTTGGAAATTTTCAACAAATACACCAGAAAAACCACCAAATATTTTTCCTAAAAATGCCATTAACGATGTTAATAAAGCATACTGAAATCCTGTGTATTTTGACGACACTAAGCTAGTTAAAAAAGTAATATTTACAGTGCCAACAATTCCAGCTGCAAGGCTATCTGAAGCAACTATTAACCCTAATAATGAAAGATTTTTATCATTGATAGCGGCATAAGAATAAAATAGATTTGTAAACATTACCAAAAAAGCACCAATCAGAAGAGATTTATATAATCCCATTTTTTTTATTAATACTCCTCCAGCAAATACTCCAATTATTGTCCCTACCAATGCAACCACCTTCACTACATAACCAATTTCAGAAAGTGAATAGCCCATATCAATATAAAAAGGGTTTGCCATTGGACCCATTACAATATCAGTCAATCTATAGGTGGCTATTATTAATACAAGTATTAAAGCTATTTTTATGCCGAATCTATCAAAAAAGTCTTTAACAGGTTCTATAAAAGAATTCTGATAACTTAATTTAACAAGATTATTATTTGGTCTTTCTGAAGAAATATATATAGATAAAGATATATTTATACCCATAAGTATTGCCATTAGTTGATATGCAAATGTCCAAGAGAAATTCTCTGCAAAAATTAGTGCAAAAGAAGAGCCAATTAGAATAGCTATTCTATACCCAAATTGATAGCCAGCAGCAAGGTTTCCTTGATCCTCTAATTTAGCACTTTCTATTCTATATGCATCAATTGCAATGTCTTGAATTGATCCAGCTAACGCAATAATGAAAGCAAATAATGCAAAAGTAACCAAATTCGTTAAAGGATTTATTAGCGAAAGCACTATTAAAGAGAAAATGATTTGAAGTTGCATAGTAATAATCCAACTTCTTCTATGCCCAAATCTTTTAAATAGTTTTGTTGGATATTTATCAATAAGAGGAGCCCACAAAAACTTTAAAGAGTATGTGAGCATTATCCAACTGAAGAATCCGATTATACTTAAATCAACGCCAACATCTCTAAGCCATGCAGTTAAGGTAATAAAAATAAGGACATATGGCAATCCAGATGCAAAACCATAACCCGTAAACGAAATTGTTTTGACTGTGTTTTGTTTAATCATAATGCGCTCAAATATCTTTTCCAATCAAACTTATCTCCAGGATCAGTTTTTCTCTGAGGAGAAACATCAGAGTGGCCAACAATAGAATCTTGATTAATTAATGGATAATTTTTAATAATTTCCTTTGTTACTTTACATAATATTTCATATTGTTTATCAGTAAAAAAATCATCATCCATTCCTTCTAATTCAATACCAATTGAATAATTATTACAATCGATAACGCCTTTATAGCTTGACTCACCAGCATGCCATGCTCTTTTATTAAAGGGCACAAACTGAATTAACTCGCCATTTCTTTTTATATATAAATGAGATGAAACTTTAAGGCCCTTAATTTCTTCAAAATACTGGTGATCAGAGGAAGATAATTTATTTAAAAAGAAGTCCTCTACATACTTCTCACCATATACCTTTGGAGGGAGGCATATAGAATGAATAATGATTAATCTTATTTCATCTAATTTTGGTCTTTCATTAAAATTTGGAGATTCTAAAAATGTAACTTTATTAAGTAAATGCTGTTCAATATACATCTATCTTAATTCTGGAGGCATCTTAAAATATATGTTTTCATTATCTTCTCCATGTTCTCTAATATTAGCATCTAGATGTTGTTTTAGAGAATTTGCAATTTCAATTACCTTAGATTCTGGAGCAGACGCACCAGCAGTTATAGAAATATTTGAATATTTTTTTAGTTCCATGAAATCTAAATCTAAGAATTCATCAATAAGAATTGATTTACAACCGCACTTTTCTGCCAATTCTTTGAGTCTATTTGAGTTAGAGCTATTTTTTGAACCTACAACAATTATATAGTCTGATTCCAGTGCTAGTTGTTTAACTGCATCTTGTCTATTTTGAGTTGCATAACAAATATCATCTTTTTTTGGAACTACAATATCAGGGTATCTCCTCTTTAAGATATCAATTATAGATTTGGTTTCATCAACACTTAGCGTCGTTTGAGTAACTACTGCTAAATGATCTTTTTTATTAATTTTTATTTTTTCAGCTTCATTCTCATCTTGAACCAAAAATATGGAACTGTTACCAGAGTTTATATGTCTTCCCATCGTCCCCTCTACTTCTGGGTGACCCTCATGGCCAATTAAAATAATATCTCTTGATGCTTTAGCATGTTTCCTTACTTCCATATGAACTTTAGTAACTAATGGGCAAGTAGCATCAAAGTAATTTAAGTTTCTAAGTTTTGTCATTTCTTCAACTTCACTTGAAACCCCATGAGCACTGAAGATTACTACTGAGTCATCTGGAATTTCACTGATTTCTTCAACAAAAATGGCACCTCTATCTTTAAGATCATTGACCACAACTTTATTATGAACAACTTCATGTTTTACATATACTGGTGCTCCATAAATATCTAACGCTTTATTTACAATGTCGATAGCTCTATCTACACCAGCACAAAAGCCTCTTGGATTAGCTAATTTTATTTCTTTATTCATTCTTTGGTTTGTAAATAATTTCAAAGTATATAATTAAAATTGCGCCTATTGTTATAAATAAGTCTGCAAAGTTAAATACAAAAAAAGAAAATTCTAGTATTTCAAGATGAAGAAAATCAGTTACTTGTCCATCATTGAATCTATCAAGAATATTTCCTAAAGCTCCTCCTGTTATCAAGGACAGCGCAATCTTTTTTTTAGGATTTTCCTCATTATAAATCAACCATATTAGGTAAGTACTTATTGAAATAGTTAGTATTAGTAATAGATAGGATACGTATATACTTTTACCATCAAGCATTCCAAAAGCAATCCCTGAATTATAAATTAATAAAAAATCAATAAATGGCATAAATGTCTCATTTAATTGTCCATAAGAAAGATTTAACAGAGCAAGGCTCTTTGAATAATAATCTATAAATAGGAGCAATAAAATAAATATAGGAAGATAGATTTTAGACAAAACTTCTTTGTTCACCATCTTCATTGATATTTGTAATACATCTTTGACAAATTTCTCTATATAGGTCATTTTTTCCAACTGAACTGTCCCTGTGCCAACATCTAGTGCATTTATCATGCTCTGAATTAATAATAGTTATCTTTAGAGATGATCCTTTTTTTATATTTGACTCTGAAGATATAAAAAGAAAATGAAGTTCAGTACCTAATTTTTCTAGAATATTAAAATCATCATCATTTGCTTCTATATTCACAATTGCATCAAGTGAACCTTTTAACTTGTTCTCATTTCTAAGTTGCTCAATGGATTGATTAACAAAATCTTTTATTTCAAATAATCTTACCCATTCCTCATTACTAATCTGCAATTTGCCTTTATTTGGATTATTGAAATAGTTTGATAAGAATACTGACTCCTCTTGATTCTTAAGATTGGGGGTTGATTGCCAAATTTCTTCAGCAGTATAGGAAAGTATTGGTGCAATTAATCTTATTAAGATATTAAGAAGCACTTCTAGACTAGTTTGACAAGATCTTCTTGCCATGGAGTCGGTCTTACTTGTATACAGTCTATCTTTAACAATGTCTAAATAAATTCCACCAAGTTCATTTACACAAAAATTATGAATGGCTTGAACAGCTTTGTGATATGCATAACTGTTGTATAAATTTAATACTTGTTCTTGAAGCTTGTATCCCTCATTAATTATCCATTTATCAAGCTCTACTTGATCTTCAAAATTTATCTTATCTTTATTTGAAAAATCATTGGTATTACCAAGAATAAATCTGAAGGTGTTTCTTATTCTTCTGTATTGGTCGGAAGTTTGTTTGAGTATTTCATCGGAGGCAACCATCTCGCTTCTAAAATCAGTAGATGCAACCCATAGTCTCAAAATATCTGCGCCTAGATTGTCCCAAACCTTCTGAGGAGAGACTACATTTCCTAGTGATTTTGATTGTTTTCTACCTTGTTCATCTACAACAAATCCATGTGTTAGAACTGTTTTATATGGAGCGACGTTATTCATAGCAATACTTGTTAAAAGTGATGATTGAAACCACCCCCTATGTTGATCTGAGCCCTCTAAATAAAGATCAGCAACAGTATTATTGCCAAATCTTTTTGCAGTAACTGCATAGTGAGTTACTCCAGAATCAAACCAAACATCAAGTGAGTCAGAAGTTTTAATATATTCTTCATGATCATCTATATAGTCTTTCAAATTTAACTTATCCCATGCTGAAATTCCTTCTTTTTCTATAATTTGTGCAAATTTTTCAAATAGATCTTTCTGATTTGGATGAATTTCTCCAGTATCCTTGTGAACAACTAAAGTTATAGGAACACCCCAGTTTCTTTGTCTAGAAATGCACCAATCTGGCCTATCAGTAAGCATAGATTCTATTCTCTGAAGACCCCATGAAGGCTCCCAATTGATGTTTTTAATATGTTTTAGGGCATCTTTATTTAGATTATTTTTGTTCATTGAAATAAACCATTGCGGAGTAGATGTAAAAATAAGAGGTGTTTTACGTCTCCAACAATGAGGATAAGAATGCTGGTAGTCTTCTATATTAATAAGAGCATTGTGCTCTTGTAATTTTTCAACAATGAGCGGATCTGCTTTCATAGCTGGAAGTCCTGCAATAAAATCCAATTCGTCTTTGAAGAAAGCCTTATTATTTAGTGAATGAATTGTGTCAATATTATTTTTTTTACATATTAAATAATCATCCACGCCATGAGCTGGAGCAGTATGAACACAACCTGTTCCTGTTTCAATTGTAACGTGATCTGCATGAAGAAGGACTGATTTTCTATCTAAAAAAGGATGAGTAAGATTAATGTCGATTAATTTTTTACCTTCTATTGTGGAAATCACTTCTAATTTTTGTTCCCACCTCTTTGAGCATTGGTCAACCATTTCAGATGCAATTACATAAAATTTATTATTCATTTTAATCACTGAGTATTTGTATTCAGGATTAATACATACAGCTACATTCGATGGTATTGTCCATGGGGTCGTAGTCCATATGACAAATGACATTTCAGTAAGATCTTCAGTATTAAATAAATCTTTTACTTTTTTTAGTGATGAATCATCAACCTTGAATGCAACATCTATTGCTTTTGATATTTTATCAATATATTCAACTTCTGCCTCTGCTAAAGAAGATCCACTCTCTTGGCACCAATGAACAGGCTTTTCACCTTTTTCTAAGTGCCCTTCACTAAAAATAATGCCTAAAGACCTAACGATATCTGCTTCAAATTTTGGATCTAATGATTTGTATGAATTTTCCCAATCACCAATCACACCAAGTCTTTTAAAATCATCTAATTGTTTATTTATTTGAGTTTCAGCATACTCCTTACAAGCCTTTTGAAAACTTTCTTTATTTTTAACAAGTTCGCTGTTTTTTCCATGTTTCTTTTCAACATTAAGCTCAATTGGAAGACCGTGACAGTCCCATCCTGGTATAAATGGAGAATCTAGGCCTTGCAATGTTTTAGATTTGGTAGTGATATCTTTTAAAATTTTGTTAACAGAATGACCAAGATGGATAGCACCATTAGCATAAGGCGGTCCATCATGGAGTAAAAATAGATCCTTGTCCTTATATTTTTGTCTTATTTTCTTGTAAAGATTTGTTTTTTCCCAAAAATCAAGAATATCTGGCTCTTTTCTCGGCAATCCAGCTTTCATAGAAAAATCTGTTTTTGGTAGATTTAAAGTATCTCTATAATTAGTTGTCATCGGAATTATTTATAAAATTTTTAGCTATTGAAATATCCTGTTGAATTTGTAATTTTAACATGTCTAAATTCTCAAATTTCTTTTCATCTCTTATTTTTTTTATAAATCTTACTTTTAACCTTTGTGAGTATATAAATTCGCTAAATTCAAATAAATGAACTTCAAGAACAGGATTTGTACCCCCAACAGTAGGTCTAACACCCATATTGGCTATACCATAATATTTTTTTTCTCCAAGATTACATTGCACTGCATATACGCCCTGTATGGGTAGTTTTTGTTTTGGAAGCCATATGTTTGCAGTTGGAATATCAATAGTTCTTCCAAGATGTTGCCCATGAACAACTTTTCCTGAAAAAGTATAAGGCCTTCCAAGAAGTTTTTCTGCAAGTTTAAAATTATTATCTATAAGTGCTTTTCTTATTCTTGAACTACTAACTCGCTCATCTTTATACAATATTGTTTCTGTATTCTCTACAAGAATACCTCTCTTCTTTCCCCATTCTCTTAATTGATCCGTATCACCTTTTCTATCCAGTCCAAATCTAAAATCATCTCCAACTGTAAAACTTTTAAGATTAATAGAGTCTAATATCTCGGAAATAAAATTTTCAGGTGACATTGTTCTAAGTGAATTATTAAATTTAAGAAAAAAAGCAAAATCAATGCCACTTTTTTCTAACAATTTAAACTTTTCTCGCCATGAGCATATTCTTGGAGGAATCTCATTATGTAAATTATTAATGCTAGCAAAATATTCAGAAGCATGAGGTTCTGTAAAAAATACAATTGTTTTTGAATTGAATTCTTTTGAATTATTTTTAATCTTTTCTAAGATAGCCTGATGACCTAAATGTAATCCATCAAAATTACCAATAGTTCCTGAAAGCTTAATATCTTTAAATCTTGATTTGAATAACTCTAAATTATGCTGACCCCTTATAAGATACATATTAATTAAATAAATTTTTTAATGATTTTTGATATATCAATTTTGAAACAGAAAAATAAATGGCTATAGAAATAATAATTTCTATAGTTAAAAAAAGAAATCGTTGAGGTTGATTAAAATTCATGAAGTTTGTCATGGATGTAAAAAAATAAAGAAAGATAATTAATGCAATACTTGAAAATAATATCATTATATTAAATCTATTAATAACACCATGTATTTTTATAAATCCATCTTTATATAGAATGCCTTCAAGAATTAAAACGCTGATTAAAGCTGCAACTGAGCTTCCGATTGCTATACCTACGTGTCCAAAATTAAGAACAAATGCCAACAAATAATTTAAAGAAGCATTCAATACCAATGAAATAACAGCTACAAACATAGGGGTTTTGGTATCTTTTCTAGCAAAGAATGCTGGTGTAAGAACTTTCATAAGCATAAAAAAAGGCAATCCCATTGAAAATGCCATTAAACTCATAGAAGAATTAAAAACATCCACCTCATTAAATGCTCCTCTGTAAAAAATTGTACTTATTAGATCTTCTGCACAAAACATTAAGCCAATTAAAGAAGGGACTCCAATAAATAAAACAAATCTTTGGCCTTTCTTGATAGTATTATTGAATGCAATTCTTTCTTTATTCGCATCTAACTTTGATAAAGTTGGAAGCAAAACGGTGCCAATAGCTATTGCAAAAATTCCTAATGGAAACTGAACTAATCTATCAGACACATATAGCCATGTTGGGCTACCTGTTTCTAGCAATGATGCAAATATTGTATCTACCAACAAATTAATTTGTATTATTCCACCAGCTAAAATAGCTGGAAAAATTACTACAAAGAATTTTTTAATGCCTTCGTTTTGAAAATTTAATTTTGGTATGGGTAGTCTTTTAATGCTTCTTAAGGGAGCTATTTGAATAATTAATTGAAGGAAGCCCGCCAGCAGAACACTCCATGCTAGAACATATATAGGCATGTCATATTTTGGTGCAATAAATAGTGCTGCGATAATGAGAGATAAATTAAAAATAACAGGAGTTAAAGCAGGAACAGAAAATTTTTGATGCGTATTTTGAATTCCTCCTGCTAAGGCTACCAACGATATTAATGCCAAGTATGGAAACATTATTCTCAAAACTTGAACAGATATATCTTGTTTTACTGGATCAAAGTAAAAACCTGGTGCAAATAAAAAAATAAATATTGGTGCAAATATTAAAACTATTAATGTAAAAATAAATAAAGTTAATACCAATATGCCAGTAATAGCATTTAAAAATTCTTGAGAACGCAAATTATCTTTTTTTCCTTCATATTCTGAGTACAAAGGAACAAATGCCTGATTAAAAGCACCTTCTGCAAAAAAACGTCTGAATAAATTTGGGATTTTAAGGCAAATTACAAAAATGTCATGAAAAACAGATGCTCCAAATAAATTTGTTGTAGAGATATCTCTTATGAGACCAAAGAATCTAGAAAGGCTAGTACCAGAAACTACTTTCTTCAAATTACTAAAAAAATCTTTATTTGTATGTAAATTATTAATTATCTTGCTCAAAATTTAATGATGCAGAATTTATACAATATCTCAAACCGGTCGGTTCAGGACCATCATTAAAAACATGACCAAGATGAGCATCACATTTTGAACATCTTACTTCAGTTCGCCTCATACCAAATGAGTAATCTTCAACCTCATCAATAAAACTATCTTCTTTTGGAATAAAGAAACTTGGCCAGCCACAACCAGCATCGAATTTAGAATCTGATGCAAACAAGTGTTGTCCACAACAAACACATTTATAACTTCCCTTGTCATTAAAATCCCAATACTTACCAGTAAATGGCTTCTCTGTTCCAGATTCCCTGGTTACCCTATAGCTTTCTTGATCAAGCAAGCTCTTCCATTCATCATCAGTTTTGACAAGTTTAGACATAAACTAATTGTAATTAAAAAGAAGATATATAGGTAGGTGTTAGCTAGCTTTTAATTGCATAGAAACATTGTCAGTATAAGTAAAGAAATCATCAAGCAGACTATCGGTGGGTTTATATATCCTTCTTCTTTTATCAATTGTTGAGCTGGTCTCGTTAATGTAACCAAGCTTAACTGCTTGTTTCAAAACTTGTAGACGTTTTATTCTGGAGGCATATTTTTTCGGAACAAGCGAGATAGCATACTCTTGTGATATCTCATTTCCTTCAAGGTATTCCCACATAAAACTCATTAAAAAATAGAATCTATAGGTATCAGCTTGAAAGAAATTCAATGAATCTGGATTATTTGGATTATCTATAGTTTGTGTAAGAATATTCTTTATAAATTTTCTTGCTCTTGAAATTGAATCACTAGAATCTTTACTCACAAAATCCTCTTTTAAAATTTAATTGTTATAACTATATACATGCAATTTGAGTGCCAAATTTAGTATTTAAATAATACATAATTATTGTAGATAATTTTAACATTAATTAATGTGTATTGTTTGGATTTATTAAACTTTTAAGCCAATCAAAGAAAGAATTATCTTTAAGGGAATATTTGTCAAGCATATCAAAATCATATGCTAGTTTTTTTGGATCTTTAAAGAAATCTTTGCGAGTATTAAATTCTTTTTTATCAAGCTTTTTAATAAATGTTGCTGGATTTCCTGCATAAATACAGTTCTCGTCAACATCTTTTGTAACAACTGAACCTGCTCCAATAATACTATTTTTACCAATAGTAACGCCCTTGCATATTATTGTGCTATCACCTATCCAAACGTTGTCTTTTATAAAAACAGGTTTAGTGGTTCCAACCGGTTTTGCACGATCATATATACCATGCCAGTCTGCATCAGATATATATGCTCCATGTGCGATCATGCAAGCATCACCTATTTCAATTTTTTCAGCAGCCATGATCCTTACACCAGGCGTAATTAAGGAATATTTGCCAATAATGATTTCACCCTTATGTTCACCAATATTCCATGATGTTAATTGAATATTTGCATCACTTGCGCCAATTAAAGTTGGATAATCATCTATAGTAACGTTACTTCCAAAGACTTGGATATATCTTGGTTTAAAATATGCGCCCCCTTTTCCTAAATATTTAAACTGAGGTTTTAAGAAGTGTCTTACATATATTCTGTTTAACTTAGTAGCATACTTTTTAAGCCAGTAAGGTCTATTATCTTTTCTAATACAAAACTCCAAATTAATATTTTTCTTATGCTAAAGTAGCAAAAATATTTCCAAATAAAATTGAATAATAAATACATTATAGAGTTTCAAAACTTAGTCAAGATAGGGATTCCAATCTTTGGTTCTCAGATGTCATATATGCTTATGGGTGCAACAGACACGATCATAGCTGGAAGAGCTAGTGCTACTGACTTAGCAGGATTAGCTGTAGGTACTGCATTTGCAAATACTTTATGGTTTTTCGTTACAGGTGTAATATTTTCTGTAACTCCAATTGTTGCACAATTATTTGGAGCTAAAAAATATAAAGAAATTGGAAAAAAGTTAAGGGAAATTTTGTGGATTGCTGCCTTATTGGGTTTTTTGCTAGCATTTATTATTTACAATTTCGATATTTTACTAAATTTCTTGCCTATAAAAGACTCTATAACTGGTGTAACTAATGGATATCTTAAAGCTGTAGCTCCTGGGCTAGCATTTATAACTATCTTTACATGCTTAAGATGTTACAGCGAAGGAATGACGCTTACAAAGCCAATATTCATAATTGCTTTCTCAGGTATGTTACTTAATATCCCACTTGACTTAATATTTGTATATGGATGGTTTGGATTTCCAGAGCTTGGGGGGATTGGATGTGGAGTAGCAACTTCAATCGTTGCATTCTCAATGATGATCATTCTGTTTTGTTATATTGCCATATCAAAAAATTACAAATCAACTGAACCTTTTGCAGTATTCACTCCTCCATCGATTAAAACAACAAAAGAAGTTATTAAGCTTGGCTTACCTATAGGTATTGGGATATTTATAGAATTGAGTATGTTTTCAGGAGCAGCAATTATTCTAAGTATTTTAGGAGAGGTTGTGGTTGCAGCTCATACTGTTGCAATTAATATAGCTAGTTTATTTTTTATGGTCCCATTAGCAATTGGTCTAGCCTCTGCTACAAGAGTAGGAAATTTATTAGGCGCCAGTAATCCTAAACAGGCAAAAACAGCTTCTTTTGCAACAATCTTATTATGTATATTTGGTGCTCTAATTAATGTTGTCATCATTCTTACACTTGGTGCAAAAATTGTAAGTCTTTATACAACAGAGTTACCTGTATTTGAACTTGCGGTAAGTCTAATTATATTTGCCGCAATTTTTCAACTACCAGATGGCATTCAAATGGGTGCTCTAGGTAGCTTGAGAGGATATAAAGATACATTTATTCCAATGATTTTACTTTTGATATCTTATTGGTTTTTTGCAATGCCGATTGGTTTTTATCTTACAAACTATGGTTTCGGAAGCCCGTTGGGTGCAAAAGGTATGTGGTTTGGGATGATTATTGGTTTAAGTATTTTTTCTGTTTTATCAATTTTGAGATTGAAAAGAATTATAAAAAAACATCTTAGAATTAAGAGTTCAAAACCTCATCAACTTTTGCACCAATAGAAACAAGATTATCTGCTACATGAACTCCACATTCTTTGAGTTTTTTAATTTTATCTTCTGCAGTGCCCTTTCCTCCAGCAATTATCGCTCCAGCATGGCCCATTCTTTTGCCAGCAGGTGCTGTTTGCCCTGCTATATAAGATATTACTGGCTTAGATACATTATTTAAAATATATTCTGCAGCTGCCTCCTCAGCATTTCCTCCAATTTCTCCGACCATAACAATAGCCTTTGTTTGAACGTCGTTTTCAAATAGTTTTAGAATATCAATAAAAGAAGAGCCAGGTATTGGATCTCCACCAATACCAACACAACTGCTTTGTCCAAAACCCAGATCAGTTGTTTGTTTTACAGCTTCATATGTAAGTGTGCCTGACCTTGAAATAATACCTATGGAACCAGGTTTATGGATGCTACCAGGCATAATTCCTAATTTAGTTTCTCCTGGAGTTATAACCCCAGGGCAGTTAGGGCCTATTAATCTTACTCCGAGATTATCTACTCTTTTTTTAACCTCTAGCATATCTAAAGTAGGCACCCCCTCTGTTATACAAATAATTAATTTAATACCAGATTCGGCAGCCTCTAGAATTGAATCTTTACAAAATTTTGCAGGAACAAATATTATTGATGCATTTGGTTTAACTTCTTTCATAGCTTCTTCGACTGTATTGAATACAGGCTTATTAAGATGTTTTTGCCCTCCCTTGCCTGGAGTTACTCCTCCAACAATATTTGTACCATATTCAATTGCTTGTTCAGAATGCAAAGTACCTTGTGATCCAGTAAAACCTTGAACAAGCAATCTTGTATCTTTATTAACTAAAATACTCATTCTGCTAACTCCACTGCTTTTTTTGCAGCATCAGTTAGATTATTTATGCTCTGAATTTCAATATCAGCGTCTGATAATATCTTTGCTCCTAAAACAGCATTATTACCCTCAAGTCTTACAACAACTGGTATATCAACATTTACTTCTTTTATTGCAGCCACAACTCCCTCAGCAATAAGATCGCATCTAACAATGCCACCAAATATATTTACTAATACAACTTTAACTTCTGGGTCCTTTAAAATTATTTTAAATGCTTTTGTAACTCTTTCTTGAGTTGCAGTACCTCCAACATCTAGGAAATTTGCAGGATTACCGCCAAAGAATTTAATGGTATCCATTGTTCCCATTGCCAATCCGGCGCCATTTACCATACAGCCAATATTTCCATCTAGTGATACATAACTTAGATCACTTTTTGCTGCTTCCACTTCCTGAGGATCTTCTTGAGTTTCATCATGCATTTCTCGAATATCTGGTTGTCTATAAAGCGCATTTGCATCAATGTTAATCTTTGCATCTAAACAATGTAAATTACCCTGCTCTGTAATTACCAAAGGGTTGATTTCAAGAAGACTTAGATCTTTTTCAATAAAAAGTTGAAAAAGGTTCTGAATCATAGGTATGAACTGTTTAGTTTGACCATCATTAAGTTTTAACACTTTAGCAATACTAATTGCATTATCTTCAATATTAGAGTTATTAGAGTCGATTCCCTTATAAATGATTTTTTCAGGAGAATTTTTTGCAACATCTTCTATATTAACTCCACCCTCGCTGGAGCCTATGAATACAATTTGTTGAGAATCTCTATCGATTACAGCACTTAAATATAGTTCTTTTGCTATTTCGGTACATTCTTCAATTAAGATTGAATTTACAAGTTGGCCTTCTTTGTCAGTTTGATATGTTATCAGCCTTTTACCAAGCCATTTTTTTGAAAACTCAACAGCTTGGTCAGGTGATTCGATTAATTCTACTCCGCCAGCCTTACCTCTTCCACCAGCGTGCACTTGTGCTTTAACAACCCATTTGGAACCACCTATTTTGTTACATGCTTCTATTGCATCGTTAGCACTAAATATAACTTCTCCTTTTGAAACTGGAAGATTGTATTGGGCAAATAATAATTTGCCTTGATATTCATGAAGGTTCATTACTTTTTGTTACCTATGTGAATAGCTTGATTGTTTGCAGCAAGAGCAGCCTCATGAAAAGCCTCAGAAACAGTTGGATGACTAAACATTGTTAATGAAATATCTTCTGAGCTTGCACCAAATTCCATTGAAATTAATGCTTGTTGGACAATTTCAGCTGCAGCAGGACCAAAAACATGGACGCCAAGTATGGTGTCGGTTTTTTTATCTGACAAGACTTTTACAAACCCAACTGATTGATCAACAGCAAGTGCTCTTCCAGACGCGGCAAAAGGAAATTTACCAACTTTATAATCAATTTTTTTTAACTTTAATTCATCTTCATTATGTCCAACCCATGCAATTTCAGGGTGAGAATAAATCACAGAAGGCACTAAATCATAATTAACTTGAGCTTGTTTTTCTGCGATTCTTTCTGCGACCATAATACCTTCTTCACTTCCTTTATGAGCAAGCATCGGCCCTCTCACAACATCACCAACAGCCCAAATGTTTGGGACTGAAGTTTGACAAAATTCATTCACCTCGATGAAGCCTTTATTAATTGATATATTGACCTTTTCACCTATAACCCCAGAAGAGTTAGGATATCTTCCTACTGCAACTATTAATTTTTCAAATTTCTTGTTAATTTCTTCACCTTGGCATTCATAGCTAACTGAAACGTATTCTTTGTGTTCTGAGCATTTTATAACTGTTGAACTTAACTTGATATCAAGGCCTTGTTTTTTAAACTCTTTAAAGGATTCTTTAGAAATATCTTTATCTGCCATCGGAAGAAAATCATCTAATGCTTCAATTACAGTTACCTTAGATCCAAGTCGTGACCATACACTTCCAAGTTCTAAACCAATTATTCCAGCACCAACTACTCCAAGAGTCTCTGGCACCTTAGTAAAACCTAATGCCCCGGTGCTATCTACAATGTTTTTACCAAAAGGTGCCGAAGGGATCTCTATGGGCTTAGATCCTGTAGCTATAATTATATTTTTAGTTTCAATCTTCTCAACAGCACCATCAGCTTTTACAACTTCAACTGTATTTGCATCAATAATTTTTCCTCTTCCAGAATATGATTCAACTTTATTAGAGGAAAATAATCCATTAATTCCTCCTGTAAGTTTATTAACAATATCGTCTTTTCTTTTCATCATTAAACTAAGATCTAGTTTAAGTTCACCGATCTCAATGCCATGTTCACTAAGCTTCTTGTTAGCTTCATAATATCTATGAGATGAATCAAGAAGGGCTTTAGAAGGAATACATCCAACATTTAAACAGGTGCCACCAAAATTAGCATTGCCTTTATTATCAACTGATTCTTCAATACATAAGGTTTTAAGGCCAAGTTGAGAAGCTTTAATTGCAGCAACATATCCTGCTGGGCCACTTCCTATAACAACTACATCAAACATATTTTCCTGTATTATAAATTTAGTAATAGCCTTTCTGGCGATTCAAGTTGTTCTTTTATTGAGACTAAAAAAGTAACAGCTTCCTTACCATCAAGAAGTCTATGATCGTAACTCATGGCAAGGTACATCATTGGTCTAATAGATACCTGACCATCAATTGCAACAGGTCTGTCTTGTATGGCATGCATGCCTAAAATTGCTGTTTGTGGTGCATTCAAAATAGGAGTAGATAATAGGGATCCAAAAATGCCGCCATTTGATATAGTAAAAGTTCCACCTTGCATCTCTTCAATAGATAATTTTCCAGTTCTTGCCTTTTCAGAGTAGCTTAGTATAGATTTTTCTATCTCAGGTAAAGACTTTGTATCAGCATCTTTAATGATTGGGACTACTAATCCTCTTTCAGTTGACACAGCAACTCCAATATCTTGAAAACCATGATAAACAACCTCATCTCCATCAATTGATGCGTTAACAACTGGAAACTTTTTTAGTGCCTGAACCACAGCAATTACAAAGAAACCCATAAAGCCTAATTTCACTTCATGTTCTTTTTCAAATTCAGCACCATATTTTGATCTGAGTTCTTTTATAGGCAACATATCTACTTCATTAAAAGTTGTCAGCATTGCTGTTTCTTGTTTTACAGAAACAAGCCTCTTTGCAATTGTTGATCTTAAGCGTGACATAGGTACTCGCTTTTCAGGTCTTTCTGAATTTGAACTTAAATCTATAGAATGAGTACTCTTAGAAACTGCGTTGTTAGAATCTAAATGATTTATAAGATCAGCTTTTGTAATTCTTTCACCTTTTCCAGATGGTTTAACATCGTTTGGATCTATGTTTTCTTCTAAAATTATTTTCTTTGCTGCAGGACCAATCTTTTTAGCAGCAGGTTTATCGGTTTTTAATTCTTTTACTTCATCTGCAGTTTCAACTTCTTTGCTATTAGATGCTGTGGAAGGAATATCGCTAGATTCTGAAAACTCGCCAATTACTTCTGAACTAGAAACAATTTCACCTTCTGATTTGATTATTTTTGTAATCACGCCATCAGACTGAGCCAAAACCTCTAAAACTACTTTATCTGTTTCAATTTCTGCAATGACATCGTCCTGATTTACTGGCTCACCTTCTTTCTTTAACCAATTAGCAACCGTTC
The DNA here is from genome assembly GCA_902520725.1 of uncultured SAR86 cluster bacterium. Taxonomy (GTDB): domain Bacteria; phylum Pseudomonadota; class Gammaproteobacteria; order Magnimaribacterales; family D2472; genus SAR86A. Next base: position 32,531 of record CABYPB010000003.1, on the reverse strand, counting down.
CGTCTGCAACAGATTCCGGAAAAGTTGGTGATTTAATTTCTATACTCATTTACCCATTGCCTTTTTAACTAACTCTTCTTGTTGTTGAAGGTGAAGTTTCATAAGTCCTACTGCTGGAGCTGCTGCTGCAGGTCGACTAACTAAACTCACTTCATCTCCCTTATCTAATCTATCTAAAACCCTTTGAATTCTGTGTCTATGGCTAAACCATGCGCCTTGATTAAGAGGCTCTTCTTGACACCATATGAATTCTTGTACATTTTCGTACTTTGTTAATATTTCTTCAAGGTCATCATAGGGAAAAGGATACAATTGTTCTATTCTTACGATAGCAATATCTTTAAAATCTTTTTTATTGCGCATTTTCATAAGATCATAATAGACTTTTCCAGAACACATAATTAATCTTTTTACATCATTTTTATTTTCAAGATTATCATCTATTACACAGGAAAAATTACCGCTTGTTAATTCGTCTACATGTGAAATTGCATCTGGGTTTCTTAATAAACTTTTTGGTGAAATAACTATTAAAGGAGTTCTCATTTTTCTAATAGCCTGTCTTCGAAGTAAATGAAAAATTTGTTTTGGTGTACTAGGAACACAAACTTGAATATTTTCTGATGCACAAAGCTGTAAAAATCTTTCTATTCTTGCACTACTATGCTCCGGGCCTTGTCCCTCATACCCATGAGGTAAAAGCATTACCAATCCAGAAAGTCTTTCCCATTTGTGTTGAGCAGATACTATAAATTGATCAATAACTACTTGAGCACCATTTGCAAAATCACCAAATTGTGCCTCCCAAATAGCTAGACCAGTAGGCCAGGTAGCAGAATATCCATATTCAAAACCTAAAACAGCCTCCTCTGATAATAAAGAATCATATATATCAAATCGGCTATTATTTTTTTCTGCAATTTCTGAGAGTGGAATGAATCCCATTCCAGATTTAGAATCGAATACACATGCATGTCTATGAGAAAAGGTTCCTCGTCTGACATCTTGACCAGTAATTCTTATTGGATAGCCTTCATTTAATAATGTTGCATAAGCCATACTCTCAGCATATCCCCAATTTAAAGGTATATCTTCATTTGTCATTTTTACTCTATCTTCAAAAATTTTTGCTGCCTGTGAGCCAAGATTAAAAGATTTAGGAATTGAACAGATGTCATGACCAAGTTTCTTAAATTGTTTTTTATCAAAGCTAGTATCTACTTTTGGCCACCATTTAGTATCCATGTATGGATCCCAATCAAACCATAAGCTGTTATTTGGTTTTTCTGCTAAATTTTTAGCTACAGTTTTTCCACCTTCAAGTGATTTTCTATAATTTATCTTTATTGATTTAATTTTTTCATTAGTAAGAACTTTTTTTGATAAAAGAACTTCTTCATACTGTTTTAATACACTAGGATGTTCTGATATTTTTTTATACATTAAAGGCTGCGTGGCAGATGGATCATCAGCCTCATTATGTCCTCTTCTTCTATAACAGAATAAATCAATAATGATATCTTTTTTAAACTTATCTCTATATTTGCATGCAATTTTTGCAGCATTAACAACCATTTCAGGGTCATCACCATTAACATGTATAACTGGAGCTTGAATTATTTTTGCTACATCAGAAGAATAGTCAGTTGACCTTGAGTCATTTACATTGCTGGTTGTGAATCCTATTTGATTATTAACTATTATGTGGATTGATCCTCCAACATAGAAACCTCTGGTTTGCGACATCTGCAGCGATTCCATTACAACACCTTGTCCAGAAAACGAAGCATCACCATGTAACAATACAGGTATAACTTTTGATCTGTTTGTATCCTTAATTCTGTCTTGTCTAGCTCTCACAGAACCAATTACCACCGGATCAACAATCTCTAAATGTGATGGATTATTAAAAAGTGAAACATGGACTTCACCTCCTGGAGTATCTAAATTAGATGAAAAACCTAGATGGTATTTCACATCACCTGTGTTAGCACCTTCTAATGTAGAATCTTCATCAAAAGCAGCAAACAATTCAGATGGAAGTTTGCCTAAAACATTAACAAGAAGATTTAATCTTCCTCTATGAGCCATACCAAAACAAATCTGATTTGCGCCTAATGAGCCACAATTCTGAATTACGCTCTCTACTAATGGAACCAATGACTCTGCACCATCTATTCCAAAACGCTTCATTCCTGGATATTTTGCTGATAAATATTTAGCCAAGCCTTCTGCAGAATTTAATCTTTCATAAATATTAAACTTTTCATCATCATTAAAACTATAATCTTGAAGTTTTGATTCAAATTTTTTTTGGAACCATCTTCTTTCTTTAGATTCCATAATATGGTTGCATTCAATGCCGATATTTCCACAATATATGTCTTCAAGTCTTTTAATTATTTCTCTTAAAGGCAACTTGTCTTTGCCTGTGTTGAATGTATCAGTATAAAACTCTTCATCAAGATCTTTTTCAGAAAAACCATGAAATTCAATGTTTAAGTCCTCAACTATTCGCCTTTCCATCATTCCTAGTGGATCTAGCTTTGCTTTTAGGTGACCTCTATTTCTGTAAGACTGAATTAGTCTTACAACTTTTCCTTGCCTCTCATCAAAAGATACTTTTGAAACAGGATTACTTCTAGAAATATTCTTGAATTCTTTTATTATTTCTTGATGAGAAATTTCTCCATTAGATTTTGGATGATCTGGAAGATTTGTAAAAAAATCTAACCATTCTTTAGATAAATCTTCTGGATTATTTATGAAAGATTCATAAAGACTTTCAAGGTAGGCAGCATGTCCTGCAGAAATGTGGGAGCTCCCCCAAAGCTCTTTCATTGTTAAACTCATTTATTGCCTTATTTTTTATACCCCGTCAGAGACAATTATATCCTTTTTATTTTTATGTAACATTGATTTTATTTCTCCAATTGCTTTATTTGGATTGAGTCCTTTTGGGCATACGCTTACACAATTCATGATTCCATGACATCTATAAACACTAAATGGATCTGATAATGATTCTAGTCTTTCTTGAGTTTTTAAATCTCTTGAATCTGCTAAAAATCTATAGGCTTGAAGCAATGCGGCTGGACCAACAAACTTATCAGGATTCCACCAAAACGAAGGACAACTTGTTGAACAACATGCACATAATATACATTCATATAATCCATCTAACTTCTCCCTTTCTTCTGGTGATTGAAGTCTTTCTTGCTCAGGAGCAGATGTTTCATTTTGTAAAAATGGTTTAATTTTTTCATATTGAGCATAAAACTCAGTCATATCAACAACTAAATCTCTTATAACAGGTAATCCCGGAAGCGGTCTTAACTCAATTTTATTTCTTTTTATTACTGATGAGATAGGGGTTATACAAGCCAATCCGTTTTTACCATTAATATTCATTCCATCAGAACCGCAGACACCCTCTCTGCATGATCTTCTGTATGAAATAGATTGATCGTTTTCTTTTAATAAGTGAAGTAAATCGAGAACCATAATATCTCTTTCAGGCTTATCGATCGAATATTCCTTCATATACGGAAACTGATCTTCTTCCGGATTGTAACGATATAAACTTACCTTTAATTTATTACCAAACATTAATAAGACCTTACTTTTGGAGGAAACGCTTCAATTGTTGAGGGATTGAAGTTGACCTCTCTCTTTTTTACCGATTTAGTAACTGGGTCAAATAAGCTATGGCATAGCCACTCTTCGTCATCCCTTTCTGGAAAATCATCTCTTGCGTGCGCTCCCCTGCTTTCTGTTCTTTGAAAAGCAGATATTGCAGTAGATTCAGCTACTTCAAATAAATTTTGAAGTTCTATTGCTTCAACTCTGCTGGTATTAAAAGCATCACTTTTATCTTTAAGATGAAGGTTTTCTACCTTTTCTTTTAATTCGTTAAGTTGATCTAAGCCTTTCTTCATAAATTCGCCACGTCTGAAGACTCCAAAATAATTTTGCATGCACTCTTGAAGTTCTCTTTTAACTTCAGCAGGATCAAATCCTTTTGAAGACTCATTTAGTTTATTAAGTCTTTCAAGTGAGTTATTTATATCATCTTTAGTTGCAGAATCAACACCACCTCCTGATTTTAATTCACTTTGGATGTGCATTCCTGTTGCTCTGCCAAAGACTACTAAATCAAGCAGAGAGTTTCCACCAAGTCTATTAGCACCATGCACAGAGACACATGCAGCCTCGCCTGCAGAAAATAGTCCTGGTATTAAATGGTCTTGATCATTAACTCTTGTGAATGCCTGTCCTGATATATTTGTGGGAGTGCCGCCCATCATGTAATGACATGTTGGAACAACTGGAATTGGTTCATATATTGGATCAACGTGAGCAAAAGTCCTCGATAATTCACAAATACCCGGTAATTTAGAATTAAGCACATCAGCCCCTAAATGGTCTAATTTTAAAAATATATGATCATTCTTTTCGCCACAACCTCTGCCTTCAAGAATCTCAAGAACCATTGATCGTGCTACAACATCTCTTCCAGCTAAATCCTTAACATTTGGAGCATATCTTTCCATAAACCTTTCTCCATCTTTATTAATGAGATATCCGCCTTCTCCTCTGCAACCTTCTGTAACTAACGAGCCAGCTCCATAAATGCCAGTTGGATGAAATTGCCACATTTCCATATCTTGAGCTGGAAAACCTGCTCTTAGTGCCATTGCTAAACCATCACCAGTATTTATTAATGCATTAGTCGTTGAGGCATAAATTCTTCCTGCACCACCGGTTGCTAATACAGTTGCTTGAGCTTTTAAATATGCAACTTCACCGTTTTCTATTGAAAAAGCTATCACTCCAGTAACTTCATCTTTTGAATTCTTAACTAAGTCGACTGCAAACCATTCATTTAAAAAATTAGTACCTTCTTTAACATTATTTTGATACAGAGTATGCAGTAATGCATGTCCAGTTCTGTCTGCAGCTGCACAAGTCCTAGAAGCCTGACCGCCCTTACCAAAATCTTTTGACTGTCCTCCAAAAGGACGTTGATAGATTCTTCCATTTTCGAATCTTGAGAAAGGTAAGCCCATATGCTCCAATTCAAAAACAGCTTTTGGACCCTCTGAGCATAAGTACTCTATTGCATCCTGATCACCAATAAAATCTGCTCCTTTGACAGTATCATACATGTGCCAACGCCAGTCATCATTTGGGTCTGCACTAGCTATAGCGCAAGTTATGCCTCCCTGAGCAGAAACAGTATGGGACCTAGTTGGGAATACTTTGGAAACAACGGCTGTTTTTAATCCGGACTTTGCTAATTCAAGAGATGCTCGCATTCCAGAACCACCACCACCAACGATCAACGCATCAAATTCAATGGTTTTTATATTGTTTGTGAAGATGCTGTTCATTATTATTAATATTTATAATTATATATCATCATAACTTATAACCATATTATATATAAAACTACTGATAAATAAATGGTTCCCAGCAAAACAAAGAAAAAATAATATATTTTTCTGAATAAATTCGCATATTCGGATAAAGACTTATTAAGAAATCCTAATGTTCTATTAGTAAGATAATCCGTGCCAACAGTCCATAGGCCTATAAACGCATGAAGTATGATCAATAAAAACGCTAAAGAAGAAATAAGTCTAATTTGAAAAGATAAGAAAAAATCAGACCAAGAGAAGAAATCTAAATCATTAGAATAAATAAAGCCAACAAGATAAACCAAATATATCAATATAAACAAAGAAGAATATCTTTGAAGATTCCATAACATTGAGCCTTTCATATAAAGTTATAACCAAGAAATAGTAGAAAACTAAGTGCCCAAAAAAATACAACAAAAATTGCAGAATAGTTAGCGCCTTCTAGTGATTCGCCAATATGAAAGAAGTCCATGATTAGATGTCTTATTCCTGTCAAAATGTGATACCAAAATATTGAAATACTTATATAAAATAATGTTGAGAAAATATTTATAGTACTAAGAGTGATTATAAGTTGATCAAAATTAGATTTTGACGAGGTCGATACACGGATAACATAAAGTAGCAATGGCAAGGTAATAAAAAAGATATACATACCAGAAAGTCTATGAGTAATAGATGAAAATGCAGACATTGGAAGCCTGATTTTGGTTAAGTCAAGATATACTGGCCTTTCTTGCATTGTGTGCTTAATTAATAAATATTTAAAATTTATTTAGCTGGAATTATACAGCAGTTTTTTTATATAACTATGTTTAAAGAATTACTTCTTTTGTTTTTTGTTGTGCTTTACTAATCTTTGTTTTTTCTTTATTTGTCTTTCTGTTAGTTTATTTTTTTTACCCTCATATGGATTATCTGCTTTTCTAAAAATTAATTTTAATTGAATGCTTGATAGGCCCAAATTAGAACGAAATGAATTCTCAAGATACTTTCTATAATTATTTGGTATTTTCTTATCTTGATTAGAATGTATGATAAAAGTTGTAGGACAAATTCCACCAAAATGAACATGTTTAAACTTAAGTTGTCTGCCTGCAACTGTTGGTGGTGAATTTATTGATACAAATTTTCTAAGTAAATTATTTAAATTTGATGTCGTGAACTTTTTCTGAGATAAGTCAATTAATCTATTTGTTTGACTAAAAACTCTTTTAAATCCCTTCTTTTTAATTGCTGATATTTCCAGCTTTATAAGATTTAAGAAAAACTCTGATTGCATTTTTTTTGTAGCATAGAGATCATCAAGTTCTTTTTTTGAAACTAGATCAATTTTATTTAATGCAAATAAGATGGGTTTACCATTCTCAATAATCATATTTAATATTTTTAAATCTTGATCCACAAGCCCCTCAGTTGCATCACATAAGAAAATAACTATGTCGCTTTGTTCGATTGAATGAACAGCTCTTACAAAAGAGAAGTACTCAACTTTATGTTTATATTTATAACCCTTTCTAATTCCTGCTGTATCAATAAATATAAATTTTTGATCATCAAATTCAAACGGGACACTTATAGCATCTATAGTTGTTCCTGCAATTTCACTAACCACTAACCTATCCTCGTTAATTAAATTATTTATAAAAGTTGATTTGCCTGCATTAGGTCTTCCCAGAACAGCAACTTTTTTACCCTCAGGATGATTAATTAATGCATCTGGTACTTTTGTCTCAATATGTGACTTTAATAAATTTAAATTTCTGGAGTGTTCAGCACTAATTTTTATACAATTACTTATGCCATTTTTATAGAGATCTTCATCTATTAAAGATTCTGATTTTTTATCTATTTTATTTAAGACTGCAATGAATTCTTTGTCTAATTTGCGTAACTTATAAATTATATCTAAATCCTCTTTATTTAAGTTTTCAGAGCCATCAAATAAAAGAATAATCAACGAAGATTCTTCAACAGCTAACCAGGCTTGATGAGAAACTGCTTCTTGAATATCTTCTTTTTGGTTTACAATACCGCCAGTATCAATAAGAAGCATTTTCTTATCTTTAAGTTTTATGAAACCATGATTCCTATCTTTAGTGAGGCCAGGAAAATCTGAAACTATTGCATCTCTTGATTTTGTTAGTTTATTAAATAAAGAGGATTTGCCTACATTAGGTCGTCCTATAATTGCTATTGAAGTAAACATTTTTCTTATCCATCTTACATATTAACGGAAAATAGATTAAATGCTTCATCGATAACATATAGGCTATTACTTCTAGTAAAAATTGATTTTATTGGTTTTCGAGATAGTTTTTTTCTTCCAATTGTTTTTCCATTTAAAGGATCGATTACATGAATATAACCTTCAAAATCTCCTACAATAAGGCTTCCTTTATAGCTAACTGGATTTGATAAACCTCTGTTTAAATAATCTTCATTAAGCCATGACTCTTCAAGAGAGCTTAAAGAAAATGATTTTATTGTTGAATTAGCCTCTGCAACTATTAATAAGCCTCTCATGATTACAGGCGAATAAAAAGATGACGTTTCACTTGTCCAAACAGATCTTTTTTGAGCAATGTCGAATATATTCAAGTTTCCTTGATAGTTGGTTGTATAAACTAAACCCCCTTCAATTACTGGACTAGAATCACCATCTATAAGATTGTCTAATTCAGACGTGCCACTAGCATATGATATTGCACCATCCCATAGTGGGAATCCTGAATTTATATCGAAAACCCCAAGCCTACCATTATCAAAAGATACAAAAATTTTATCATCTGATAACACAGGGCTGCTACTACCTCTAACAGTGAGTGGAGGTAATTTAGATCTATAAGACCATTCAATTTCACCAGTAACTCTATTTAAGCCGATTAGTTCACCTGAGCCTGATTTAACTACAACTATTTGTGTATCAATTACTGATTTGCTTAAAATTTCGCCTTTAACATTAGTGCTCCATAGTTGAGATCCATCTTTTTGATCTAAAGCTATTACATTGCCATCAACGTCTGCTACAACCAAAATACCAAAACCAGCAGCTGTACCTGAGGCTAAAAAATTAAGTTCAGTTGACCATTCTTTTTCACCGCTCTTTAATGATATAGATGATAGAGTTCCTTCAGAGTCTGCAAAAAATAAATTTTGCGAACTAAAACCTGGCTCAAAATTTCCAATTTCATTTTCACCGTCAAATGAAAGATTCCAAATATTTAAAATATCCTTCTGATTTTCATATGAAGAAAGTTCTTTTGGTTCATCTGGGTCAACTTCGTCAGTTTCCCAAAATTTTAAACCCTGCAATGACGAGCATGAGCTCAAAATAAATACAATTTGAAGAGTTGCAAAAAAATGTAATGATTTCTTATTCAAGCTATGTACCTATATTAGATATCTTCATTGAAATAATAGATTTAGAAGTTTCATCATTATACTTAGATGATGCTAATTCATATTGTGAAATGGCTAAGTCAATCTTATTTTGCTTTAACAAAATATCGCCAGATAGTTCATGAATATATCCATTTGTTGAGTTTGATGAAAACTTTTCAATCATATTAAGTGCTTCATCATACTTATCATTTGATAAAAGTATTCTAGCTGCACTTACTCTAGCAATTTTGTTGTAAATCTTATTTCCATTAAAGCCATTTGTTAAATCTACTAAAATTTCAAAATTCTTAAGAGATTCATCAAAATTATTATTTCTAGCATCTAAAGAGGCCTTATTTAATAGAGCTATTTGTGTGTATCCTGTATTTTTATAGTTCATTAATAAATTATCTAAAATTTCATTAAGTTCAGAGTTATCTGGCTCACTAGATGAAATTTCTTCTAAAAAGCTTGAGTATATAGACGCAGCTTTTAAATTATTTTGTTTTGCTATTTGGTTTGAAAATATTGAAAAAGTAATTGCTAGGATTATAGTTATTACAATCAATATTATAGTTATTCGATACTTTTCAATGAACTTCAGCAAGGGCAAAAATCTCATGTTATTTTCATATACATTATTCATATTTAATTACCTTATTTAATATTTTGGATAAAATTTTCTATCTCCGAAATATTCATAATAATCTGTTCTGAATTTTCATCATTGAGCGATTTAACTATAATGTTTTCAGACTTAAGTTCATCCTCTCCAATGATAAATGCATAACTAGCATTATCTTTGTTTGCCCTTCTTAATTTTGATTTCAAACTGCCATCAGACAATTGAACATCTATATCAATAGAGCTATTTATAGATCTTAAATTGTGGGCTATTTTATATGCTTTTGGCTCTAAATTACTAGATATAATTATGAAAGAAATTAAAGTCCTGTTTTTTTTATATGTTTTTGTTAACAATGAAAGACGCTCTATTCCAATAGCCATTCCTATGGCAGGAAGATCTTTTCCACCAAGTTGTTTGCATAGGTCATCGTATCTTCCTCCACCTAAGTATGCATCTTGTGCGCCTAGATCTGAAGAAACTGCTTCAAAAACAAAACCTGTGTAATAGTCTAAGCCTCTTACTAATGTGTGATCTATTTCAATATTGCATTCTTCAGAGAATGTATTTTTAACCAAATTAAGTAAATCTATAGATTGGTCTGTTAAAAAATCATTTATCTTTGGAGCATCTTTTAAAATTTCTTGGGTTTCTGAGCTTTTTGAATCAAGAACTCTTAGAGGATTAGTATTGAGTCTTTGTATGTCTTTTTTATCAAGCTTTGACGATAGCGGCATTAAAAAATTTTTTAATGCATTACAGTACTTTTCTTTGGATTCCTTATCACCAAGATGATTTATTTTTAATATTGAATTTTCTATTCCTAGCGCTTTATTTATAGAACAAATTATAGAAACGATCTCTAATTCAGCAATTCCTTCTGAATAGCCAAGTATTTCAACACCCGCCTGACTAAACTGCCTGTATCTGCCTTTCTGAGGACGCTCATATCTCCACATTGGACCCAGATACCAAAACTTGTTTGATTCATTATCAATTTTCTTTTCAATTATTGATCTAATAACACTTGCAGTCCCTTCTGGTCTTAATGTGATACTTTTGTCATTTTTATCCGTAAAGGAATAAAGCTCTTTATTAACTATATCGGATGTATCTCCAACAGATCTCTTAAATAAACTAGAATCTTCTAACGCCGGAGTCCTAATTTCTAAAATCGAGTAAGTTTCGAAAATATCTTTTAATATATTTTCTGTGTAAAAAATGCCATTAGCTGTATCTGCTTTATTAGCTTTATCTTCGATTAAGTCCATCATACCTGTAAGAGATTGAATTTTTTCCAATTTAACTCCTTAAAATAATCTTTTCAGATTCTATTTTATTCTTAATCAATTTTTTTCTAACTTGATTTTCAAGCTCATCTACCAAATTAGCATTTGAAATTTTCTTATTAGGAGCTCCATCTATATATAGAAGATTATTTGGGCTTGCTCCTGTCAATCCAATATTTGCAGCTTTGCTCTCACCAGGACCATTTACGTAACAACCTATAATTGCGACTTCGATATCTTCAGAAATATCCTCAAGACGCTCTTCAAGTTCATTGACAACATTAATGACATTAAAGTTTTGTCTTGAACAGCTTGGGCATGCAATAATTTTTACACCTCTACTTCTAATGTTAAGGCTTTTTAAGATATCCCAACCAATTTTAATCTCATCAACCGGATCTGAGGCTAATGAAATTCTTATTGTATCTCCAATGCCTTCAGACAAAAGCATACCTACACCAATTGATGATTTTACAGTTCCAGCTCTGTAACTACCTGCTTCTGTGATACCAAGATGAAGTGGCTGATCAATTAGTTTTGATATTTTACGATATGCCTCGACAGTCATTTCAATATTAGAGGCTTTCAAACTCATTTTATAATTATCAAAATTAAGTTTGTCTAAGATTTCAACATGTCTCATTGCTGATTCAACAAGTGCATCTGCATTGGGCTCACCGTATTTTTTTTGAAGATCTTTTTCTAAAGAACCTGCATTAACCCCTACTCTTATTGGAACATTATTGTGAAGAGCAGCATTAATAACTTCTTTTACTCTATCTTCTTTGCCAATGTTGCCAGGATTTATTCTTAAGCAATCAGCAATATCTGCAACTTCTAGTGCAATTTTGTAATCAAAATGAATGTCAGCTACTAAAGGAATACTTACAGCTTTTTTTATTTCTTTAAATGCTTTTGCTTCATCAAAACCTGGCACTGAAACTCTTACAATGTCAGCACCCGCTGCTTCTAAATCTTTAATCTGTTTTACAGTTGAAACAACATCGCACGTATTTGTATTAGTCATGGATTGAATCGAAATTGGATTATTCCCTCCAACAGGAACATTACCAACTTTAATTACCTTCGTTTTTTTTCGTTTAATCCAGTTGCTCATTTAAGAAATAAATTGTATTTACTTTAGTAAGTCTATTAGCATTAGTAATAAAATCAATGTATTCACCATTATATGTACCTTTAATAGAATCAGCATTTCCGATGACTATTTTAAAAGGCGGTTTTAAGACTTTGGTGTATGTATCGCCACCTTTGAAATTCTGAGCCTCTATAAGCTTTTCATCTAAATATAATTCAATCCAACACTCGTCAATAAATTCAAGTAAAAGTTTATTTTCGATATTAGAACTATCATCAGTCATGATAGTAATATTGTTTTGATTTACTTTGTCATATATTAAAGCTATATCTTTAAAAGAAGTGATTTGATTTTCAGTTAAATTGTTATCAATTGAATTTGTTTTCATTATAAAGTAAATAAAAATGAAAATAGCGAACAATAAAGATGATGCTATGTAAAGAAAGTTTTTTTCTAATGAAGAATTAAATCTAATCTCTCTAGATATTTTTTTATGCTTCTTTTCAGGATTATTATCATAGATACTGGGAAAATCGTTTGCAATATCAAGATATTCTAAGTATTTTTTAAAATATGCTTTTGCGAAGGATTCACTTGGAAATATTGAATAATCGCCTTCTTCAATGCTCATTAAATAATTTTTATTAATGACTAGTTTTTCTGCTACCTTAGTTATTGAAAGGCCTAATTCAATCCTTTTTACTTTAAATTTTTTTCCAATCTTTGCTGAGGAAGCTGATTTAAGTTTGTAAGTCATTGTATTGATTTATGTGATATTAAATGCTTCCCTTTTATTGAATTGCTTAAATTTCCAACTAGTTGTCCACAAGCTCCATCAACTTCATCACCCCGAGTGATTCTTAAGGTTGTTATAAAGCCTTTATTCATTAGATAATCTTTAAATAATTTAATTTTTTTATTTGTTGGTCTTCTATAATTTGAGCCCTTGAAACTATTAAAAGGTATTAAGTTAATCTTGCATGACATAGAAGATAAGAGTTTTGATAATTTTTTTGCATGCTCTATAGAGTCATTAACATTTTCAATAAGAACATATTCAATAGTAATACTTCTTTTATTTTCGTAATGATTCAAATAATCTTTACACGCTTTTAATAAATTCTTAATAGGATATTTATTGTTGATTGGAACTATTTCATCTCTTAATTCATCATCCGGCGCATGAAGAGAAATAGCTAATGAGACATCAATTTTATCGAACAGCTCTTCAATTTTTGGAACTATACCGGATGTGCTAATTGTAATTCTTTTTCTAGATAATCCATAAGCTAATTGATGTTTCATAATTTTTGCTGATTCAATTACTGGATTAAAGTTGAGTAGCGGTTCTCCCATACCCATAAAAACTATGTTCGTAATAGGCTTATTGTGCTTATTATGAAAATTTGATAACCAGAGTTGGCCAATGATTTCATGACTTTCAAGGTTTTGTTCAAAGCCTTGAGCACCAGTAGCACAAAAAGTGCATTGAAGTGCACAACCGGCCTGCGATGAAATACATAATGTTCTTCTTTTCTTTTCAGGAATTTCTACCATTTCAACCATAGAACCAGAATCAAGTTGTATTAGATATTTTATGGTGCCTTCTTTTGAAACATGTTCTTCAGAAATTGTTGGGGGTTGAATATAGGCAATTGAATTAAGTTTTTTTCTAAGGTCTTTGTTAAAATCAGTCATCAAATTGAAATCTAATATTCCCTTTTGATGTATCCATTTTAGAAGCTGCTTCGCTCTAAATTTTGATTCATTATTTACTAAAAAGAAATCTTCTAGTGACTCAAGAGAGTGTCCTAAAAGATTGACTTTATTCTGCAATTTACTTATTCAATATTTCTTCAGATGAAAAGAAATACTCAATCTCCCTTATTGCACTTTCAGCTGAATCTGAGCCATGAACAGCATTTGCATCAATGCTTTGTGCAAAATCAGCCCTTATTGTTCCTGCTGAAGCTTCTTGAGGATTTGTTGCACCCATTAATTCTCTATTTTTATGAATTGCGTCCTCACCTTGAAGAACTTGAACAAAAACCGGTCCAGAAGTCATAAAGCTCTTTAGAGCATCAAAAAAAGGTTTTCCATCATGTTCCGCATAAAAACCAGATGCCATTTCATCATTAAGATGAATTAATTTTCCAGCAACTACGCAAAGACCATTATCTTCAAATCTAGATATAATTTTTCCAATAATATTTTTTCCTACTGCATCAGGTTTTATAATTGATAATGTTCTTTCAATAGCCATGATTATGTCCTAAATTTATTGCGTATTATATTAGAGTTATTCGTATTCTTCTATCCAATGCATTTGGATAGCTTCAAGAATTTTTTCGTTGGATTTATTAGGATCGCCAATAAAGTTATTTAGTTCGTTAACTTTTTTATGTAAATCAGGAAAACTTATCCATTGAGGATCGATTTCTGGAAATTTTTCATTTAACTGTATAGCAATTTCTAAGACGTCTATCCAATTAATTTTTTCTGTCTCCATCAATGATCCTCGGAAACCATATTAATATTATATTTTGGTAATTCTATCTCTATATCTTCGTTTTCAGGAGGTATCGCTTGGCAGCTGAGCCTCGAAGTTTGTTCAAGTCCCCAGGCTTTATCTAATAAATCTTCCTCGATATCACTAGCTTCATCCAATGTTTCAAAACCTTTTCTGACTATACAGTGACATGTTGTGCATGCAGCTGACATTTCGCAAGCATGTTCTATTTTAATATGATTTCTTAAAGCAGCTTCACAAATAGTCTCATCAGGAAGAGAGGTAATTTCGGCTCCATTAGGGCATATTTCCTCATGAGGCCATATCTTTATTTTTGCCATAACTTAAAGTGTAAAACTTTCGCCACAACCACAGACTGCTTTAGCATTAGGATTAATAATCTTAATTCCTTTATTTAAACCATCATCTTGATAGTCGACAAGACTGCCTTTTAAAAAATTAAAGCTTTTTGCATCAACAAATATTTTACATCCTTTTTTTTCAAAACTAATGAAATCGTCAATAACTTCATCAACAAAATCAAAGGTATATTCATATCCAGAACATCCTGCCTCTTTAACTCCTAATTTAACCCCTTCACCTGCTCCTCTATCGATAAGAACTTTTGAAAAGTGCTCGATGGCACTGTCAGAGAAATTAAGATCTGATGAGTTAAAAGTATCCATTCTAGATTATTGTTTTGCTTCGTAATCTTCTATTGCTTGCTTAATTGAATCTTCTGCTAGCACAGAACAGTGAATCTTTATTGGAGGAAGTTCTAATGCATTTACAATTTCAATATTTTTAATAGCTTTAGCTTCTTCTAGAGTTTTTCCAATCAACATTTCTACCAATTCACTTGAAGATGCAATAGCTGAACCACATCCATATGTTTTAAATTTTACATCTTTAATAACATGAGTATTTCCTTTGGCCTCACATTTTATTTGAAGCTTCATGACATCTCCACAGGCCGGCGCTCCAACCATTCCTGTTCCAACATTGGTTTCTTTTGGATCAAACTTACCAACCTTAAATGCCTCTGGGTTGTTTAATGTATTCTCAAATTTTTCTACAACTTTTCTGCTATAAGCCATTTGTTACTCCTAGTGCGTGCTCCATTCAACTGTATCTAAATCAATTCCATCAAGATGCATTTCCCACAAGGGTGAAAGTTCTCTTAATCTATCAACTACATTTCCTAGTATATCTAAAGTGTTATTTACATCTTCATCACTAGTAAATCTTCCGAACGAAAATCTAATTGAGCTATGAGCTAGTTCATCTTTTCTCCCTAATGCTCTTAAAACATATGACGGCTCAAGACTCGCAGAAGTGCAAGCTGAACCAGAAGAAACTGCTATATCTTTAAGACCCATGATTAATGACTCTCCTTCGACAAAATTAAAACTTACATTAAGAATATTAGGGACTTTATTGTTTATATCTCCGTTAATATAAACATGATCTATTTCTTTAACTTTTTCTAGAAACTTTTCATGAAATGCAGATACTTTGGAATGATCGTTTTTCATTTCCTCTTGAGCCAAACGAAAGGCTTCACCCATTCCAACAATTTGATGTGTAGCTAAAGTTCCGGACCTCATGCCTCTTTCATGGCCGCCACCATGAATTAACGCTTCCAATCTTACTCTTGGCTTTCTTCTTACATAAAGAGCACCAATACCCTTTGGTCCATATGTCTTATGGGCAGAAAAAGACATTAAATCAACTGGAATATTTTCCAAATCAATCTTAGTTTTTCCTGTACTTTGCGCAGCATCTACATGAAAAAAGGCATCATTTTTTCTACATATATTACCAATCTTAACGAGATCATTTACTGTACCTAATTCATTATTGATATGCATTATAGATACTAGGATTGTTGTGTCCTTCATTGCAGATTCAACAGCTTCGGGACTTATAATTCCTCCCTCATCTGGATCTAAATACGTGACTTCAAAACCTTCTCTTTCTAGTTGCCTACATGGATCAAGCACAGCTTTGTGTTCAATTTTTGAAGTAATTATATGATTACCTTTAGATTTGTAGAATCTAGCAACACCTTTAATAGCTAAGTTATCTGCCTCTGTAGCTCCAGAAGTCCACACTATTTCTCTTGGATCGCAGTTAACAAGATTTGCCACGTGCGATCTTGCTTCCTCAACAGCCTCGTCTGCTTTCCATCCAAACCTATGAGATCTAGATGCTGGATTACCAAACTCACCTTCAGGAGTAAGAAATTCCATCATCTTTGTTGCAACTCTTGGGTCCACAGGAGTTGTAGATGCGTAGTCTAAATATATTGTCGATTGTGTGCTCATCTAATTTATCTCTCTAACCACTATATTGGGGCTTTTATTTGTTTCTACAAGATTATTTATAGTAATTTTATCTAAATAATCATCAACTAAGACATTAAGCTCATGCCATAAGTCATGCGTGCTACATTTTTTACCATTATGGCATGCTGAAGTACCATTGCATTTAGTTGCATCTAGAACTTCATCAACTGCATGCATTACTTCTTTAATCGAAATATTAGCAGGATCTTTGGCGTATAAATATCCACCGTTTCTTCCTCTAATACTTTTTACAATTCCAGCTATTCGAAGCTTTCTGAAGATTTGTTCTAAATAAGTGATTTCTATATTTTGATTTAGAGAAATATCACTTAAAGATACCGGTCCAGAAGATTGCAAAAAGCTCAATTCAGTAAGTGCGCTAACAGCATATCTGCTTTTTGTCGTTAATCTCACGTGCCGATTATAAATACCTGACTAATTTAGTCAAGTTTCTATATTCATTCCTAATCTGTCTGCTACTTTATGATATGACTCAACAACATCACCCAAACCTTGTCTAAAACGATCTTTATCCATTTTTTTCATGGTTTGTGAATCCCATAATCTACAACCATCTGGAGTGAATTCATCAGCTAGAATGATTTTTCCATTGTAAACACCATACTCGACCTTAAAGTCTACCAATATAAGACCTGACTCAAGAAAAAGTTTTGAAAGTACTTCATTAACTTTGTATGTTTGTTTCTTCATTTCTTTTATTTGATTCATATTAGCCCAACCAAATGAAAGAATATGCTCATCATTTATTAATGGATCGCCTAAGTCATCATCTTTTAAAAAAAATTCAAATAAAGGACTATCAAGGACAAGCCCATCCTCAGTTCCTAGTCTTTTGCAAATTGAACCAGAAGCCCTATTTCGTATAACACATTCGATAGGAAACATATCAAGCTTATAAACAAGTGAATCTGTGCTATCGATCATTTCAATCAAATGAGTTTCAACTCCATTTTCTTTTAAGTGCTCCATAATAAAAGCATTAAATTGATTATTAACAGCTCCTTTTCCTAGAAGCGCTTCCTTCTTTTTTCCGTCAAAAGCAGAAGTGTCATCACTAAAATGCATTATTAGTTGATCTTCATTATCAGTGGTAAACATTGACTTTGCTTTACCTTTTGTTATTTCATTTATTTTTTTCATTAGCTTAAAGACTCGTTAATTTTTGATAAAAGTTGTTCTGAATCTTCAATATTACCATCTTTTGAAATTGCTCTTACAAAACTTTTTCCATTCTCTTCTATTATTGTTATTTCGAACTGTGATTCTTCACCAAGAACTATATCTCCAGGATTTTCGCTATTGGATCTTCCTCCAAATAAACCAAATAAACCTCTTTCTTCCTCTTTTGCGTAACTTACAAAGAATATGCCATTAGTCCTGTCTCTATCATTAGTTATTATATTAGCTGCTATGAGAGCTCTACTAACTGATGACCAAGCACGGTCAAAATTTAGATCAAGAGAAATAACCGTTTTTCCATTTTCAGTAAATATATTAGCTTTTTTCATTTCATTTAGATTTTGAGCTGCTAATGACGTTCCTGAGAAATTATTAATTGATTCTGCAAAATACTCTACAATTTTCTCAAGCTCCGATTGAACAAATTCAGGATTGCTCTGAATGTTTCCATTGCCCTTATTTACTTGATATAAGAATATTTCTGTTGAAGCCTCTTTTATACCATGCTCAACTTTCATCTGTAGTTTTGTTTCCAAATCAAAATCAATTTCAATTTCACCAGATATAGGATCAGCACTCATAACCTGATATTTAGATGTGTCCCAGTAGTTCTTTGATATTGGCCAAGAGGTTGATGGCAAAGTTTCTATGTATATCCACATTAATTCGCCAAGCCTTCTAAGCTGAACACTGCTATTTCCAGAAGATGCAAATATTTGTCTAGGTTTTGGAACTTCAAGAATATTATCAAAATTTTCTAGATTTATTACAGGGTAATGATTCTCTGATTTAGGTTCTGAAAGAGAGCTCGGTAACGCAATGTTTTCTTCAATCTCTTCTTCAAGAAAATCATATTTTGTATCAGGGAAATATCCATCTGGCCCACTAATTGTTGAACAAGAACTTAATCCTAGGATTAGAATAAAAAGCGAAAAAAGATTTTTCATAATAGTTTTAATTTTAACATTTCCGACATTATATTTTCTTCATATTTCTTATCAAGGCTTACTAAGGGTAATCGTAACGAATTTCTTATTAGACCCATCTTATATAAGACCCATTTCACTGGAATGGGATTAGATTCAATAAAAAGTAAGTCATATAACTCTGAGTATTTTTTATTTATTTCATTAGCATCTTCAATATTTTCGTCTCTAATAGCTAAACAAATACTAGATATTGCTTTTGGTATTACATTTGCAGCAACAGAAATAACACCATGGCCACCCTCTTTTAAGAATTGTAAGAAAGTAGAATCATCACCGGAATATACTTTAAAAGTATCATTCGACTTAGAAATTCTAACAAGTTCTTTAAACCTTTGAGTCTGATTAACTGCCTCCTTAATTCCAACAATATTTTTATGATTCGACAAAATCATTGCTGTATCTGGAAGAAGATCGCAAGCTGTTCTTGATGGAACGTTATATAGTATTTGTGGAATATCTACAGAATCTGCTATTTTTGTATAGTGTTGTATTAAACCTCTTTGATTTGGTTTGTTGTAATAAGGAGTTACTAGTAGTGCATAATCAGCGCCAACTTTTTTTGATTCTAATGTTAAATCTAAGGCTTCTGATGTCGAATTGGCACCTGTTCCAGCTATTACTGGAATCCTTTTATCAACATAATTTACCGTATGACTGATGACGTCTATATGTTCATCAAAATCAACAGTCGCTGATTCTCCAGTCGTACCAACAGATACAATTCCATTAGTACCTTCTTCTATATGCCATTCAATTAATTTATCTAAGCAATCATAATCCACCCCACCATCGGGATCCATTGGTGTGACCAGGGCAACTAAACTTCCCTTTAGAGGTTGCATCATTTTATAATTAAGTAAAAATAAGACTATACACTATTTTTTTAAAAAACTGTCATAAGGAAAAACAATGGTAAAAAAAATTGAAGGAAAGAAATGTCCTGCCTTTAAAGGGGACTCCACAAGTGGCTTAACGCTTTCAAATAAAGATTTTGATGGTAAAAATTTGGTAATTTATTTTTATCCTAAGGACAGCACTCCCGGCTGCACGACCGAAGGACAAGATTTTAGGGATAACTATAAAAACTTCAAAAAGTTAAATACAGAGATATTGGGGGTTTCAAGAGATAGTGTTAAATCCCACGAAAATTTTAAACTCAAACAGTTATTTCCTTTTGAACTCTTGTCAGATCCTGATGAAAAAATGTGCAAATCATTTGATGTAATGAAAATGAAATCTATGTATGGAAGAGAATATATGGGTGTTGATAGATCAACGTTTTTAATTAACAAAGAAGGTAAGGTTGTTAAAGAGTGGAGATCGGTAAAAGTAAAAGGTCATGTAGATGAAGTTCTTGAAGAAACAAAAAACCTTTAGTAAATTGCAAAATTTAATTCAGATCTATTTGTAATACTCCCTCTAATCATTCCATCTGTATTGAACGGTGTTGAGATATTTGCATCTTTGTCGATAGCAATTAAACCTCCAGTGGCACCAATTTTTTTGAGTTCTTCAATAACATCGGTTGCAGATTCTGCTAGAGATTGATTTAAATATTCAATTCTTGTGCAAACCTCCTTAGCAATTTGAAATTTTATAAAAAACTCTCCATGTCCTGTTGAAGAAACACCACATATTTCATTCTGAGCCCATGTACCTGAACCAATAATAGGAGTATCTCCAATTCTACCAGGCATTTTATTAGTCATTCCCCCAGTCGATGTTGCTGCAGCAATATTGCCACTCTTATCAAGCGCTACAGCTCCAACTGTTCCAATTTTGTCTTGTATTAATTGATTTTGAACAAGTTTACTTTTTACTTTTCTTAATCTTTGTAAATTTTTTTCTGAATAAAAATATTCTGGATCTACTATAGGCTCTCCAATAGATTTAGCAAATGCTTCTGCTCCATCCCCAACTAATAAAACATGTTCAGTTTTTTCAAAAACTTTCCTAGCTAATCTTATTGGATTTTTAACTTTTTTAACTGATGCAACAGCTCCAGCAGACCTGTCTAGGCCAAACATAATAGATGCATCCATTTCTTGAACTTCTTCGGATGTATAAACTGATCCTCTTCCAGCATTGAACAAAGGAGAATCTTCAAATTCAGATACGGCAAATTCAACAGCATCTAAGCTAGACCCACCATTTTGTAGAATTTTGTATGCAGAGATCAAAGTCTCAGATACCTTTTTTTCAATTATCTGCTGTTGCTCACTACTAAGATTTGATAAAACTCCAGCTCCTCCATGAACCACAATTCCATAATTTTCATTAGCCATAATAAAAGAACAGTTTATTAATAATGCAAACCAAAGCTTATTGATCATTGCTTACTGAGGATGATGACATGCCTGGCCATGAATTCCATACAGCTTTAATAAAAGTTGCTAATGGTATAGAGAAAAATACACCCCAAAATCCAAACATGCTTCCAAAAATAAATACTGCAAGAATGATTACAATTGGATGAAGTTTTACAGCCTCAGAAAAAATTAACGGTACTAATAAATTTCCATCAATAAATTGAAGTAATAAATATAAACCAATTAGTAAATAAAATTGTGTTCCAAGTCCAAATTGAAGAAGGCCTATAATGACTATTGGGATAGTTACAGAAAATGCGCCAACAAAAGGAATAAGTACAGACAACCCAACTAAAACTGCAAGCAGAGCACCATAATTAAGGCCAAAAGAAGCAAATAATAATGCTGCAGCAATTCCAACAATAACTATCTCAAAAACTTTTCCTCTAACATAATTACTCAATTGCACATCCATTTCTGACCAAACTTGAGTCAGCATAGCTCTGTCACCAGGAATAATCTTTAAACATCCCTCAATGATATTTTTTCTATCAAATAAAAAAAAGTATACCAATATTGGAAATAGCATAATGTATAAAAGTACTGTTATGGTGCTTTGAATTCCTGCAATTGATGAATTTACTAAATTTTGAGTTATTGAAGTCAACTCAGACGAAACTGCTTGGAAAAAAACTGAGATTTGATCAGAATCGACTAGATCTGGAAATGCTGCGGGCATGGTAGAAACAAAATTCAAAAAATCATTAAATAATCTTGGAATATCTAAAACAAAAGACTGAAGTTGAACATAAATTAAAGGAATTAACCATGTAAACATTGCAGCACCAATTATTATAAATATTGAAAAAGAAAGAATCATCGCAAGTGATTCAGAAATATTATATGACTCAATCTTCTTTTGAAGACCAACCAATAAATATGCAACTATTATGCTTATAATAAATGGTGTTAACACTTCAATAAAAAAGCTAAAAATAATTAGACTAAATAGAATAATTAATGAAAAAATTACTGTTTCTTCATTATTAAATATTCGTTTAAAGAAATTGTTCAAATGTTTTATCATTACTTACACATTATATATAAGATTTAACAGAAAATTGCTAATCAGGTATATTGATTATAAATAATAAACTTTCTTTGGATTTTATTGTTCTAAGTTAAAATTAATAAATACTATAAAAATGAAAATTTTTCTTTGCATAATCAATGTTCTCATTTTAACTGTTAATGTTAATGGTCAGGATGGAACATCAAATGAAATTATTTTACCTGAGCTTGGTGACAGAGTTTCAGGAGCTGTTTCTGCTGCTCAAGAAAAAGCAATTGGAGAGATGTTTCTCGAACAAATATATTCGCAGGCGCCATTAATATCTGATCCTCTTTTATTTGAATATACTGAACATCTTATCTATAGATTATCTGAATATAGTCAGGTAAGTGATAGATATTTTAATATCTTGTTAATTGATGATGATTCATTAAATGCTTTTGCTGCCCCAGGAGGTGTTATTGGTATTAATGGCGGATTATTTTTAAATGCCGATAACGAGGGTCAATTTTCTTCAGTTCTTGCTCATGAATTAGCACATTTAAGTCAAAGACATTTTGCAAGAAATGTTCTTAAATCTAAAGATAGCAATTTAGCATCAGCCTTGGTAATGGTGTCGTCTATAGCAATTGCTTTAATAAGTAATAATCCAAATGCAATATCTGTAGGGCCTGCATTTCTTCAATCACAAAACTTGAGATATAGCCGATTATTCGAAAGAGAAGCTGATAGAGTTGGTTTTGCAAATTTAGTTAAGGCTGGTTATAACCCAAAATCTATGGGCGAAATGTTTGAAAATATGAACGAACTTAGACGTTTATCTGGCGATTTACCACCAGAATTTTTGCTTACTCATCCCTTATCATCATCAAGAATAAGTGATGCTTTTAATTCAGCAGAAGGCATCTCCGAGGAAGGAACAAAAAAAGATTCATTGGAGTTTGGTTTGATGAAAGCTAGGTTAGAAGTTTATTATGAAAATATTCCATCAAATTCACTGAGATTTTTTCAATCAAAAGTTAATGATAATCCGTCCGATGCAAATATTTATGGCTTAGCTTTGGCTTATAATAAAAATAACAATTTTGAAAAAAGCATAGAATTATTGAATAAATTAATTCAAAAATATCCTAAAAATCTTGTTATAAATACAACTAAAGTAGACATTCTTCTTTCATACAACAAATTAAATGAGGCTCTTATTTTAGTTAATAAGTTCCTAGAGATTTCTCCAAAAAATTATCCGTTATCTATTTCTAAATCTAAGGTGCTTCTTGCGATGGAGAGATATTTTGAGTCTGAAGAAATTATCAGAGATCAGTTATTGAGAAAGAATGATGATCCTGAACTCTGGCTGCTTCTTTCAGAAATACAACGAAATAGCCAAAATATAATTGGTTACCATCAAAGTAGAGCAGAATATTTTATTCTGCTGGGTCAGGATGATAGAGCGCTAAACCAACTCGAGTTTGCTCTTCAACTTACTCAGAATAATTTTCAGGTATCTGAAAGTCTTATGAATAAAATAGTCGAAATCAAAAAAAATCTTAACAATTCTAGAGGTCTTTAAATCTCTCTTTAGAAAAAATTTTTATCCCTACTAAAGATAGAAATCCTGCAATGGGTATACTAAAAAATGGCATCGAGCTTATTCCAATACCTATTAATTTACCAATTCCAATATAGAAACTCCCGGTCAAATCTCCAAATCGTGTTAAGAAGGTATCAATAAATACTGATGATTTGTATCTATCATTTTTGTCTAGTCCACTATAAACAATTTCTCTGCTAGGCTTATTAAATGCATACTCAAAAACTCTTAAAAGTGCTTGAGATAGAACAACTACTCCAACGGTAGGAAAAAAACCATACAAGAGAAAAACTATAGTGAAGATAACTCCATATAAAATAAGAATTATTCTTACTCCAAGAAATGAAATAACAAAATATGTTAAAAATACCTGAGATAATAATGTTAGAGGAGACACTAATTGCTCTATTCTTCCAAATAATTCGATTCTCTTTGGAGAAAGGTCTGAATATGACTCTACTATTGGAATAGCACAAATCCACTGTATAGTCATTAAAAAAGTAAATAACCAAGAGTAAGATGCTACTAATCTTATATCGCCTTTTGTCATAATATTTTTTATAGGGTCGAAACTGTTTCCTCCAACTTTCTGCGACAAGCTAATAGAATCAGTTGAATTAAAAATATATACAGCCACAAACATAGCAAGCAATAACAATATTGAAGCTGACAATACAAATAATTCTAATCCAGAACTTACAAAAGACTCAGATAGTCTTATGGCAAGCTCAGATCCAAAGATTGCTCCAATTGAACCTCCAGCCATTATGAATCCATAAAACTTTCTAGATTTATAATTTCTATATAAATTTATAATTAATACCCAAAAAATTGATACTACAAAGAAGGAATATACATTAGCCCATATATAAAAAACTCTGCCTAACCATATGGTTTCAGTAATATTTTCAGAAGTAAGTGACCTTGAATACATCAAAAAAAAGAAAAGATTTAATATCAAGAAAGAGTAACAATAAACGATTATCTTTTTAAAGTTAGATCTTGATGCAATCCATGAATATATAGGATTAATAACAAACATTACCAGAGCTGTGAACGCAAGAAGGATTATCAAAAAATCTTGACTATAGTTCTCTACAGCTAATTCATTTCTTACTGCTCTTAAGACATACCATGATGAAAGAACTAAAAAGAATAAAAAACTGGCAAGAATTAAATCTTTTAATTTCATAAGAACATTATGCCTCATGAATGGTGGGTCGCACAGGATTCGAACCTGTGACCAATTGGTTAAAAGCCAACTGCTCTACCAGCTGAGCTAGCGACCCGAAGTAATACATACTAAAAGATGGAGATTATTCCATATTTTTCAATAACTGCAAGGCCAATGATGATGCAGTATTGTTTGGATACTCTCTAACTACAAAATTATACTTATCTTTTGCTTCATCAACTTGTTTTGATTTTAAATAAATATCACCAATTTTTTTATGAGCTAGAGGAACTCTGTAATGATTGGGGTAAGAACTTATTAATTCCATGAAAAAATTTTTTGAATTATCTAGCTCATTATTCATAAAGCAAATCTCTCCAAGCCAAAAAAAAGATAGAGGTCTCTTTTCTTCATCCGTAAAACTTTTTACAAAAAAATTAAATAGTGCAAACGCTTTGTCATAATCTTGTGCTTCTAAAGCTTCTATAGCAGCACTATAAACTTGCTCTTTACTGCTGGGATCTTCTATACCTTTAAATCTTATATCCGTACCAATAGCAATATCTTGGATATCTTCAGAGCCTAAAGAAGAATTAGGTTCAATAGATTCGTTGATTAATTTTTCAATAAGATAATTTTGAGATTCTATCTTATTTCTTAATTCAGCTAACTCCGATTCTAATTCCTGAATTTTTAAAAATAAAATATCAGTTTTTGCAGTCTCATTCTCCTCTGCATCTATAGAAAAAATAAAAAAAATAAAGAATAAGAAAAGAATTCTAGTCTTCATTAATTAGTTAATTTCTACTCTTCTATTTTTAGCATAGCTTGATTCATCTTGACCATATGCCAAAGGTTTTTCTTCTCCAAAACTTTTTACTGTAATTCTGCTTTTATTTATACCATTTAGGACAAGATAATCACTTACAGATTCAGCCCTTCTTTGACCTAGTGCTAAATTGTACTCTCTTGTACCTCTCTCATCCGCATGTCCTGATAAAGTAACTTTAATTGATGTATTTTCATTTAATGCATCAACAGCGCTTTTAAGCGTTTGGATAGATTTACTTGTTAAAGATGACTTATCAAACTCAAAATAAACAGTGGCATTTGCAAAAATTGCCATACTATCAAGATTAATATTTTCAGGCATTGAAGACGATGCTTTTACTGTTTTAACATTATCCGAATAGACATTTTCTTCTGTAATATTCATGCTTGAACATGATGATAAGAAAATTACGACTATTAAAAAATTTATTTTATTCTTAAAAATAAACATACTTACTCCATTTAAATTATCTTAAAAAACCTGACCATGATGGCTCTCTTACAGCTCCTTCAGAAGCAGGAAGCTTGAATTTTGCCCCACTTAAAGTAACACCTGAAAGCAGTCCCATGCCCTCTTCTCTTATAGCATAGACTATAACATTTCCGTTAGGAGAAATGCTAGGGGATTCATCCATTTGCGATTCAGTAAGTGGCCTAATAAAATTTTCATCAAAATATTTGATTGCGATTTGAAAATTAACATCTGCTCTGTGAACAAAAACTATACCCTCATTATTTGGTAAATATGATCCTTTTGCATTATAGTTTCCATCAAATGTTACTCTTTTTGGTCTTGCGTTGGATTGTCTTAAATTAATCTCATAAAGCTGTGGTGAGCCAGATCTACCAGATGTGAACATTATTTTTGAACCTTTTTTTGACCATGATGATTCGGTATCAATTGCATAATGATTGGTTAGTCTTGTTAAATTTTTGTTTTGCAAATTTAAAATATAAATTTCTGCATTACCATCTTGATACATCGTTAAGGAAAGAAACTTTCCATCTGGAGACCATGCAGGAGAACTTATCTGTGAAGAGTTCTTTATTACGACGTCTCTTTTTCCAGTTGCTATATCTTGAACAAATACTTTAGCCATGCCTGTTTCAAATGAAACATATGCTACTTTTTTTGAATCAGGTGACCAAGATGGAGAAATAATGGGCTCTGAACTCTCTAATAATACCTGTTCATTTTTACCATCGGCATCTGCAACTATAAGTTTGAAATCTTCATTTTCTGTAACATATAATATTTTTGTGGAAGCTATGCCTTTAATGCCTGTAATCTCTTCATATATTCCATCACTTATGTAGTGTGCTAGCTGTCTGTTTTTATTAGGAATACCAAAAATGGTAGACGACCTAACCTTTTTACTTTTTTTAATATCAAAGACTTTATATTCAGAAGTAATATTAAGTTTGTCATTAACAATATTGCCTATTACAAGATAGTCTATATTTAATATTTTAAAATCATTAAAAATAATATCGTTCTCAGACTTTGGAGTTGATAACAAATCATCGTTATCAAAAATTGTGAACTCACCTGATCTTTTTAAATTATTTTTGATAATTTCATGAATGTCTTTAGATATTTCATTTGATCCCTGAAATTCAATAATTGCTACCCTGAAAGGATCCTCAGTTCCTTGTGTTATTTCAAGAATAAGTTCAGAAAAAGAACAATTAGAAAAAAATATTATAAGTAATATCTTTTTCATGATGGGTTAAAGGTTATAACAATATTTTTAAAATTAGATGAATAGATATTCAAGGGAATTCTATCAAAAAAATTAAAAGTTTCTACTCGCTCAACAGCTTTTAATGCAGAATTATCGAATCTAATATTTCCGCTACTTTTGATTAGATTTGTATTGATAACTCTTCCATTTTTATTGACTGATATTCTTAAATCACATACTAGATTATCTTGTATATTTATTGGTTTTCGCCATGCTGACTGAATAGTTTGGATAATTAATGAGCTATATATCTCTATCTGATTCTGCTCCGATTCCAATGATATTAAAATATCTTCTTTTAAAAGGTCTTCTGGGCTTATTGATTCTATAAGTGAATCAAATGAGATTGATTCTTCTTCACTGCTGCTTTGAGCTATTTTTTGAGAGGACTCGTTTACATTCTTTACAATTTTTTGAACCTGTTTTTTGTTGTCATTCTTTTTGCTAGGTTGTTCGAATATTAAATTTACATTGATTGGTTTACTTAAAACAGATCTTTGTTGAGATTCAAAATAAAAAAAACCTAATAAATATAAAATAATAATTCCGTGAATTATAAAAGATACAAAAGAGGCTTCTAAATAGACTTTATTTACTTTCATATCCTGAAGTTACTATACCTATCTTTGTTATCCCTATGCTTTGAACTGATGCCATTGCCTTTGCAACAGAATCAAATGGAACATTCTTATCACTTTGAAAAACAACTTCTATTTCTGGATTAGCATCAAAAATAACTTTTGATTTTCTCTTCAATTCATTTAGATCAATTGATAAAGATTCGTCCCCAATATTAATAAAATAGTTACCATCTTTATTTATAGAGATAACAAGTGGTTCACTTTGTACACTCATTTTGGTTGTATCTGTTTTGGGTAAGTTTACCTCTATACCCTGGATTAAAAGAGGTGAGAGAACCATAAAGATTATTAATAATACGAGCATTACATCTATATATGGGACTACATTAATCTCAGCCTTAAGATTTTTTTTCTTAGCTAGCCTGTAAATCATTATTTTTTAATAGATTGTTTATAAAATATGCTTGCTAATTCCTCTGCAAAAATTAATGTATTTTGACTTATTGTTTCTGATTCAGCAGTAAATTTATTGAATGCCACAACTGCAGGTATTGCTGCAAATAGACCCATCCCTGTTGCAATTAAGGCCTCAGATATACCTGGAGCTACAGCATTAATAGTTGCTTGAGTTGCATCTGATAAACCTTGGAAAGAAGTCATTATCCCCCACACGGTTCCGAGCAAGCCAACATAGGGACTTACAGACCCAACATTTGCTAAAAATGGTAAATGTTTATTCATTTCTTCTTCATCTGAAGCAATTGATACTCTCATTGTTCTATTTATACTTTCAAGATCAAGCTCATTATTGTTTTGATCAAAATTCATACTTTTATATTCAT
Organism: uncultured SAR86 cluster bacterium; assembly: GCA_902520725.1. GTDB lineage: Bacteria > Pseudomonadota > Gammaproteobacteria > Magnimaribacterales > D2472 > SAR86A. The sequence continues at coordinate 3,523 of CABYPB010000003.1, read as the reverse complement.
CAAAAGAGTTTTTAAATAAACTCATAGCACCGTACATAGATTCGTCACTAGAAATTTCTTTATATAATTTATCTAAATCCTCCCCATTCCAAAATTTTTGAAGAAAATTGCTATTTAAATTTTTAATTTTGTTAAAAAAATTGTATCTCTCAACAATTACTATCCAAGAGAGTATTGAAGCAATAAATAAAAGAAGCATGACAATCTTCACAACAAGTCCTGCTTCTAAAAAAAGATTTAAAACTGAAATATCGTCCATAATTTATCCTATTCAAAAATTAATAATAAATCATCTGGGAACTTTTGTGGCTTTTTTGTAATTAGATTTATAAGACAAACATCAATCGTGGCTTCTACAAAGTTTTTATTACTTGAATTAATTATTTTTTGAGAAAATATCATTCTTGCATTAGATTTTTTTTCTACTGAACTTTTTACAATCAAATCGTAACCAAGCTCTGCAGCAGAAATGAAGTTCATGTTAACTTTTTTTACAACGAAGGCTAAATTATTTTTTCTTAGGGCTTTTTGTGAAATCTTATTTTGTGAAAGAAAATCTGATCTAGCTCTTTCAAAGAATTTTAAATAATTGGCGTGATATACAAATCCCTGAAAATCTGTATCTTCAATATAAGTTGTTATGTTTAGGTCATTACACTTGATAATTTTGTTCATGCAATTCGATATCTTTTTGAAAGAGTTCTAATATTATTTGAATAAAATCAGGCCATAGTAGGTCTACAGTGACAAGATTATTTTTAATATCTTTGTTAATAGAGTTTGCAAGAATGCGAACCTTTATTGGTCTATTGTTAAATTTATAAACTAATGCAGGTCTTAAATTATCTGCCTTTGATGATGCAAGCACTTGATCCCACCAGTCAGGTCTTGGCTCTGCACCTGATCCATATGCTTTACATTCGATACACCACCTTCCAAGCATCAAATCTGGTAGTTCCTTGGTTCTTGTTTGTTCTAGAATTCTTTTCACGGGATTTATTAAATTTAAATCTTCAATCAGTGCATTTGCAATTTGTCTTTCAAAAGCTGCGCCTTTATTTCGTGAATTGATAGACATTAGTTATCTTTCGCCTCAAAGTCATCTGGAAATTCTGCATTTGTATGCACCTCTTGTACATCATCTAAATCATCCATAAATTGCATTATATTTAAAACTTTTTCTGACATTTCATGATCGATATCTACAGATGTTTCAGCTCTAAGACTTAATTGCGCATTAATATATTCGACCTCATTTTTTTTAAATATTTCTAGAACATCATTAAAATTATTGGCATCAGTAATTACTTCGAAAAATTCTTCCTCCTCTGTATAATCAATTGCACCTGATTCAATAACTAAATCCATCAACTTTTCATCAGAAAAATCTTTTGATATGTGAATTAAACCAAGTTTTTTAAATAAATAAGCAACTGATCCATCTGTACCAAGATTACCTCCAAATTTTGAAAATGCATGTCTGACATCCGATACGGTTCTATTTCTATTATCAGTCATAGTCTCAACAAGAATTGCAACTCCACCAGGACCATATCCCTCTAAAATTATTTCCTCTAATGTTCCAGTTTCGCCGGTACCTGACCCCTTTTCAATTGCACGCTTAATTGTATCCTTGGGCATGTTTGCGGAATTAGCTTTTTCAAGAGCCAATCTAAGTCTTGGATTGTCATCAGGATCTGGTCCACCTTTTGCGGCAACAGTTATTTCTCTTATAACTTTTGTCCAAACTTTACCTCTAGATGCATCTTGCCTAGCTTTTCTGTGTTTTATGTTAGCCCATTTTGAATGACCAGCCATAAATTATTCTTCCTTGTAGGTGCTTAAGATTTTTAATTCTTCAAGTTGTTCTTGTTCCACTTTACTTGGAGCATCTGTTAAGAGACATGCAGCACTTTGTGTTTTTGGAAAAGCTATAACATCCCTTATATTTGTTGTATCTGTTACCAACATAACTATCCTATCTAACCCAAAGGCAATACCTCCATGAGGAGGACAACCGGATGAAAGTGCCTTTAACAAGAATCCAAATTTATTTTGAGCTTCTTCTTCAGATATATTTAAGATATCAAAAATCATTTTTTGCATTTTAGTATCATAAATTCTTAAAGATCCGCCACCTATTTCATATCCATTTAAAACTGCATCATAAGCATGTGCAATTGCATTAATTGGATTATCAGTTAATTCTTTTGTTGAACATTTGGGAAGAGTAAATGGATGATGTAATGGTGTCAGCTCGCCTTCCTTATTGCGCTCAAACATAGGGAAATCTGTAATCCAACATGGTGCCCATTTTGCAGTATAAAGATTTAGATCTTCACCAAGTTTTTTGATTAAACTACTCATTGATAAATTAACTACAGACTCTTTACCAGCACCAAAAAATATTAAATCATCTGTTTGGATGTCCAATGTTTTTATTATATTTTCAATTGTCTCTGATTTTAAGAACTTTAATATGGGAGATTGAATACCATTTTCTAAGTCATTTACATCATTTATCTTTATATATGCTAGTCCTTTAGCACCAAGCTTTGAAACAAATTTTGTGTATTCATCGATCTGTCCTCTTGATAATGAATTACCATTAGGCACTTTAAGCGCAACAACTCTTGAATCTTTATTTTTTGCAGGTTCAGAAAAAACTTTAAATTCTTCATCTTTCACTTCGTCTGCAATATTTATAAGTTTTAAAGGAATTCTTAAGTCAGGCTTATCACAACCATAATCTCTCATAGATTCATGCCAATCTATAACTTTAAAGTTATCTAAAGATACATTACAAAACTCTTTAAAAATATTTTTAATCATCTTCTCGCCAATTGACATAATTTCTTCCGGGTCAAGAAATGATGCTTCTATGTCTATTTGTGTGAACTCAGGCTGTCTATCAGCTCTTAAATCCTCATCACGAAAGCATCTGGCAATTTGATAATATTTATTCAAGCCGCCTATCATAAGAAGTTGTTTAAAAAGTTGTGGGGATTGAGGCAATGCATAAAAGCTTCCTGGCTGAACTCTACTAGGAAGAATATAATCTCTAGCACCTTCAGGTGTTGCTCTAGTTAAGATTGGTGTTTCTATTTCATGAAAATCATTTTTATCTAAGAAATTTCTTATTAAAGAAGTGATTTTTGATCTTGTAATAATACGCTCATTCATTTCTGGTCTTCTTAAATCAAGAACTCTATTTTTTAGTCTTACATCTTCATTTACTTCTTGATATTCATCAATTGGAAATACTGGTGTTTTTGCTTTACTTAATATTTTTATGTCCTGCACTTCTATTTCAATTTCACCTGTATGCATATTTTTGTTAATTGTTCCTTCAAGTCTGTTTCTGACAACTCCTTTGATTTGAACAACATATTCATTTCTTATTGATTCTGCTAATTTAAAAGATTGCTTGTTATCCGGATTAACTACTGCTTGGCAAATGCCTTTAATATCTCTGACATCTAAAAAAATTACTCCTCCATGGTCCCTTCTTCTGTGGATCCAT
>CABYPB010000002.1 GCA_902520725.1 uncultured SAR86 cluster bacterium | reverse complement strand
CATAATCCTGATGAACTGGGAACATACAATGTAAGCAGATTTTATGATGATAAATCTCATGATGAATGGACAAGATTTTCTACAACTTTAACTGGTGATCTTGGTTTTGCTGATCTCGTATTTACAACATCCAGTCTTGATAGGGACTTCGAAGTTCTTAGCGATTATTCACATTACTCAATAGATGGGTATGTTGAAGGTTATTATACCTGTTACGAATATTACTTTGGACCATGTGTTGATCCTAGTATTCAATTTGAAAACGATACACATCAAGAATACGACACAAAGGAAATTAGACTTTCCTCAAAAGCTGGCGATAAATTTAATTGGATAATTGGAGCATTCCAAACTGAAAATGTTACTGAATTCGATTCACAGTGGCATGTACCTGCTATGAATCCTGAGGCAGCTGTTCCAGGTTCAACTGATCTGTATTTTCAAACTGATCAAGTTAGAGTCGAAGACGAATCTGCTGTATTTGGTGAAGTTTATTATCAAATTAATGATAAATTGGAGTTAACTTTAGGACATAGAAAGTTTGATAATGAAACAACTCTAAAAGGCTTTGTAGGAACAGTTTTTTGGCCTAATTATATTTTAGGAAGTACAACCAGAGTAGATAATGTTAACTCTGTTTATGATGGTAGCGACAGTATTTCTAAGTTTAACTTAGCCTATCAAATTGACAATAACTCTATGATTTATATAACAAGATCTGAGGGTTATAGACCTGGTGGTGCAAATAGAACCTCACAACTTGGTGCCACCTACGATGCTGACTTTTTAACGAGTACTGAATTTGGTTTTAAATCTATATCAATGAATGGAAGACTAAGACTGAATGGCGCAATGTATCAAATGGATTGGGATGATATTCAGCTGGGTTGGTTTGACTCATCTATTTCTCTACTTGGATTAGTTGATAATATTGGTAAAGCTAATAGTAATGGTTTTGAGCTTGATGCTAAATATGTTGTTAGTGATACTACTACTATAGCTTTTGGTTATGCTAATAATGAAGCTAAATTGAAAGAAGATTATGTTCTAAGAGGAGCTGTTGAGGCACGTGATGGGCAAGACCTTCCATTTACTCCAGATACTAAATATAACGTGACTGTAAATATAGATACTTCTGATACTTCTAATATCCAGTTTAATTATGTCTTTGTTGATGAGATGTGGAATGACCTTTTCTATGATGATAGAGAAATGCAAGATTCCTATGGAATTGCAAATATCTCATTCACTACCACTTTTGGAGAAAATGCATCAGTTCAAATCTATATGGACAATATTTTTGACGAAGTCGCTGAACTCTATATAAATAGTGAAGATATACAAAGATTAACTACTGTTAACAGGCCTACTACATTTGGTGTCAAATATAGCTGGAAACTAAATTAATAGTTAGAATTAAACCTATAAAAGGCTGTATTATTAATACGGCCTTTTTTATTTAAGATAATTGAAAAAATATACTAAAGACAATATTCCAATTGAGTTAATTGAAGCTGCTGAATTAATAGCTGAAAATAAGCTTAAAAAGGCTGAACCAATTCTTCGAGATTATTTAAAAGATGATCCTCTTGATGTTAATGCTATGAAGTTGCTTGCAGACATAGGTATTAAATTTAGAGCATACAAGGACGCTGGATATTTATTATCAAGAGCTCTAGATTTATCGCCAGAATATGACCAGGCCAGACTTAGTTATGCTAACTTATTATATAAACGTCAGCTTCCTTTTGAAGCTTTAGAGCAAATATCAATTTTATTAGAAAAAGATAAAGACAATATTCAATATTTGACACTTAAAGCTGTAAATCTTGCTCTAGCAAATCAGCATGATAATGCGTTAGAAATTTTTGAAATTATTATTAAAGATAAAGAAGTTGTAAATAATCAATTGCACTTAAGCTACGGTCATACACTTAGAGCTGTTGGAAGACTTGATGAAGCAATTGAATCATATAAAAATGCAATTTCTTCACAAGTAGGTTACGGCGAAGCATATTGGAGTTTAGCAAACCTCAAAACTTTTGATTTCACTGAAACAGATATTAACGAAATTAAATTATTACTAAATAATAAAGATTGCAAAATAGATGATTATTATCATTTGCTATTTGCACTAGGTAAGGCTGAAGAAGATGCAAATAATTTTGAATCCTCAATGGCTGCTTATGTAAAAGGCAATACCGTTAGAAGTAAACAAGTTCCATGGGATTCGAAAGGATTTAGTCTTGAGTGTGATGAGATAATTGAGTTTTTTAGTGATGACGTATTCGTAAAACTTAAAGGAGTAGGAGACAAAAATAGTGATCCTATTTTTGTTGTTGGACTTCCAAGATCTGGATCTACATTAATTGAACAAATATTATCATCTCATTCATTGGTTGAAGGAACTACGGAGTTACAAAATATAATTGCGTTGTCCAGAAAGATTGCTAACAAAAAGAATTCAAATAGTAAGTCTGAATATCCCTCAGCACTTGAAAGCATGAAAAAGTCTGAATTTAAAGAAATGGGTTCAGCTTATATTAAAAATACCCTTGATCAAAGAGTTACAGACAAGCCGTATTTCATAGATAAAATGCCTAATAATTTTATCCATATTGGATTAATTCATTTAATACTTCCTAACGCAAAAATTATTGATGCCAGAAGAAATCCAATGGATTGTTGTTTTAGTTGTTATAAACAACTTTTTGGTTCAGGACAGGGCTTTACATATTCTCAAAATAGAATTGGAAATTATTATCTTGATTATCTAAAAATAATGGATCATTGGGATAAAGTACTTCCAAATAAAGTTCATAGAGTTATATATGAGAATATGGTTGAAAATACTGAGGAAGAAATAAAAAAATTATTAGAATATTGCCAATTAGATTTTGAAGAAAATTGTTTAAGTTTTTACAAAACAAAAAGAACTGTTCGAACACCAAGCTCTGAACAAGTTCGTCAACCAATTTATAAAAAAGGGGTTGGCCAGTGGGAATATTTTAATACATGGTTAGACCCACTAAAAGAAACATTAAGAATGGAGTAAAAATATAATGAGACAAATTATTGCAATTGGTGGAGGTGGTTTTGGAAGAGAAATTAAAGATTTAAAGATTGAAAATTATATTATCAACCAATGCTTAAAACAAAATCCATCAATATGTTTCATACCCACTGCGACAGGTGATGACAGTGGGTATATAGATAATTTTTATAAAGCTTTTGACTCATTAGGTTGTAACACTTCGCATATTGATTTTTTTAAAAGAACAATTAATTTAAAAAATCATATTCTTAAACAGGACATCATTTTTGTTGGAGGGGGTAATACTAAAAGTATGTTAGCTGTATGGAAGGAATGGGGACTTGATAAGCTATTAATGGATGCTTATAAGGGTGGAACAATTATGAGCGGTGTTAGTGCGGGAGCTATTTGCTGGTTTGAAAACGGAATTACTGACTCATGGAAAGATCATCAGGCTGTTTTACCATGCCTCGGATTTGTTAAGGGAAATTGCTGTCCTCATTACGATGAAGAACCAGAGAGAATACCCTATGTAAAAGAAATTCTTGAAAAAAATGTTCTTAATAAATGTTATGCAATTGAAGGTTTTTGTGCTCTTCATATGATTGATGACTCACCAAAATTTATTGTCAGTTTTGGTTATGGCAACGATTCATATGATGTCAGTTGCAAAGATAATGAAATAATCCATAATCAAATTACCAATACAACTAAAATTCAATTATGAAAATTCCTAATACATTATCTATTTTACTTGGCACAGTTCTTATTTTAATCGCAGCACAATGGATTTTTTCTCCACAAACAGCTGCTGAATCATTAGGCATGACATTTCTTGATGGAGATGGAAGAAATACTCAAATTAGAGATTTTACTGCACTCTTTCTTGCAACATCTATGATGTGCTTCATATCGTTTTTCACTAAACAGTATCAATGGATATTTTGCGCAGGCCTAGTTTATTTGCTTGCAGCAATCTTTAATGTTTTGGCAACTAATCATGACGCACCAATTGCATTTACTTCTTTAGTATCTGAGATAATTTTTGCATCAATGGCATTCATATCAGCTTTTTTGTATAAATCTAGTAGTTATAAATAACTTACAAAATCATCTATATCTAAACTTGGTATTTTTTTAGTTTTTCCAACTTCTGTACCAACATATAAATACCCTAATATTTCTTGATTATTTTTAAGACCTAGAGCTTTTTGAATATTTTCATTGAAAGCTAATTTACCTGTTCTCCATATCGATGAATATTTCATAGCATTCAAAGCAAGAATTATATTTTGCGCAGCTGTAGCAGTTGAAAGCTTTTGTTCAATAGATGGAACTTTGGGATGTTCTTTATATGTGTTGACAAGAATTATTATCATAGGAGCTCTGTAGGGAGCATTTTTATATTTTTCTATAACTTCATTCGATATATCTGATAACGACAATGCATAGTCGTGAAAAATTTTTGAAAGCTTATCTAATCCATCATTTTTAACTTCAATAAAACTACTCGGCCTCAACCAAGCATGATCAGGTGCTCTCAAAGCACCTTTATAAACTATAGCCATTTCTTCTGATGTCGGATAAGGCTTAGCAAGCTCTCTTGCTGATACTCGGTTTGTAATATTTTTTATTGCATCCATTTTTATGTTTTTATAAAAGAGTTATGATAGAACAAAGTAATTATATATTGGATTTATGCTATACCAAATCGGAATAATATTAATATTTGTTGTTGCTGCAATAATTATTTCTAAAAAATTTATAACTAAGAATAAAAATAATCTTATCTATGAAGATGAGATGGATGATGAAGAATTAAGAAATATAGACGACGAGATTCACTAATTATTTATAAAGTTCTTTTTCTAATGACCTGTAAAACTTTCTACAAGCGAACACCACAATAATCGCAAAAGGCACTCCTGTAATTACAACTGATGTTTGAAGAGCCTGAAGCCCACCTGCGTAAAGGAGAACACCAGCCAGTATTCCTAGTAAAATTGCCCAGGTAGCTCTAGAAAGAATAGGTGAGTCATCATTAATGTTTGATTGATTTTTTGATGAAAGCATTGATGCTACCAAAGCACCAGAGTCTGATGATGTAACAAAAAAGGTAACAATTAATATTAAGGACACAATGGAGATTAACTTTGTTAAAGGGTAAACCTCAAATAAAGAAAACAAGGCGACATCAAAATTATTATTCACAACTTGTGCTATCTGACTTGTTTCGCTAATGACTTGATATATTGCAGCATTGCCAAAAATACCCATCCAGAGAAAAACTATTATCGATGGCACAAATAAAACACCGGTAATAAATTCTTTTATAGATCTTCCATAAGATATTCTTGCAATAAATAAAGATACAAATGGAGCCCAAGCAAACCACCAAGAATAGTAAAATAACGTCCAGCCATTTTGCCATGAAGAGTCATCATATACCTCTGTCCAAGTAGCTGATTCAATTAAAGTATTAATGTATGCCCCGAAGTTTTGAATAAGGGCATTTAAAATAAACACTGTTGGACCAAAAAAGAATACAAACGATAAAAGAGAGATAGCTAGTATCATATTAATTTGGGAAAGTTTTTTTATTCCAGAATCTAAACCAAGCGATACACTAATAAGTCCGATCAAGGTGATGATTGTTATGATAATAATTTTATTAAAAAAGCTTTCTTCAATTGAAAATATGTGACTGATACCAGCACTAATTTGTTCTGTACCAAGACCAAGAGATGTAGTTACACCAAAAACTGTTGTAATAATTGCAATAATGTCTATTGTTATTGCTAGAGGTTTATTATTTGCTACTTTTGATCCTAAAAGAGAACTAACTCTAAATGGAAGATTTTTATTATAGGTAGCAAATGCAAAACACAAGCCCAGCGATGAGTAGATAGCCCAACCATGAAGCCCCCAGTGCAAGTTCGCCAACCCAATAGCTTTACCAGCGTTATATGAAACATTTCCATCAATCATTCCAGGATATGAAGATAAATGCATTACTGGCTCTGCAACACCATAGAATAGAAGACCAATTCCAAGACCTGCACTAAATAACATAGCAATCCAATTTACGTAAGAGTAGGTTGGTTTTGCATTTGAACCACCAAGTCTAATATTTTTATACTTCGTAAAAACTAAATAGATAGAAAAAATAAGAAAACCATTAGCCAATAATATAATCATCCAGCCAAGATACTTAGAAAGAAAAGTTTGTAAATCAAGGAAAAATTCCTTAGAAACTGCTGAATTCAATGAAACGATTATCGTAATACTTAATATTAAAAGTACTGAACTTATAAATCTAGGTTTACTAATATTATTCATTTGAGTTGACTAATTTTTTACTTAGTGAAACATAATTAAATTATATTTTCTAGGTATAACTAAATCATATTATTAATTATATCTACTATTTATACGTATATTGCATGATTATTTTAAGATGTTATGATTATTAAAAGACCGATTTAAAGAAATTGCTGGTCTATAAATATGGCTAAACTTCCGTAGGGGGAAATCTTCTGGGGTACCAGGCTTGTTTATTTTGCAATTTATATTAACTAACTATGAGGATTCATATGTTTAATTTTATTAATACAAAAGAACAATTAAATAAAATAACAAATAAGCTTTCTTTAGGTGTTTTAGGTGCTGTTGCGGCGATAGTTCCTCAAACAGCTGATGCACAAGACAGAGTTATTGAAGAAGTTGTTGTTTCTGCGACTAAGAAGGATGAAAGCGCTTCAAAAGTTGCTGTTACTGTAACTGCTTTAACTGAAGATACATTGAAAGAAATTAATGTATCAAATTTTGATGAATACATTGAGTATTTACCTAATGTCACCAATGGTGGTAGAGGTCCTGGTCAGTCAACTATATACATTCGGGGTATGTCCGTTGATCCAGTTAATGTATTTTTATCAGCGGCTCAAGGGTCTACACCAAACGTAGCTCTCTATTTAGATGAGCAACCAATCCAAGTTCCTGGAAGGAACTTAGATGTTTATGTAGCTGATATGGAAAGAATAGAGGTTTTACCTGGACCGCAAGGAACTCTATTTGGTGCAAGCTCACAAGCTGGTACTGTCAGACTCATCACTAACAAACCAAAATACAACGTAAGTGAAGGTGGAGTAAATGTTAAACATTTTGGAACTGCACATGGAGATCCAAGTTATGCATATGATGCCTTTGTAAACGTACCTTTAATAAATGATGTATGGTCAGTTAGAGGTGTTTTTTACAAAACACATTCAGGCGGTTATATAGATAACGTACCCGGTACATGGAGTGGGGAAGGTAAAGGGTATTTCGAAGAATGGTATGGAAGCACCACACAAGTCTATGCAGTTGATGATAATAGTTCATTAGTTGAAGACAATTTTAACGATTCTTCATACGAAGGCTTCAGACTTTCATCTGCATCATCATTTGGTGATGATTGGGAAATGCTTGTAACTCATATGAGTCAAGATATTCAGGCTGATGGTGTTTTTGACTATGACCCTGAAGTTGGCGACTTAAAAGTACAACGTTTTCAACCTGACACTCTTGATGATTCGTTTGATCAGACTTCATTAACTATTGAAGGAAGAATGGGTAAACTAGATGTGGTTTATACCGGAGCATATTTAGAAAGAATAGCTGAGCAACAAGTTGACTATAGTGGTTATGCAAATGTTGGAGCTTTCTTACCTTACTATGTTTGTAATGCATACGAATATACAACATGTGGATCAGCAACTGTTTTAGTTGAATTATATGATGATAACGAACGTACAACACACGAGTTCAGAATCTCAAGTAACGAGCTAAGTGACTTACCATTCTCATATACAGCTGGTGTTTTCATGGATGAAAGTGTTATTGAAACAAAAAATGATTATAACTATCTAGGTGTTTTAGATCCTGAATCGCTTACATGGGGAGATTATCAAGTAAACATTCCATTTGGTTGTGGGGCACCTAATGATCCATATCCAAATGCTTGGTCAGCTGATTGTGAAATTAGATCTAAGTCAGCTAGATTCTTTAATGACATTTCTAGAACCGAAGAACAAACAGCTTACTTTGCTGAGGTTACATTCCCAGTTACAGATAAGTTAGATGTAATGGTTGGTGCTAGGAAATATGACATGGACATATATTTCAAAGGCCAATCAAAATTTGGTTATAGAGGAACTAATATGGGTCAAGTCTCATACTCATTAGGTAGAGACTATGAATCACTTTATATGTGGCACAGAAATTTAGGTGCTTATAAAGTTGGTCATACAAAAGATCCTTTAAATCTTAATGATACTATTACAAAGCTAACAGTAAGCTATCAAAAAGATGATGATACTTTAATTTATTTCACAAGGTCAGAGGGATTTAGACCTGGTGGATTTAACAGGGGTGGTTTAGCTGTTAATACTTGTGCGCGTAATGATAGAGAAGCAGCTTATAGAGCAAGTGGAGTATGGTGTGGTTCACCAAATGAAGCTGGTTATAGAGCTCCACCTCCATTAACTTATGAATCAGACGAAGTTGTAAATACTGAAATCGGTATTAAGACATTAATGTTAGATGGCGCTTTAAGATTAAATGCTACTGCGTATTGGGTAGATTGGAGTGAAATTCAAGTTTCACAATTTGACCCAGGTTTAATTAGTTTATTAACATTTATTGAAAATGCAGCTGATGCAGAAATTTCAGGTTTCGAAGCTGATGTTTTATGGTATCCAAGCGATACATTAACAGTAGCAGGTGCAATATCATTAAACGATACTGAAATTACTAATGATTTATCACAAACAATAGCTATTACAGGTGTTGGAAGTTCATTGCCTTTATCACCAGAAACACAATATAACTTTAGAATTAGACATGCTTCACAATTGGCTGGTAAAGAAGCTTACTCTCAAGTTGTATATAAGTACTCATCTGATACAACAAGCTCAATGGAGCTTGCTAAATCTTTAGAGCAACCTTCATATAAAATTGTAGATCTTGCTTATGGAGTAGCAGTAAGTGATAAAACTGATGTTGAATTCTTTGTAAGAAATGCAACAGATGAAAGACCAAACCTATACTATAACGACCAAGATGATATTCCTAGAATATCAACTAATCGTCCTAGAAATATTGGTATTAGGATAAGTCATAGATTCTAATCAATCTATAATTAAAAAAGGCCAGTTTTACTGGCCTTTTTTTTATTTAAATAAGTTATTATTAAAATAATATGACTGAGTCGATCTCTAAACAAGTTGAACAATTAATGTTATCTAAAGACTTTAAAAAAGCTTTAGAGCTATGTAATGAAAAAGCAAATGAACTATCAAAGAAACAATATTTATATTTAACTGCTGTTTGCTATAGATATTTAGAAGATTACGATAAAGCTCTCTCATATATAAGTCACTTAATTGAATTAGATCCGACATATGGAAGAGCATTTCAGGAATTTGGCCATATTCATATGAAATTGAGTGATAAGAATAAAGCTATTAAAGGATATATAAGAGCAGTAAGGCATAATCCATCATTACAAGCATCATGGTTAGGAATAATTGCAATGAATCCGTCAAATGATGGACTTATTGAACTTGCACAAGAAAATATTAAATATCTTAAAGATCTACCTCCTGAATTAAAATCTGTTATTAGTTTTATACATGAAGGAAAAATGGCAAAAGCTGATTTGCTTTGTAGAGATTTCTTAAAACATCATCCACATGATATAGAGGCAATGAGATTGCTTGCACAAATAGGCTCTGATTTATATATTTATGAAGATGCAGAATTTCTTTTAGAAAGTTGTTTAATCTTTGATCCAGATAATATTAAAATTAAATTTGATTACATTAATATTCTTATCAAGAGACAAAAATTTGGTGAGGCACTTCATCATGCAAAAGATTTCTATGAATCACACCCTGAAAATATAAATTCATTAAAAGTTTTAGCAACATCTCTATTTAGAACAGATGAATATGAAAAGGCCCTTGAGTTGTACGACGAGATTTTGTTAAAAGAACCAAAAAATACAGATGTTTTGTTATCTAAAGGACACTTATATAAAACATCAGGAGATATAAACAAATCAATTACCTCATATAAGAATGCTTATAAGGTTGATAAATTTTTTGGTGATGCTTATTGGAGTTTAGCAAATTTAAAAACATATAAGTTTTCAAATGATGAAATCAAATCATTGAATTCTATGTTGAACGATAAATTTGTTTCTGATGATGAAAAGGTTTTTATGCATTTTGCACTAGCTAAAGCTTATGAAGATGATGAAAACTTTAAGAAATCATTTGAGCATTACCAGAAAGGTAATGATTATAAACATATGAAATCAATGTTTAATCTAAAAGATTTTGAAATCGAATGTAAAAATCAAAAGGAAGTTTGCACTAAAGATTTATTCGAAACAAAGAGAGATTGGGGATTTGAATCAACAGAACCAATTTTTATACTAGGGTTGCCTAGAGTAGGGTCTACTCTTATTGAACAAATTTTATCGTCCCACTCGTCTGTAGATGCCACTCATGAATTGCCAAATATTATTGCAACTGCACTAAAATTAAATCAAAGACAAATTCAAAACATGGAATCAAGATATCCAGATATATTACTAGGCTTGTCAGATCCTCAATTAAAATTAATTGGTGAAAAATACGTCAAGGATGCAGAAGTCTTCAGATCAAAAGGAATCTATTTTATTGATAAAATGCCAAATAATTTTAAACATATTGGGCTGATTAATCTTATTTTACCTAATGCAAAAATTATTGATATTAGAAGAAATTCAATGTCAGCATGTTTTTCATGCTACAAACAGTTGTTTGCTGAGGGGCAAGAATTTACTTACAACTTAGAGAATTTAGCTGGTTATTACAATGGGTATGTTGATTTAATGGAACATTGGAATGATGTGCTACCAAATAAAATTTTATCAATTAAATATGAAGATGTTGTAAATGATTTTGATATATCTGTTCAAAGAATCTTAGATTATTGTGGGCTTCCTTTTGAAAAAGCTTGCCTAGAGTTTTATAAATCTAAAAGATCAGTTAAAACTCCAAGTGCCGAACAGGTCCGCCAACCAATATATACAAGCGGGATGGATTATTGGAAAAATTATGAGCCCTATTTAGATGATTTAAAAAATAATCTAAAATATTAATTAATATTTAAATTTAAGAGGAGAAAGGAGTATGGTTGATTTAATAATTTGTGTAGGTTTTTTTTATATTGCTCATTTATTTTTTACAATGAGTTTTTCACTTCATAAAGTACCATTTTTAGATTGGACCCATTCAGGTGGTGATATTTCAGGAATGACTGATCTTTCATCTAGGATGTCTATTGCAAGTGATAATTTAAGACAAACATTGCCTTTATTCATGACCTTTGCTGTCTTATCTGTTGTTATGGATGTAGATAATCTAATGCTTGCTAAAACATGGTTTGGAATAAGAATTGTTTACTTAATTGGAGCTGTAATTAATTTGTATAGCATTCCATTAATTAGACCTGCTATATGGATACCATCAATCGTTGTTTTAGTTATGATGGGTCTCAATTTGTGTGTTAGTTAGACTTATTTAAATTTTCTTTCAGTTCTGGCTTTGCCTCTATAAACACAGCTTAAATTTGAAGTTTTATCATCAATAAGTGTAACTATTTCATGGTTAAACATGCACATATTTTGTATGAGATCTGTTACATAGACCTTGCTTATTGAAGCTTCTAAAAAGCTAGTAACTGAAAGAATGTCATATTTTTCACACTGTTGTATTTTATTTAATGCATCTTTGTATGCATCTTCATTAGATTGAAATCTTAAAGTTATTAGAACTGAACATTTATTATTAAAGTCTGCAGTTAAGTAAAATGGAAATAAAATTAGAAATGAAAGTATTAACTTCTTCATTCTTAAAGTATATATTATTAGATTATTTAATTAACAAATAGCATGAAAAATTATTTATTATTTTCATTATTCTTATCATCGTTTAACTTAGTAGGATACGATCGCATTACAGGTTTGGATTTTGCAAGCAGGTCAGAGGTTCTTGCATCAAATGGCATGGCTGCAACAAGTCATCCACTGGCAACCCAGACTGCAATATCAGTTTTAAAAAATGGTGGAAACGCTATAGATGCTGCTATTGCTGCAAATGCAGTTCTTGGGCTGGTAGAGCCTACAGGGTGCGGCATCGGAGGTGATTTATTTGCAATAGTTTGGAGTGCAGATGATAAAAGATTATATGGCTTAAATTCATCAGGTCCAGCACCAATAAAAATATCAATTAAGGAAATAACTAATAAAGGTCTAGATGCCATACCGCCATATGGTCCTCTTCCAGTCACAGTGCCAGGTGCAGTAGCTGGTTGGGTAGAATTGCATAAGAAATTTGGATTAATGGATTTTAACTTATTATTTAAAAATGCTATCGAGTATGCTGAAAAAGGTTTTCCTGTAACAGAAGTTGTCGCATATTACTTAAAACTCTCGAGTGAAAATTTTATCAACTACCCAAATTTTAAAAAAACATGGATGCCAGATGGGAAAATTCCAAGCAAAGGTGAGATTTTTAAAAATCCAAATTTAGCAAGTACTTATAAAAAAATTGCTTCATCTTATGGAGAAGATTTTTATAAAGGCACCATAGCAAATGAAATTGTTAATTTTATAAATATTCAAGGTGGATATTTTTCACTAGAAGATTTAAGTGATTTTAAGCCTGAATGGATAGATCCTGTTTCAACAAACTACAGAGGATATGATGTTTGGGAACTTCCACCTAATGGACAAGGTATAGCTGCACTGCAAATGCTTAATATATTGGAGAACTATAATATAAAGGACCTTGGATTTGGTTCAGCTGAATATATTCATCTTTTTACTGAAGCAAAAAAAATTGCTTATGAAGATAGAGCTTTATATTATGCAGATCCTAATTTTTCTGACATCCCACTAAAAACCTTGATATCCAAAGAATATGCCAAGGAAAGACTGAAATTAATAAATTTAAAAAAGTCTTCCAAGTCATATAATGCAGGATTATTAGAGGAAGGCGACACAATTTATCTTACTGTTGCTGATAAGTATGGGAATATGGTTTCATTGATTCAAAGTAACTATAGAGGAATGGGCTCTGGTATGGTACCAAATGATCTAGGCTTTATGCTTCAAGATAGAGGGGAGATGTTTAGCTTAGACCCTAACCATATGAATTCTCTTATAGGTGGAAAAAGACCATTTCATACAATTATTCCAGCCTTTATAACAAAAAATAATAAACCACTAGTTAGTTTTGGTCTAATGGGCGGAGCGATGCAACCTCAAGGCCATGCTCAAATAGTTATTAACTTAATTGACTTCAAAATGAATCTTCAAGAAGCTGGAGATGCACCTAGGATTAGACATGCTGGGTCATCACAACCGACAGGAGAGAAAATGATTGACGGTGGATATTTAAGCCTAGAGAAAGGAATTTCTGAAGTGGAGATATCAAAGTTAAAAAAATTAGGACATAAATTTCAATATGATTTAGGTGGTTTTGGAGGTTATCAAGCAATCATGCTTAAAGATAATGTTTATATTGGTGCCTCTGAAAGCAGAAAAGATGGACATGCTTCAGGCTATTAAATTTATTTATTTCTAGTATTATTACTCATATGAAAAGTACATCATTTATACCTCCCAACAGAACATTAATGGGCCCAGGACCTTCAGATGTTAGCTCTAGAGTTCTTGAAGCGATGGCACGACCAACGATAGGTCACTTAGATCCAATTTTCATTAAAATGATGGACGAAGTAAAAAGCTTAATTCAGTATGCATTTCAAACTGACAATGAACTCACTTATGCAATTTCAGCACCAGGTATGGCTGGAATGGAGTGTTGTTTTGCAAATTTAGTTGAAGAAAACGATAAAGTAATTATTTGTAAAAATGGTTTTTTTGGCGAAAGAATGAAAGAAAATGTTGAAAGGTATGGCGGTATACCAATCATTGTTAATGATGAATGGGGCAAAAAAGTTGATATCAATAAAGTTGAAGAAGCCCTTAAAGCAAATCAAGATGCAAAAATTGTTGCTTTTGTTCATGCTGAGACATCTACAGGTGTCAAATCCGATCCTAAGGCATTAACCAAATTAGCTCATGATTATGGGTGTTTATCTATCGTTGATACTGTTACTGGTCTTGCTGGAGTTCCCTTGTTAGTTGATGAATGGGAAATTGATGCAATTTATTCTGGTACACAAAAATGTCTTTCAGCATCACCGGGATTATCACCTATAAGTTTTAGCAATAGATCTAAAGAAAAAATAAAAAATAGAAAATCTAAAGTTAAAAGTTGGTTTCATGACTTAAATTTAATTATGTCGTATTGGGAGGGCGAGGGTGCACGATCATATCATCATACAGCCCCTATAAATGCTCTATATGGCCTTCATGAGGCATTAGTAATGCTGTCTGAAGAAGGTATTGAAAATTCATGGAAAAGACATCAGGAGAATCATATTCTTTTAAGAGATGGATTAGAAAATCTTGGTATAAATTTTTTAGTTGACGAAGAAGATAGATTGCCTCAGTTAAATACTATTTTTATTCCAGAAGGCGTTGTCGATGCAGAAATAAGATTAAAATTATTAAATGATTTTAATCTTGAGATAGGCGCTGGTCTTGGAGTGCTTGCTGGAAAGGTTTGGAGAATTGGTTTAATGGGCCACTCTAGCTGTAAAAAAAATATCGATCATTGCCTAAATTCAATCAGAGCTGTTATTTAAATCTAAAGTTGCTCCAGCTTTGTGATATAAATTTAATTTCTTTCTAAGTTCATTATCTTTTAAGGGCTTAATTCTTAAAAATTTGCTAACAAAGCCTTTGGTATTTCCCGGATTTGAACCAGTAATAAATAGATTATTAGCAGATAAAATCTTACATGCCTTTAAAGTATCTCTGAAGTTCATTCCTAAAGTTATCATACCAAATAACTTAACCTCTTCTGCAGTTAAAATTGCAACATCTGCTTTAATGTTATGAATTTCTAAATAGTTAAAATTAACAATATGACCCTCATGAAAAATTCTTTTAGATTTCTTATTCTCAAAAAGAATTGAAAATGTTGAATTAAAATATGGATAACTCGTCGGTATAGATTTTACTTTTATTGAACAAATTTCTGTTCCTTTTTCATCCAGAAGATAGATAGGATTCATAAGGTTTTGCTTAGAAAGAACATTTTTTACAATTTTAGAGGTATAAATAGGCAATTTATTTGAAAGTTTTTTAATAGATTCTAAATGAAGATGATCATCAAATGGAGCTGTAATAATAATAGCCCTTACTTTATTTATCTGCTCTTTCGAAATACTAATATCATTTTCTTTTTCTCTTTGAATAAAAAATGAATTATTAGACTTAAGTTTATTACTTAACCAAGGATCAATTAAAATGGCCTGATCATCTTCTTCAATATACCAAGTTTGATAGTTATCAGCTTTAATGATTTTCATTTTTTATAAGGCTTTATTTTTAATAAATTATATAATGCAACTATGAGTAAATTAAATGATTTTGGTTTTGGAACACAAATACGTCGAGGTCCTTTTTTTGACGCCACTGTTCGTTGGGGGGCTAAAGATTTCTCTGTTTATAATCACATGTATATTCCAAGAGATTTTGGAGATCCAGAACAGAACTTTTGGAATTTAATAAATGAAGCAGTTCTATGCGATGTAGCTGTAGAGCGACAAGTTCAAATAAAGGGTCCAGATGCATCAAAATTTGTACAAATGATGACTCCAAGAGATTTATCCAAGATGCAAGTTGGACAATGCAAATACGTCATACTTACCAACCAATTTGGTGGAATTTTAAATGATCCAGTTATGTTAAAAGTATCAAATGATTGTTATTGGTTTTCATTGGCTGATAGTGATATTTTATTTTGGGCTCAAGGCTTGGCAGTTAATTCTAAATTCGATGTTGAAATAACAGAACCAGATGTTTCACCCATTCAATTACAAGGACCAAAGTCAAAAGATATTATGGTAAAAATTTTTGGAGAGGAAATCTTAGATATTAAATATTATTGGTTTAAAAGATTTAATTTAAATGGCATTGATCTATTAATATCTCGAACTGGTTGGTCAAGCGAGTTTGGATATGAACTTTTCTTATTAAACTTTGATGATGGTGACGCCCTGTACGAAACATTAATGCAATCTGGAAAAGAACTAGGTCTTCATCCAGGACATACTTCTACTATAAGAAGAATAGAAGGCGCCATGCTTTCATATCATTCAGATATGGATATAAATACCAATCCATTTGAATTGGGTTTAGATAAATTTATTGATTTAGATAAAGATTTTGATTTTGTTGGAAAAGATGCTTTGCTAAAAATTAAAGAAGATGGAATCAAAAGAAAACAAGTTGGTATTCTGATTCATGATAAACCAATGGCTGGCCCAAACACACATCACTGGAATATTAATAAGGATAATCAATGTATAGGTAAAGTTACATCGGCAGTATACTCACCTCGCTTAAAACTTAACATTGGCCTAGCAATTGTAGATATTGATTTTTCTGATATCGGCTCAACCTTTAATGTGAACATCGATAATTCGTGGGTTGATGCAGAGATAGTTGAAAAACCTTTTTATGATCCAAATAAATGTATTGCAAAAAATTCCTATAGTTAAACTAATTGAATAAAGCTTGAAACTCAGTAAAATACAGTGATTAAAATAGGAGGGGTGGCAGAGTCTGGTTTATTGTAACGGTCTTGAAAACCGTCGTGCCTTCATCGGCACCGTGGGTTCGAATCCCACCCCCTCCGCCAATATCTTATGAACAAAGAGTTTAATAAAATCTTTAAAGAAATACCTGATTTTTTATCTATATTAGGATTTGTTGATGCTTATTTAGATAAAGATAACAGTGAATGGGTCATAGAATTTATGCCTTCAACAAAACTTACTCATTCAAATGGAACAATTATTCAAGGTGGTTTTGTTTCAGGGATGATAGATGCATCTATGTCACAATTTATAATGTACGAATCAGATGGAAAGGCTCTTCCATTGACTTTAGATATAGACATCAAGTTCCTAAAATCTTGTAAACCTAACATAAAAACAATTGCAAAAAGTAAAATAATTCGAAAGGGTAAATCAATTGCTTTTACCAATGGCGAGCTTTATCAAAATGATACCCTTGTTGCTATTGGTTCAGCTACAAATAAAATCATACATATTTAAGATATAATTTTTTATATGTTAAGTAATGTCCCTAAAATTTTAAGGATTTGTTATTATTATTAACTTTTTTAAGCTACGAATTTATGTCAGATAAAAACACCTTAAAACTATTAGAATTAATTAAGCCTTCAACTGATTTTAGTATTACAACATCTCCACCTTCACCTGATTATTCTGATTTAAGCAATTGGGCTGCTACGCCTTTTACTGAGGGTCAACAATTTTACGTTCCAGGTGAATCTTATGAAGTTAAAAAAGATAACAATGATGTAAATGTTTTCTATATACATCCAACTGGATTTTATGAAAAGAATTGGAATTCTGATATGGATAAAAATAAATCAGCATATGAAAGAACTGAAATTATGCTTGGTAACCAAGCATCAGTATTCAATGATTCTTGTAATATATATGCACCCGAATACAGACAGGCTACTTACTATTCGTTCTTTGATAGAGAGGATAATGGAAGAAAAGCTTTAGATCTTGCATACTCAGACATAGAGTCAGCATTTAAGTATTTTATTAATCATATTAATGATGCAAAACCATTTATCATTTATGCTCATAGCCAAGGTGCACTTCATGCTCAAAGACTTATTAATAACTTAATTGACAATACAAAACTTCAAAACCTTTTTATATGTGGATATATTATTGGATATATGATTCCAGAAAAATATTATGGAGATTTATTTCCAAATATTAGAAGATCATCTTCATATAATGATTATAATTGCATAGTTTCCTGGTCCACAGTTGTTGAAGGTTTTAAAAGAAATAGAGAAAAAACTTTATTCTGGAGACCTAATACATGGTCTATGGAACTTATGAAACAAAAAGTAATATCTACCAATCCTTTTTCTTGGTTAAATGATAATGATTGGCATTACGATGCATTTAACAAATCTATAATTAATAAGGCTAATAATTATGATTTTACTGACAGACTTAGACCTGAACACACTGGAACAAAAAAATCTATTGGGTTAACTAGAATCCAAGGTTTTGAAGCTTGTATTAATAATGAATCAGGCCTAATAGAAACTAAAGGACCACTTATTGATAATATTAAAAAAATGAAATTTTTTAATGGTGATCTTCACCCCTTTGATGTGATGCTATTTTGGGGTACATTAAGGCAGAATATAAAAGATAGAATAGATGCTTATTCAAGATCTTTATTAAATGACTAGCTATAAAATTTTAATCTTATTTTTAATTATGTTTACAAACTCAAATTTATTTTCATTTGAAGAGGGCACAGCATTAAACAATGATATTGAAATATATTATCGAGACTATGGACCCCAAGACGCTGATCCAATACTTTTAGTTCAAGGCTTGGGAGGACAGTTAATTAATTGGCCAGAGCATTTAATAGAATTTCTTATTGAAAATAACTTCAGACCAATTGTTTTTGATAATAGAGATACTGGATTATCATCAAAAATTAAAAGCGATGATTTTTCAAAAGATAATATCGGTAATACAGTTGTTAAAAACTACATCAGATATTACCTAAGACTTCCCATACAATCTGAATACACTATAGATGATATGGCTGGCGATGCAGTATCTGTCCTTGATCACTTAAAAATAGATAAAGCTCATGTATTAGGAATATCAATGGGTGGCATGATTGCTCAAATAATAGCTTCAACTTATCCATCTAAAGTTAAAACTTTTACTTTGATTTCTTCAACAGCATCAACACCATCTCCATTTAACGGACCCACCAGAAAAGTTAGAAAATTATTAATGAATAGAACAAAGAATCCAAATGCAACGATCGATGAAAGGGTGGAACGATCAAAAAAAATATTTAAAGAAATCGGCTATGAGGGTATAGATCTTGATACTGATGAATTTTATGAAAGTATTAGAATATCAGCTGAAAGAGGTGGGACTGAGGATACTGGTTTTGGAAGACAAATCACTTCAATTCTTGGATCAAAAAATAGGTTAGATAAAGTAAGATCAATAACATCACCTACACTAATAATTCATGGGGCGGAAGATCCTCTTATTAAAGTTAAAAATGCTTATAGACTTAACAGCTTAATTAAATACAGTACACTAAAAATAGTACCTGATATGAGACACTTAATTGAGCCGCCAGTATTTGTTCAATTTAAAGATGATCTTTTAATACATCTTAAAAAATAATAACTCATGTTAACCAATAAGTTTAAATTAAATTATTCCATTGGAGCTATTCCAAATGGTATAAAAACTGACACGTTCACTTTTTTTCTATTATTTTTTTACAGTAACATTATTGGTCTAAACCCAGGATTAGCCGGCTTAGCTATATTTATTGCACTTTGTGTAGATGCAGTAACAGATCCCTTAATGGGAACAATTTCTGATAGAACAGATACCAAGTATGGCAGACGTCATCCATACATGATGATCTCATTTATACCTATGTCTTTAGGTTATATTTTATTATTTGCACCAAGACAAGATTGGGATATGTCTCAGAATGATTTATTTATTTGGATGACACTTTTTACAATCCTAACAAGATTAGGAATGACGCTATTTGATATACCTCACAGAGCTTTTGGTGGAGAGATTACTAAAGATTACCAAGAGAGAACGTTACTAATGTCATGGAGAGAGATGATTGCCTGGGTTGCAGGATTAAGTAATGCATTTCTTGGTTATGGAATCTTCTTTGCATCAACGCCAGAATACCCACAAGGACAACTCAATCCTGATGCATGGTTTCCATTTGCTCTAACTGGAGCAGTTATAATGGTAATTACAGTTTTATATTCATCTCTTACAACAAAAGATCATAATAAAAATTTATCTAAATGGACTGGAGCAATAACACTTAACCAAATTATAAAAGAATTAAAGATTGCATTAGGAAACAAGTCATTCTTAATTTTTTTCTTTGGTAATTTATTTCTTTCCTTGGCTTGGGGGCTTTCAAATACACTTACATTATTTGTTAATACTTATTTTTGGGAGTTTGAAGCTTCACAGATCAAGTATTTTTTACCAATTTATCTTATAGCAACTTTGTTAGCATTTTATATAACACCAAGAATAGTAAAAATTCTTGAAAAAAGAACTATCGTATTAATTGCAATCGCTGGAGTTGGTTTTTTATCTCCAGCTGCATTTATTATGTACAATTTAGGTCTTACACCTGAGAAGGGTTCTCTTGAATTAGTTTTCTTTATAAGTTTTTTCCTTGTTTTTTTAATTACTCTTAATGTTATGGGTATTATGGTTAGAGACTCTATGATTGGAGACATAGCCGATGAAGTTGAATTGCAAAGCAATAAAAGACAAGAGGGTATCTTATTTGCAACTGTTGGATTTATGCAAAAATTAAATGCTGGTTTAGGATCTTTTTTTGCTGGTCAAGTGTTAAATATTATTAATTTTGATAGATCAAATCATACTGCTGAACAAGCATATACATTAGCATTTGTGCAGGGGCCTATGACGACTGTATTAATGATAATTCCTTTTCTTATATTCCTAGGCTATTCATTATCACAAACAAGGCACAATCAAATAATAAGTAGTCTTAAATAAGTTCCTCAAAACATTTTTCCATTCTTTTCCATAATGTTTTATGTTCATTATTAGCATCATTTGCAGAGAAATTTTTAATAAAATTCGAGATAACCGAATCTATGTCGTCTAAACTATTAATATTTTTATTAAACTTATTTTGTAACAACTCTAGCTGAATAGAGTCTCTTTTTGCTTGATGTTTTTTTAATGAATCTAAATTTGCAAGAATTTCCAATCTTACACAGCAATTAATGAGTTCTTCCAAATTAGATTCTTTATTTTTATATGAAAAGTCTATATCTCCTTTAAAGATATTTTGAACACTTCCTTCTAAATCTTTATCGATAAGGACATTATAAATATTTTTATAATTTAATATTTTTTCTTCCTTAGTTTTCTTTAGTCCTTCGACCTTTTTTGCTTGAATCAAGGATTGAATCTCTTTAAATTCTTTAGTGTGTTTTAGATTCTGTAATTCTTTTAAGTCTTTCTCTATTTCTTTAAATGTCTTCCTATCTTCTTGTAAATCTTTGATACAAACATTAACTATTTCTATTTCAGCAGCTATAGCTTGTTTCTTTTCAGTAAAAAATCTGTCAGCACTTTTATTAAATTTAGACCATAATGCATTGTCATATTTTTTTCCTGCATTTCCAATTTTTTGCCATTGATTTTTTAATTCATTAAATTTGTTTATACATATTTTATTATCATCATCATTAATTTCATTTACTTTTAAAATTAATAACTCTTTATTTTCTTTATTGATTTTTTCTTGTTTTGTAATTGCATCATTTATAGGTTTTCTTGACGCAAAATATAATGTTTTTAAATTATTAAGATCTTTATCTAATACTGGTGCAAAATTTTGCCATTTTTCGTACATTTTTTTCAGATACAACACCAAGACTTTGGAAGATGGCCATTTTTTTTGGTTTTCAATTACATAATTATTTATTTCTTCTATTATTTTATGTCTTTCACGCGCATTATTTATTTTTATTTGCTTCATTTCTTCAAAATATTCTCTACATGATTCCCAAGCTTTATTTGATAGTTCGTTGAAATTTAACCATTGTGATTTAGATGCTGATTTGCTTGAAGTATCTAATAATTGCCATTGGCCTTGAATATTATGAATTGCTCTAGCGTGTTTTCTTGGATCAGGCAAAGGTTTATCTATAAGATTTTTTACATTCGTTATTAATTCATCTCTTTTTGGATTTGTTGCAAAGGAAGATATCTCATCAAAGTATTTTGATTGATTTATAGCTGCATTTAATTTATGTCTTAACTTGTTAGGTACTTTTTTAATTTTTTTTGTTTTGTTATAGACGTCTCGAACTTTTTTTTGAGCATTTTTAATTGATCCATCAAGAAAAAGCTTTTCAGCAATTTCCAGGTCCTTAAATAAATCTTTACTAGTTTCCACAATATCTATATTTGATGTTTATAATTATACTAAATGAAAAAGCGAATTCTAACAGGAATTACTACGACCGGCACTCCACATATAGGAAATTATATTGGCGCAATTAGGCCTGCTATAGAAATGGCTCAGAAAAATGACGAATCTTTCTTTTTTTTAGCCGACTACCATTCAATTATAAAAAACCAAGATGCCAATGAAATCAAAGAATCTGTAGAACAAATTGCTTTAGCATGGCTTTCGTGTGGACTAGATACCAGTCAAACTTATTTCTACAGGCAGTCAGATGTTCCTGAAATTCTTGAATTAAGCTGGATACTAAATTGTGTTACTGCAAAAGGTTTAATGAATAGGGCGCATGCATATAAATCTGCAACATCGTTAAATGAAAATGATCCAGATAAAGGTATTACAATGGGCTTATTCTCATATCCTGTCTTAATGGCAGCTGATATTCTAATGTTTAATTCTACGCATGTACCAGTAGGTTCAGATCAAATACAACACCTTGAAATGACAAGAGATATAGCTGCAAGATTTAATCATCTATATAGGCCTTTACTTACAATTCCAGAACCAATTATTGAAGATAAAAATAAAGTTGTACCAGGTTTAGATGGAAGAAAAATGAGTAAATCTTATGGGAATGTAATACCTCTTTTATGTAACGAAAAGCAGCTAAAAAAGTCAATAATGAAGATCGTTACTAATTCTCTTGAACCTGGTGAACCAAAAGATACAAATGGTTGTACTGTATTTGATTTATTCAAAAATTTTGCATCCGAAGAAGAAATTATTGATTTTCAAAAAGCATACAATGAAGGCATTTCTTGGGGCGAAGCAAAAGAAGTTTTATTCAATATTGTTAATACTGAAATAGAACCTATTAGATCTAAATATGAAGATCTTTCTAAAGATAAGAATTTCATAAACGAAGTCTTAGAAGATGGTTCAAAAAAAGCAAGAATTTTAGCTAAAGATAAAATAGCACAGATTAGAGAAGTTATAGGAATAACAAAAATCTCTTAATGGCTATCTCTGGATCTTCTTGGTTAAAATTTGGCCTATTCACTGTAGGCTTAGGGCAATCGTTTGTCTTTGTTTTAGTACCTCCGCTAGCAAGAGATCTTGGTCTTAGTGAAATTCAAACATCATCTATTTTTGCTATATCAGCAGTTGCATGGGCATTAACAAGTGCTTTTTGGGGCAGAACAAGTGATAAGTATGGAAGAAGGAATATCGCAATCCTTGGATTGCTTGGCTATTCAATATCCTTAATTGCATTAATAACGCCACTTTTTTTAGTTGAAAGAAATATTCTACATATTGCTTACTTATTTCCAGCACTTGTATTAGGAAGACTTATTAACGGTCTTGTTGGTTCTGCAACCAGACCAGCGTCTTTTGCTTACATAGCAGATACAACAAGCAAAGATAAAAGAACATTAAAATTCGCTAGATTAGAATCAAGTTTTTTGCTTGGGACTGTTGCAGGACCATTACTAGGCGGTTTTTTATTTTTAATTACAAATGAAACCCCATTTTATGTTTTTTCATTTTTTGCACTAGTAGCCGCATGGGGTATATATAAAGAATTAGATAATACAAATTTAAAAAAAGAAACAAAAAAAGAAATTATAAAGATTCATTGGCATTCAAAGACAATTCTTCCTTTTTTAATGTACGCCGCAATTCTGAGTTTATGCCAAGCATCACTATTACAATCTATTGGTTTTTACATAACGGATTTATTTAGGGAATTTGATAACCTTCCAACATTAATCAGTATGACATTTGCATTATTATCAATATCAACAATTGTTAGTCAGTATATTTTTACAGATGCATTTCCAATGAAAAACTTTAATCTTTTACTATTTGGAACCATATTATTGGTATTTTCATATTTTACTATGGCTTTCTTTCAATCTATTTCAGTTTATTATCTATCAATTATTATATTAGGTTTAGGTTTTGGAATGACTAGGCCCGCATTAGCCTCATCCTTATCTCTTGCACAAACACCAGAAAATCAGGGATCTGCAGCAGGATATCTTGGTTCTGTAATTCCAATAGGACACATGACTACTCCTTTTATAGCTATGCCAATATATGCAATAAATCCTGCATACTTGTATTATTTCAGTTCAATCTTATGTATAGGATTGGTATTATTTATAATATCTCATCCAACGATAAAAAAATCGGGCTTAATATGAAGAAAGCACTATTGATAGTTAATTTAGGTACACCTGATAAACCTACTTACTTTGGTATTTTTAAATATCTAAGACAGTTCTTAATGGACGGACGTGTCATAAATATAAATCCTATATTAAGATTTATTCTAGTAAATTTTTTTATTTGTCCGACTAGATCATTTTTTGTAAAAAAGGATTATAAAGAAGTTTGGGATGATAAGACAGGTTCTCCACTTCTTCACAACACCAAAAAGCTAGCAGAAAAGTTATCAGCTAAAACAAGTGAATATGATGTCTATTATGCGATGAGATATCAGAATCCTTCCATTGAAAGCATTTTAGAAAAGATATTAGATAAAAATCCCGACGAACTTGTTGTTCTACCACTTTTTCCTCATTATGCAGCAGCTACAAGCGGATCAGTTTTTGAAGAAATTTCTAGAATTGTTTCAAAAAAATGGGTTGTACCTCAAATAAGATTTATTAGTCAATTCTATGATAACGAAAAATTCATAGATGCTTGGATTGATAAAGCATCAAAATTTGATATTAACTCTTATGACAAAATAGTTTTTAGCTATCATGGTGTTCCAAATAGCCATGTTAACAATGTTTATCAAGACTCATTATGTATTGATAATGACTGTGAACTTGGAATCACTGAAAAGAATAAATTTTGTTATAAGGCTACAACATATGAAACAACAAAGCTTATAGCTTCAAGATTAAATATTGATGACGATAAGTACATAGTTTCATTTCAATCTAGACTTACTAAGAGATGGTTAACACCATTTACTGATAAAGTCTTAGAATCTCTTCCGGCAGAAGGTCACAAAAATGTTTTAGTTTTTTCTCCAGCATTTACTGCAGATTGTCTCGAAACTATTATTGAAATAGGGGACGAATATGTTGATATATTTAAAGATGCAGGTGGAGAAAATTTAGACTATGTAGAATCATTAAATTATTCAGATTTATGGGCTAATGCTATCATTGATATTGTTAAATAGGGGTTTAAGTAATGTTTAAAAAAGATTTATTAAAAGATAAAAGAATATTGGTAACTGGCGGGGGAACTGGTCTTGGAAAAGAGATGGCAAATCATTATGCTGAACATGGTGCGGAATTATTTATATGTGGGAGAAGAGAAAACGTATTAAAAGAAACAGCTGATGAAATTATTGATAAGTATAGTACAAATGTATATTATCAAACTCTTGATATAAGAGCATCAAAAGATGTTGATGATTATATTCAGTCAATTTTTGATGGTGGACCCCTTGATGGTTTGGTCAATAATGCTGCAGGTAATTTTATATCACCAACAAAGGACTTATCTCCAAAAGGATTTGATGCTATTGCAAATATAGTTTTTCATGGCACCTTTTATATGACTCATGCTGTTGGAAAAAGATGGATTGAATCTTCATACAAAGGCTCAATTATTAATATATTAACTACATGGATTTGGACCGGCTCGCCATATGTAGTTCCATCAGCAATGTCTAAATCAGGAATTCATGCTATGACACAATCACTTGCGGCTGAATGGGGCAAATACGGTATTAAAGTAAATGGAATAGCCCCAGGTCCTTTTCCAACAAAAGGAGCATGGGAAAGATTAAATCCTGATAATAATGATGACAGTATGATGGATACAGTCCCAATGGGAAGAGTTGGTCAAATGCAAGAACTGCAAAACCTTGCAACATTCCTAATGGCAGACGGCTGTGATTATTTAACAGGTCAGACTATAGGACTTGACGGAGCTCAGTACCTTACAGGTGGTGGTACTTTTTCTCAGCTTGATAAATTATCGGACGAAGATTGGCAAAATATGAGAGAATTAATTAGAAATGCAAATAATAAAGATAAAGCAGATAGAAGCTAGAGGGCTACGCGTATGAATAACTATGATGAAATGAATAGAACTCTTAATAAGCAAAAAGAATTTTTTGTAAAAAATGGATCACCTTCAATAGAATTGAGAATTGACAGACTTCAAAGACTGAAATCTTTAATCATGGATAACAGGTATGACTTTATAGATGCGTTAAATGCTGATTTTGGTAATAGATCTAAAAATGCATCAATGCTTTCTGATATATATGGAATAATGCCATCAATTAATTTAGCAATTAAAAATGTAAAAAAATGGAATAAAATTGAAAAAAAATCTTCTAACTTTCCTTTTGGATTACTAGGCGCAAAATCCTATATAAAATATGAACCTCTTGGAACAGTTGGTATGATTTCTCCGTGGAATTTTCCAGTTAATTTAGCTTTTGTTCCTTTAGTCTCAATATTTGCTGCTGGTAACCAAGTTATGCACAAACCAAGTGAGCATACGCCAATAACATCATCACTTCTAAAAGATCTTTGTGATAAATCATTTGATGAAACTGAATTCGCTACATTTTTAGGTGGCCCTGAGGTTGGAGAGTCTTTTACACAACTTAATTTTGATCACCTTCTTTATACAGGAGGAGGCTCTGTAGCAAAGCATGTTATGAATGCAGCTTCTAAGAATTTAGTTCCTTGTACATTAGAGCTTGGTGGTAAATCACCTGTAGTTATTGGTAAATCTGCTGATTTAAAAACTACTGCTAAACGAATAATGTTTGGTAAAACTCTCAATGCTGGACAAATATGCCTGGCACCTGATTATGTTGTTGTTCATAAAGATCAAAAAGATGAATTTATTAAAGAAACAAAAGAAGCAGTATCACAATATTATCCGACTCTTAAGGATAACGAAGATTACACATCAGTAATTAATGAAAAACATTATGATCGTTTAAAGGATCTTTTAAGTGACGCAATAGAAAAGGGAGCTCATGTTGATGAGATTAATCCTTCTAATGAAGATTTTAGCCAACAGGAATTTTATAAAATCCCTCCTACAATTGTTACAAACACATCTGATGACATGAAAATCATGCAGGAAGAGATATTTGGTCCACTATTGCCAGTTGTTGAATATGATGAAATTGATGAAGCGACAGCTCTTATTAATTCAAAAGATAGACCTCTTGGTTTATATTATTTTGGTAATAATACATCTGAAGAGAATGACTTACTAAATAAAACTTCTTCTGGAGGCGTCACTGTAAATAACGTTATAAGCCATCTTCAGCAAAATGATTTATCATTTGGTGGAGTAGGTCCATCTGGTATGGGTAGATACAAATCTTTTGAGGGTTTTAAAAACTTTTCTAATCCAAGAGCTTATTACAAAGATGTAAGTTTCAAACTAGATAATTTTTTTGATGCTGTGCGACCACCGTATAAGGGCGATATTGAAAAAGTATTAAAACAGTTAATGAAATAGTTTTGTGTCTTCTATCTCTCTGAAATTAGGCTATAAATACCTTAGATCTAATAAAGGAGGAATGTTCTCTTTTACAACTATCTTGGCAGTCATTGGTTTGATGATAGGAATATCAAGCCTAATTGTTGTTACATCTGTAATGAACGGCTTTGAGAAGGAGCTTGAAGATAGAATATTAGGTGTAATTCCACATTCTGTAATTCAATCAGAATACCCAATTAAAAATTATGAAGACCTTATTCAGACCATTAAAAATGATCCAGATGTTATAGACGCATCACCATATATTTCCTTGCAAGGATTAATGTCATCAGAATCTGATAGTAAAGGAGTAAATATTGTCGGGATTGATGCTGTTAATGAAAAAAATATGTCAATTATTCCAAGTTATATGCTAATTGGTGATATTAATAATCTTAATTCCAATAATTCAATAATAATTGGTTCTTTATTAGCTGCAAAACTTGGTGTTTATATTGGTGATGACATAAACATTACAACATCTGATATAAAGACATCTATAATTGGATCGTATCCGACATCTGTTAATCTTAAACTTGTTGGTATATATGAACTGAAAACAGAGATTGACGAGATTCTTACTTTAGTTTCTCACCAGACAGCGCAGAAACTTAAAAGTATTTCAAATACTGAAACTCTGTCAATAAGATTAAAAACTAATAACCTTTTTAAAGCTGATCAGATAACTCAAAAAATAGTTAATGATATAAATATAGAAAATGCTTCATACACATCATGGAAAGCAACTCATGGAACTTTATTTGAGGCTATTAAATTTGAAAAACTTTTAATAAGCTTAATGTTATTTTTAATAGTATGTGTTGCTTCAATACTTGTCCTTTCAACAGTAATAATGACTGTAAAATCAAAAGAAAGGGAAATAGGTATCTTGTTAACTCTTGGCGCAAGTTCAAAACAGATTATATTAATTTTTTTTACACAAGGTTTAGTAGTTAGCTTTATAGGAATCGTTTGTGGAATTATCTTAGGATTTTTATTAATACTAAATCTTAATAATATTATTAATATTTTAGAGGTATTTTTAGAAAGAAATCTTTTGGATGCCTATTTTATAAACTACTTTCCATACTATATAAATTATTTTCAAATATTTATAATTTGCACTGTATCTTTTGCAATAAGTCTAATATCAACACTCATCCCATCGTTAAGAGCAATTAAATTAAATCCAATCGAAATTCTTAGACATGAATAGTATAGAGTGTAAAAATATTTCAAAGTCATTCATTATAAATAATGAAATCCTAGATGTGTTTTCTAATATTAATTTTAAAATTAATGAATCTCAAAAAATTGCAATATCAGGCAGGTCAGGTGCCGGCAAATCAACATTCTTGCATATAATGGCTGGTTTAGATAAACCTACAGCTGGAGTTGTAGAATTTAATGAATATAATTTTTCAAATATCCCTTTGAGCAAATTAAGTGAAATTAGGCTTAAAAATTTTGGTTTTGTATATCAATTTCATCATTTACTTGATGATCTTACGATTGCTGAGAATATATCCATACCCGCAGAACTAAATAACAATTTTACTAAAAATAAAAAAGATCAAATAGTAAGTCTTATGAAAAATTTAAATATCTATGATAGAAAGGATCATTTACCATGGAAATTATCTGGTGGTGAAAAACAAAGAGTAGCAATAGCAAGAGCACTTACCAATCAACCAAAGTTTTTATTTCTCGATGAGCCAACAGGGAACTTAGATGAAGAAAATGCCAGTGTTATTCAAGACATACTTATTAATATATCTAATGACTTCGGTGTTGCTTTAATCACAGCTACTCATGATAATAAGTTTATAAAGGCATTTGATAGCATCTATGATCTATCTGATAGCAAATTAAATAAAATTAAATGAATGAATTTATAACAGCTGGAGGACCTTTCATGTGGCCATTATTGGCATGCAGTGTCCTGATAATAAGCATTTCAATTGAGAAGTCATGGTTTCTTCAAAATAGATTAATTTCACCCAAAGGCCTATCTAACCAAATTGTTAATTTATTAGAAAAAGATTTAATGAATAGTAAGCAAGCCTCTGAGATATCAAATTTATCCTCTTTAGGTTTTTTATTAATTAATTGTATTAAATATAAAGATCTGCCAAGAGAAAATTTAGAATCAAAAATAGAAGAGAAAGCTGAAGAAGTAAAGTACGTTTTAGAAAGAAGATTATCAATGCTCGGGACGATAGCTACCATAAGCCCCTTACTGGGTCTATTAGGAACAGTTGTTGGCATGATTACAGCTTTCACAGGACTAACAGAAACATCTGGAGCAAATCCTGATCTTCTAGCTGCTGGTATATCACAAGCTTTAATAACTACTGCGTTTGGTTTATTAATAGCTGTTCCTGGGCTTGTTCTTCATAAATATTTTGAACAAAAGATAAATTACCTCTTAATAAGTCTTCAAAAGGAAGTTTCTGGATTTATAGACATAATTAACTAAATAATGAAATTTATATCGAATGAAAAGTCATCATTTTCAATAGAAATAACACCTTTAATTGACATTGTTTTTTTATTGGTTATTTTCTTTGTTGTAACTTC
This sequence comes from uncultured SAR86 cluster bacterium, assembly GCA_902520725.1. GTDB lineage: Bacteria > Pseudomonadota > Gammaproteobacteria > Magnimaribacterales > D2472 > SAR86A. Next base: position 84,785 of record CABYPB010000002.1, on the reverse strand, counting down.
TAAAGTTGGCGATTCACAATTTTTATCTCTTGACTTACCAAAGACTGAATCATTTGAATATAAAACTGTCCAATCAAAAAACGAAATAGTAGTTATTAGCAGTGGTAGCATATACGTAAACGATAATGTTTTCGATATAAATGATATCGATAAATTAGATCAAGCTATTTTTGAATTAGAAAATAGTGATAGCTCTATTATATTAAGTGCTGAATCTGATTCATTACACATATGGGTAATCACTATAATGGACATATTAAATAAGTATGGATTTAATGAAGTACAAATTAGAACAATAGAAAAATGAAGAATAGCAGTTTAAGAAGATTACTAGGCTATACATTTACATACAAATGGTCCTTCTTTATAAGTGTAATTGGCTTTATAAGCTTCGCATTTGCAGATATAGCTGCAGTTGAATGGATAAGAAGAATTATAGGCTTTATAAATTCTGAAGAAGATAATTTTAGTTCACTTTTAGCGCTCTCATTAATATTTATTGCAATGGCTAGAGGCATTGGTTTTTTTGTTGGAAACTATTTTATGTCCAAAGTCGGATTTGGAATAGTTCATGATTTAAGAGCAGAGCTATTTCATAAACTACATGACTTGCCAAAATCTTATTTTGATTCGAATCAGTCAGGCCAATTAATTAATAGAATTACATTCACAACTACCCAGGTATCTGGTGCAGCCTCTAATGCAGTGAAAACTTTAATTCGAGAGGGGTTTTTATTAATAGGATTATTTGTTTACCTATTATATTTAAATTTTAAGCTAACACTTCTTTTAATTGGTACAGCTCCACTCATTGCAATAATTGTTTATGTTGCTGGTAAAAGACTTAAAAAATTAGCAACAAAGATTCAAACTGCAATGGGCGATGTTACACATATTGCCTCTGAGGCAGTAGATGGTCATGTTGAAATTAAAAGTTTTAATGCCCAAGAATATGAGAATTCTAGATTCTTAGTAGCTAATGAATCAAATAGAAACCAAAACTTAAAATTAGAAGCAACTGGAAACATGGCAACACCTATTATTCAAGTACTAGTGTCTATTTCCTTATCAATAGTTGCTTATTTTGCACTAGGAGCAAGTCTAGGAATATCACTCGACGCTGAAACATTTGTTGCATTTTTTACAGCTGCAGGATTAATGGCAAAACCCATAAGACAATTATCAAGTATAAATATGATTGTTCAAAAGGGTTTAGCTGCTGCAAATGAGATATTTGATCAATTAGATCAAGATAAAGAGATAGATAGTGGATCAAATAATGATCCAATTCAAGGACATATCGAATTTAAAGATATAAACTTTTCTTATGATACAGGCTCTCAAATCCTATCAAATATAAACTTTTCTATTGAACAAAATGAGACTATAGCAATAGTAGGAAAATCTGGATCTGGTAAATCTACAATAGCTAACCTTATTCCTAGATTTTATAATCATAGTTCTGGTGAAATCTTGATAGATGGGACACCAATAGCTGAATTCCCATTAGCGCATTTGCGCACCTCAATATCAATAGTTAATCAATCACCATCTTTATTTAATGACACAATAGCTAAAAATATTGCATACGGTGATGATTCAATTGATGTTGATAAACTTAAGGAATCAGCAAAATTATCTGGCTGTGCAGAATTTATAGAAAATCTTCCTGAGGGATATGAATCTGAAATTGGAGACGATGGTGTCTTACTGTCAGGTGGTCAAAGGCAAAGATTGGCAATAGCAAGAGCTTTTTATAAAGATTCACCAATAATAATTTTAGATGAAGCAACATCAGCTTTGGATACTGAATCGGAGTTAATAGTCCAGGAAGCTCTTGAAAAACTTATTTCAAATAGAACTACAATTGTTATAGCTCATAGGCTTTCTACAATTGAAAATGCATCTAAGATAATAGTTCTTGATAATGGTCAAATTGTCGAATCTGGACGTCATGATGAACTAATTGAAAATAAATCTGTTTATCATTCTTTATATAAAAATAAATTTGAGGATTCACCCAAATCTATCTTGCCTACTACTCAGTCAACTCAACTATTTATGCCAGAGTACGAAGATGAGGCCTCAACAAGTTTCGTAGTTGATAGTTGGTACAACAAGAGCTTTTGGTTGTATCTGTTATATCCGTTTTCTTTTATTTTCTCCTATTTAACGACTAGAAGAAGAAGGAAATATATTAAAAATCTTAATCAATCATATAAAGCAGATGTTCCAATTATTGTAGTGGGTAATCTAACAATTGGAGGAACAGGTAAAACTCCTCTAGTAAAATATATTGCAATTGAATTGATTAAAAGAGGATATAAGCCTGGAATTGTTAGTAGGGGATATGGGGGGAAATTTAAAGAAACACTTAGAGTTACTGAAGAAACCTCGGTCAAAGAAACAGGTGATGAAGCTCAAATTCTTGCTAAATTAAATTTACCTTTTTATATAGATAAAAATAGGGTTAGAGCTGTTAAAAACATCACTAAAAAACATGATTGTGACGTGATCATCTCAGACGATGGACTCCAACATTATTCTATGGCACGAGACATTGAGATTGCTGTTATTGATGGAAAAAGAAGATTTGGCAATAATTTAACTTTTCCTGCTGGACCATTAAGGGAATCAAAAAATAGATTACAATCAGTAGACTTTATTGTAAATAACAGTGGTCCAACTGAAGAGAATGAATTTCTAATGAGTGTGAGCCCATCAAAGTTTGTTCATTTAAAATCAGGTAAATCTTATAGTGTTGATAATTGGCCCATGCATAATCAAGTTCATGCTGTCGCTGGGTTGGGAAATCCAGGTAGGTTTTTTGATTTACTTGAAAAACTTGGTTTTGAAATAATTAGACATCCATTTCCAGATCATCATAATTTTTCTTCTAGCGATATATTTTATTTAGATCATTTACCAATTGTTATGACAGAAAAAGATGCATCCAAATGTAAAGATCTTGATATTAACAAAATATGGTATTTAACAATCGATGCTGATGTAGGCAATAAATTTATAGATAAGCTTGATCAAAAATTAAAATCTCTAAGCTAATATGAATGATGATTTTTACATCATAATACCTTCTCGCATAGGCTCAACACGCCTAAAAAATAAACCTTTAATTGATATAAATGGTGAAAGTCTTATACAAAGGGTATTTAAAAATGCTTTAAATATTTCACCTAATACATTTGTAGCAACTGATTCAGAATTAATAGCTAATAATCTTGAGATGATTACAAGTAATGTAATTATGACTTCAAATGATCATATATCTGGAACAGATAGAGTGCATGAAGCTGCATCAAAACTAAATCTTAATGAACAAACTTTAATTTTAAACCTTCAGGGTGATGAACCATTTATTCCAAATGATCTGATATCTCAAATGAAAAATAATTTTTATTCTCTTTCATGCGATATAGTTACAGCGTCAAATCCACTTAAATCTAAAGAAGACATACATAATCCAAGCTGTGTCATGGTAGAAGTTGATGACAGCAATTATGCAAAACAATTTTTAAGAACTGGTTCACTAAATAATCCAATGCGACATATCGGTGTCTATGGGTATTCTTTAAAAACATTAAATCAATTAGTATCACTTAAACCAACAGAAAATGAGATTAAATTAAAGTTAGAACAATTAAGATTTCTTGAAAATAACTTTTCAATTTATGTTTCCAAATATATTGATGATATTCCTGATGGAATAGATACAGCTGATGATGTGATCAAAGCAAAAAGTTATTTATTAGATATATGAAAATATATAATAACCACTCACTAGACAATTCTCTTAATATTAAATCTGTTTCAAAATTTTTTATTGAAATTAATAATCAAGATGACTTTAATGATTTATATGATTTTATAAAGAAAGAGAAATTACCAGTATTGATTGTAGGAGAGGGCACTAATCTTGTTCTACCAGATAAATTTAATGGAATCGCTGTTAAACCAATTTTTAATGAAATAATTATAAATAAGAACAATACAGTATCAGCTGGTGCGTCTGTAAATTGGCATAAATTAGTTCTTAATATGATTGATAATAATATTTATGGGTTCGAAAATTTATCATTGATTCCAGGTTCAGTAGGCGCAGCTCCAATTCAAAACATAGGAGCATATGGCCAAGAGATTTCAAATTTGATAAAAGAAATTTACTGCTATGATTATAATTCAGATGATTTCATTAAATATTCAAAAAATCAATGTAAATTTACTTACAGAGACTCTTTATTTAAAAACAGTAATAAAATTATTTATAAAGTTGTCTTTAATTCTAATAATCCAAAATTACTTAATTTTGAATACGAATCTATTAAAAATTTTATTAACAATAACAATGTCAATTCATCAGAGCTTCGTTTGAGTGAAGTTTCTAATTTAATATGTAATATTAGAAATAAGAACTTACCAAATCCAAACATTATTCCAAATGCTGGTAGCTTTTTTAAAAATGCTATTGTTAAAAAAGATCTTATAAGAACAGATGTCTTCCCAATTAAAGACTTAATTGTCTGGGATTTGGATGATCAATATTCAAAAATAGGCACAGCTAGACTAATAGAACTCATCAAAGATAAATTACCTTATAATAAAAATGTTGGGCTTTATAAAAATCATAATTTAGTTTTGGTAACTAATTCGAACGCATCTCAGGATGATGTTCTAAATTATGCTCATCAAATTAAGGATATAGTTTTTGATACATTTAATATTATGTTAGAGATCGAACCTCAAGTAGTAATTAATTAAGAAATGTTTATCTGGTCAGCTATAGCACACCTAGTTGCATTAACTAGTCCAGGTCCTGATACTGCTGTTGTTATAAGACAAGTTTCTTTGTATGGCAGAATTGAAGGCATTAAGGTTTCCATTGGTATTGGACTTGGTATATATATACATTGTCTTTTAGCAATTAATGGAATATCTATTCTAGTTTTATCAAATATATTATATAAATTTATTATTAGCCTCATTGGAAGCACCTATATATTTTATTTAGGCGTAACTATGCTGCTTAGTAACAATAATTCTTACAATGAAATAAGAAAGAATGATAGATATAAAAATAGTATCTTAGTAGGCCTCATTACCAACATTTTTAATATAAAAGCATTTCTTTTTTTTGTTTCACTATTCACTATTTTAATAGATTCAATTAACAATACGTTTTACTATATTTATCCAATTTATTTCGCGCTTACCTCAACTCTATGGTTCAGTTTATTGTCATATTTACTAACAAAATCTAAAAATAAAAAATTTAATATATATTCAAATAAATATGTTTCCAGCATTATGTCCTTAGTATTATGTTTAATAGGATTAATTATTTTTATAAGATCAATTTATGAGTATTTCTAAATTAGCAAAAGATCTTAAAGGTTATGAAAAATTTCCTCCTGTTGATAAATGGAACCCAGATTTATGTGAAGGACAAGAGTTTTTTATAGACAGAGAAGGAAATTGGTTTTATAACCAGTCACCAATTAAAAATCAAAAACTTACAAATTTATTCTCGACGGTATTAAAAAATGAAGGTAATAATTATTTTTTAGTAACTCCAGTTGAAAAAGTCCCTGTAAAAGTAGAGCTTGCACCATATATGATAATAGATTTTGAAATGACCTCTGACTCAATTATATTAAGCACAAATTTAAACTATGAGTTTATTTTGGACAAAGATAACTCAACAAAGCTAATAAAATATAATGACTCTTTAATTCCAATAGCAAATGTTAGAAATAACATAGAAGGATTTTTTAACAGGAACATTTATTACAAATTAATAGATATTGCTCTAGAGAAAAAGTATATTAATAAAAATATTCTTTACATACCTAGTAACAATACAAAACATCCAATAGGTCAAATTGCATAAAAAATTAACACTACCCAAAAAGCTTTGTCCTGTATGTAAAAGGTCATTTACATGGAGAAAAAAATGGCAAAAAGATTGGGAAAATGTAATTTACTGTAGTGAAAAATGTAAAAGAACTAAGAATTCAGTGACTCGTTAATCCATTCGTCGATATAAAATTCTAATAACTCTAGTGGTAAAGAACCTCTTTTAAGAACTTCATAATGAAAATCTTTGATGTCATATTTATCACCCAACATTGATTCAGATTTATTCCTTAATTCAAGAATTTTTAGTTGCCCGATTTTATATGCTAGCGCTTGACCTGGCCATGCAATATATCTATCCACTTCATTTTGTATATCCAGCTCAGATTTTGCAGAATTTTTTAAAAACAGATCTACAGCCTCATCCCTTGACCAATCCATGTAATGCATACCTGTATCAACAACAAGTCTTATAGCTCTCCACATATCATATGTAAGCTGACCAAATTTATCATATGGATCATCATATAAATTTATATATTCACCTAACTCTTCGCTATATAAACCCCATCCCTCAACAAATGCAGTTATTCCTTGATATTTTCTAAAATTTGGAACGTTTTCTAACTCTTGAGCAATAGAGATCTGAAAATGATGCCCAGGTACAGCCTCATGAACTGTCAAAACAGGAATCTCATATTTAGGTCTTGATTCAGGTTTATATAAATTAGCATAAAAATAGCCAGGTCTGCCTGGACTTGGACTGTTGTAATAGGCCGTTGTAGTAAAAGGTGCAGATTCAGCAGGGATTGGTATAACACCATATGGTGCTCTTGGGAAAGTTTTAAATAGTTTTGGTAAAAGTGGATCTATTGTTTTAGACATTATTAGATATGCATTAAATAAATCTTCAGAATTATCATAATAAAATCTTGGACTTGTTCTCAGATAGTTTAAAAATGAGTCAAAATCACCATCCCAATTTACCTCAGCAATAATATCTTCCATTTCAGATCTTATTCTTTTGATCTCTGCTAGACCAATATCATGTATTTCTTGAGGAGTAAGGTCTGTTGTAGTGTAGTACCTTGCTAAATATTCATAATATTTTTTGCCATTCGGAATATCTTGTATACCAATACTATCTCTAGATTTTGGAAGATATTCATTCTTTAGGAAGTTATTAAGTTTTGTATACGCAGGATTAATGCTATTAATAATCAGATTTTTTGCATCGTTAATTAGATTAATTCTTTCTTCACTGGTTAACAATGATTCATCTGCTTCTAAAAAAACTTTTAAATAGGGATTTGATTCAATATCTGAATTAATAATTGCGTCTATTTGAGAAATTACAGCAGTTGTTACTAATCTAGGTTGAGTATAGCCTTTGATAAGACCTTCTTTATTTATTTCGTATGAATTCAAGATATTTTTGGAGAATAACTCCAATCTGGAGAGCCAATCTAAATAGTCCTGCTTTGATGTATAGACTAGTCTATTTCCAGTTTCATAGAAGCTTTGTATTCCGCCTCTTTGATTTAATCTTAAGTAATAAGTAGGGAACTCATTTGAATATATGTCATTTTTGAGGTCAAATTCTAAAAGTTGATAATTTAATTTATTATCCTCATTTAATTTATTTAGGTCGATTTGTTGTAAAAGGTTGAATGACTCTAATGCAGATTCTTTTGATTTATTAAATTGTTCAATGGTATTAGGTTTAATTTCACTGTTAGCTCTTTTATCACCTGTATATGTTGCAAAAAGTGGGTTTTTATTTAGAGTTTTTTCCCATTCATCTTCAAGATATTTAGAAAATTTTTGATTTTCATCTATGGCATTTATTTGATCATCTTTTGCTTCTACTGATGCTGGTTCAATTGAGGTGCAGGATACAATTATTAAAAGTAAACCAAGACATAAAAGATTTAATTTATTCATTACATATTTGGATAATTTGGTCCACCAGGTCCTTCAGGACTTACCCATGTAATATTTTGCGATGGATCCTTGATATCACATGTTTTACAATGAACGCAATTCTGAGCGTTTATAACAAACTTTTTTTGATTATCCTTTTCAACAACTTCATAAACGCCAGCGGGGCAATATCTTTGTGCTGGCTCGTCATACATAGGAAGATTAATGCTTATTGGTATTGATGGATCTTTTAACTGTAAGTGACATGGCTGATCTTCTTCATGATTTGTATTTGAAAGATAAACAGATGAAAGTTTATCGAATGAATAAATTCCATCAGGTTTTTGATAATTTATTTTGGGCATTTCATCTGTTTTTTTTAGACATGCGTGATCTGGAGTAGAGTGTTTCATTGTGAAAGGCATATTACCTCTAAATATAAATTGGTCAATAACATTTACAGCAGCTCCTAAAAGGGCGCCAAATTTATGAAATATAGGTCCAAAATTTCTAGATTTATAGAGTTCATCATATACCCATGATTCCCTAATCTTTGAATCATAATCTGTATTTACATTACCTTGAATGGAGGAGAAAGCATGCTCACCAGCTAATTCACCTGACTTCATAGCTGTATGCGAGCCTTTAATCTTTGAAAAAACTAATGTACCAGCATTACAACCAATAAGCAGTCCGCCAGGAAAATCCATCTTAGGCAATGATTGAAGACCACCCTTTATTAGTGCCCTTGCTCCATAAGATATTCTTTCACCATTTTTTAAATATTTTTTAATTACAGGATGTGTTTTCCAACGTTGAAATTCATCAAAAGGACTTAAATGTGGGTTTGCATAATCAAGGGGTATAACAAAACCAATATAAGCTTCATTATTTTCACCATGATAAAAATATGAACCAGCAGCTATATCAGGAGTAGGCCAACCATTTGTATGAATAACCAAACCTTCCTCATGAACCTTTGGATCTATTTTCCAGACTTCTTTAAAGCCTATTCCATAATGTTGGGGATCTTTACCATCAGAAAGATTAAACTTATTTATGACTTGTTTTCCTAGATGACCTCTACATCCTTCACCTAAAATTGTTAGCTTAGCTTTTATGTTTATGCCTGGTTCATTTCCTGGTTTTAGTTGTCCAGATTCTGAAATACCCATATCACCTGTTTGAACACCAACTACTTTATCATTTTCAATTAGGAGTTTACTTGCTGGAAATCCTGGAAAAATTTCAACTCCAAGACTCTCAGCTTGGTCACCAAGCCACCTACATAAATTACCTAAACTAATAATATAGTTTCCATGATTGTTCATAGCTGGCATCACAAATGGAGGAACAGGTATACCCATACTTTTAAGAAAATAAAATATTTTGTCTTTTTTAACTGGAACATTTAAAGGTGCATTTAGCTCTTGCCAGTTTGGTATTAATTCATCAAGGGCATTTGGCTGAAAAACATTTCCAGAAAGAATGTGAGCTCCTATTTCAGAACCTTTTTCAAGAAGACATATTGAATAATTGGTATTATTTTCTTTATTTAATTGGGCAAATTTAATTGCTGCAGCAAGACCTGATGGACCACCACCAACTACCACAACATCATATTCCATTTCTTCTCTGTGCATAAGATTCTGTATTGTAATTGTCAATAAAAATACATTATAATTATACTATATTATAAGTTTTAATTATATTAAAATGTCATTTAAATAATCGAAACTTATATTAAATATACATATTAATAAGTACAATCTACTAGTTAAATAAACATAAAACCAGACTATGAAAATTTTAGTACCAATTAAGCGAGTTGTCGATTATAACGTTAAAGTAAGGCCACTTTCAGATAATTCAAACGTTGATTTGAATAATGTAAAGATGGCTGTAAATCCATTTTGTGAAATTGCACTTGAAGAAGCTGTAAGGCTTAAAGAAGCAGGAAAGGTATCTGAAGTTATTGCAGTCTCAATTGGAAAATCTGAATCACAAGAACAATTAAGAACGGCACTAGCTCTTGGTGCAGATAGAGCTACTCTTGTTGAAACAGATACTTTATTAGAACCTCTTTCAATTGCTAAAGTTCTTAAAGCTATAGTAGAAGATGAAAAACCTGATTTAATAATACTTGGTAAACAAGCAATTGATGGTGATAATAATCAAACAGGACAAATGCTAGGATCATTGCTTGATTATCCACAGGCAACTAATGCATCCCAACTTAATTTAGAATCCTCAACTGTTCAAGTCACTAGAGAAATAGATGGAGGTTTACAGACACTTGAGTTATCAATACCAGCTATTGTAACGACTGATTTGAGATTAAATGAACCTAGGTATGCATCTTTACCAAATATAATGAAAGCTAAAAAGAAAGAGTTAAATATAATTCCTGTTTCTGATCTAGGTGTAGATACTAATCCTCGAACCGAACTATTATCTGTTGAACTACCGCCTTCAAGAGATGCTGGTATTATTGTTGAAACAGTTGATGAATTAGTGGATAAATTAAAAAATGAAGCGAAGGTAATACAATGAGCATTTTAGTTATTGCAGAACATGATAATAAAAGTCTAAAGGGCGCAACACTAAACACTGTTGCTGCTGCTACAAAAATATCCGATGAGATTTCACTACTAATAGCTGGTTGTGATATGGACTCTGTTATTGATGAAGCTCAGAAAGTTGATAGCGTTAATAATATATTGAAATGTGATAATGACATTTACAAAAATGCTTTGGCTGAAGATATTGCTGCACTTGTGCTTTCAAATGTTGGTTCTTTTACTCATATACTTGCACCTGCTACAACATTTGGAAAGAATGTTATGCCAAGAATTTCAGCTAAATTAGATACACAACAGATATCAGATATTATATCTATTGAATCAGATAATACTTTTAAACGACCAATTTATGCAGGTAGTTGCATAGCAACTGTTAAATCTAACGATAGTACTAAAGTTATAACGGTTAGATCTACAGCTTTTGATCCAGTTGGATGTAATAATTCAGGAATTGAAATTTCTGAAATTGATGCATTGGAGACAAGTGGTATCAGTAAGTTTATTTCTGAGGAAATTGCACAGAGTGATAGACCTGAATTAACTTCTGCTGATATAGTAATCTCAGGAGGAAGAGGTATGCAGTCTGGTGACAATTTCCATCTTCTTGATTCTATTGCTGATAAGCTTGGTGCTGCAGTTGGTGCTTCTAGAGCTGCAGTTGATGCAGGCTTTGTTCCCAATGATTATCAAGTTGGACAAACAGGTAAAATCGTTGCACCTGACTTATATATAGCTGTTGGTATATCTGGTGCTATACAGCATTTGGCTGGTATGAAGGATTCTAAAGTTATTGTTGCAATCAATAAAGACGAAGATGCTCCAATATTTCAAGTAGCTGATTATGGACTTGTTGCTGATTTGTTTAGTGCATTACCAGAATTAGAATCGTCCCTATAAATTTATATTGATTAATATATTTAAAAAACAGAATGCATTCAAAATTACCTTAGTAATAAGCATTTTATTTTTACTTGTCTTTTATATTTTAAGTTATTTTCAGTTAATTCAATCATTAGATTCAGCTGTATTAATTGGAGAAGCATCGAGATGGTGTGAAAGGGTAAGTGGTGGTGTGTTTAGAGAACCTGTCAATACCATAACTAATCTGGGTTTTATGTTTGCGGGGTTATTTATTTTATACAAAATATCTAATGAAACTTCATTTAATGAATTTTCAGGCCTTAATAAAATCACTATTCTTTATGGAGTAGCGGTTGTTTATCTTGGTCCTGGATCAATGATGATGCACGGAACAAATACTGAATGGGGTGGCTGGGCAGATAATTTAAGTATGGTTATGTATATTATTATTCCGTGGTTATATAACTGTTACAAAATGTCTAACTGGAGTCAGTCAACCTTATTAAAAATATATCTTGCTATTGTTTTTAGCTATGCAATATTGCGGGGTCAATTTGGTCATGGAATGGGTATTGGATTAGATCTATTTGGTGTTTCTATAGGTTTGTGGGTTATATCTGAATTTTTATATAAATTTTGGTCGCCTAGTATGAGATTTTTTTCAGGCTTTGTTGGATTTTTAGTTTTAATGATTTTCGGGGTAATGCCAAATGAAGTATCTCAAAATATTAGTGAATATTGGTGGATAATTTTATTTTGGTTACCAGGATTATTAGCAACAAGAAAACCCGGTGGTATAAGAACATATAAATGGTATTTTGCTGGAATGATAGCTTACATGAGCGCATTTGCTATATGGTTAACTGGAGTTCCTGATAGTGAAACATGTAACCCAGACACAATATTTCAAGCACATGGGTTTTGGCATTTATTAACTGCTTTATCTACAATTTTTTTCTTTTATCACTATCGCTCTGAAAAATTAGTTCAGGATTAACTCGCATCCAGAACCTTTCAAATAGTCTTTAACATCATTTTTATCTTGTTCAGATAAATTGTTAAACTCATCTTTAATCCAATTTAAGCATTTAGATTGATATGGAAATGTTTTTTGCTTCCACTTTGATCCATCAAGCTCTATTTCCCATGTATCTTCATTATTAATATAAGCCTTATTGTTTGCTATTAAGCATGGAATATAAACCTTACCAACCTCATTGAAGATTTCTTTTAATGATTCAGGTAACTTGTTTAGTGAGTACCATCCTTCCTCATTATCCTCAAAATAATTAAGATTTTTATTATTAGAATCATTATTAATTCCAAAAAATTCACCAACCCCACCCATATTATGCAAACCAGATAAATCACTCATTATAGATACCCATGATATAGACCTTGGTGACTCTATTAACGCAATTTTTCTGGGAGTTGGATCAAATCCAACTAGTTGAGTTAATTGACCATATAAAGCAAAGTCTGAAGAGGAGGGTCTTAAACCAAACATATATGGAGTATTTGAAAGATGTTTCTCTAATAGTTTTAAAAATCTTTTGAAACTGTTATCAATTAATTTTGCAGTTTCATTATTTGAACCAACAACCCATAGCCTATTAATTTGCCTATCTGCTATAGAATTACCAAATTCATTTAATGAGTCATCATCAATATTTATCTTATGTTGTAGCACAAGCATTTTTTTTGCATTTTCTGCATCTTCGTCAAAATGCCACCGATAATGAAACATATATTTTGTTGTCCATTCATCTGCAAAATCTTCTAATAAATAATTTAAAAATTTAACACTTGATGAATTAGGAATTACAGATTTCTTAGAAAATAACTTTTCTAAGTATCTAATGATTGGTGTGGTATCAGTTTTTACATCTTTATTATCAAAAACAAGAGTTGGTAGCAGGACAGGTTTAGGAGGATCTAAGCCTAACAGTGATAAATTATGAATTACATCTCCCCATGAGATGGCATAGGGTATATTTCTGTATCTTAACAGTGATAATATTTTTTGAGTATAAGGAGAACCAACATTACCAAAAACTTGTATAGGTTTTTGCATATTCTATTGACCTAATTGTATTGCCTTTTTAAATGCTTCCCTTGACTCAATATTTGATACATATCGTTTTATATTTGTCATATCATCACTAACAGTCCCAAATTTATTAGCCATGAAGCATGAATGACCCAACATACAATCAGCAGCTGAAAAATCACCAATTAGATAATCTTTTCCTTCTAAATAATTATTTACTGGACTTAAAGACTTTGAGAGCAAATTCATTGCCTGTTTCAATACTACTTCATCTCGACGTTCTTCCGGCAAAAGAATTGTTTGAACCACAATTTGATTCATCGGAGGCATAACCATACCTTCACAGTAATGAAACCATTGAAGATAGTAGGGATACTCTTTAGATTGAACATCAGGTTTTAAACCCTTGCTATCATATCTATCTAAAACATATTGAATTATTGCTCCTGATTCAAATATTGATACATCTCCATCCTCTATAACTGGTACTCTGCCTAGGGCATGTCTGGATCTATGTTCAGGAGATTTCAGACCCTCTTTAGTAAAGGGTAAAATTTCTAAATCATATTCAATTTCTAATTCTTCTAGAAGCCATGCAACCCTACCTGCTCTTGTATTTGGTGTTAGATATAGCTTTATCATTAATACTCCTTATTTTTTTACAATTTTTGATGAATTCTTTGCAAATTCAGCTGCCTTTTTTTTATCTTTTAAAAGATTTTCTACCTTAACTGGAACTTTAATTCCTTCCTTCATCCCTGGTTTATTGTACATGTCATTCTTCCATCTATCTAAATTATGAAGTCCTTCAATTGATACACCAGACCAATTATGAGTTCTAACCCAGCACCAGTTTGCTATATCTGCAATCGAATATTGGCCAGCTAACCATTCATATTTAGATAGATGTTTGTCTAATACTTCAAAGAGTCTTCTAGTTTCATTTTGATACCTATCAATAGCAGATGGTATCTTTTCAGGGAAATATCTAAAAAAAACATTTGCTTGACCCATCATTGGGCCAACACCACCCATCTGAAACATTAACCATTCAAGAACTTTAGCTTTCTTAATAGGATCTTTTGACATCAATTGACCTGTCTTTTCAGCTAGATAAATCATAATTGCACCTGATTCAAAGATATGTAAGTCATTATTAGATCTATCAATGATCGCTGGAATTCTTCCGTTAGGACTGATCTTTAAAAATTTAGGTTTATTTTGATCACCTTTCATGAGATTAATAGAATGGGCATTATATGTTAGCCCCATTGCTTCCAATGTACACGAAACTTTGTGTCCGTTTGGAGTAGGTGATGTGTACAGATCAATCATTGTAATTATTTAATAAAGTCTACTAATACTTTAGATAATTCTTTAGGTTTAGTCCATTGAAAAAAATGACCTCCGCCAATATGAGGTACCTTTATTGCATTTGGTACCATATTAAGAACATCTTTCTCCATGGCATTAGTTACAGGATCATTTCCAGCAAAAACAGACATGAAAGGTTTATCAGTAGTTTTGAAGTATTCTCTTGCTTTTTTTTGTGCCTCCAATGATTGATCTGGAATTATCGGCACATGACTTGGCATTGCTCTGCATCCCATTTTATATGCAGGTGTTGGGAATGGCGCATCATAAGCTTTCATTAAATCAGTAACATAAGGAGATATTCTCGATAGGCCAAATTTATGCAATATAAAATGATTTCTTATCTCGTTTCTAGGTTTATTTTCCATCATAGCTGAATTAATTAATCCAATAGGTAAATTTTTCGAGTCCCAACAAAATTTCTGCCAATACATAAACTTTAGGGCAGGGTGAGTCATGCCTGTATCCATTTTATTAATCTCTTTTGACATACTTAGAGGCGTAAGTTTTATTTTACTTTCTCTAAATTTTTTAATTTTTTTGATAACTTCATCTGGTGTATTTGGTGCATAAGGTAATCCAGTATTTCCCATAGATACTTTAATAAATTTGTCAGGATTATCAGCGACCATTCTTAGACCTATCAAACCACCCCAATCTTGACCAAAAAAGGTTAAATTATTTAAATCATTTATTTTCATCCATTGAGTCATCCAATCAACTTGTTTTTGATAACTATAATCTTCTCTCATACTTGGTTTATCTGATTTACCATACCCAACAAGATCAGGTGCTATAACTCTTATACCTGACTTATTAAGAATTGGGATCATTTTTGAATACAAATAGCTCCATACTGGCTGCCCATGCATTGCTAACAAAATAGGGCCATCTTGTGGACCCTCATCTATATGATGGATTCTTAATTTTGTTCCATCATCAGATATAATGTTTGTGTATATAGGTTTAAATGGATAACCTTTTATATTATTAAAATGTTTATCAGGCGTTCGTAATACTTTCATTGAAAACTTTTAATAACCCCATCTTGAATTAACTTATTAATTAAATTATTAAATGGTTCATCTTGTCCAAAATAAAACTTATCTTGATAAACATTTAAAGGAACTCCATGATGTCCAGCTTCTTTTTGATCTAATTGATTCACTTCAATTTCTTCAATTAAACTCTTTTCATTTGATTTTATTGATTCCCTTACTTCATCTAAATCTTCTCCAAAATCAGCTAGTAGATCTTTTAATTTATCATCTGAATTCCAATTCTTAACGGTCCATATCAAGGTTGATAATTCATATGCAAATTCTATTCCTTTACCTCTATTACACATTAACTGGCCCATATGACATACATCAAATATATAGGGTTGATAATTAGCTATTTTTCCAGTTAATTTATTTTGCCTGATTGGATCAGGTTTTATCGGCATATTTAATGGCATATTTAATTTTTTTGCTTTTTTCATAAAGTCTCTTTTGAATGGAATAAAGAAAAATATATTTTTGTTATCAAACCATTCAGGCATTCTTATAGCTATGGGATAAACAATTTTAAAATTTATATCCAATTTATATTCATTCTTAAGTTTGAGCATTCTTGGAAGAATTAAATATGAATAAGGACTTCTGTATGAAAAATAAAATTCAATCATATTATGTATTTCCTTTTTTTAATGACAAATAAAACATTATCATAAAGTATATCAATATTGGTATATTGCCAATTACCCCAGGTGGTGTGTTTATATAGTAATCATCAGTCAAAGGATGAAGTGAGCCTGAAATTAATCTAAAGCAATGATCTAAGAGACATATCATATATATTAACGGTACTAGGCTTTTATATTTAATAAATAAAATTAATAAAACTAATGTTAATGATACCTGGGTTGCTCCCCAAAGCGATGCAAATAAATAAACTAAGTTATTTGGATCCATAGTATCTATAATTGGAAGTTCTTTTATTGTTGCAATTCCAACAAGACCAGCGTTTTCTGAAAGGAAATGTACAAGTGATCTAAACATATATAAAGCAAAAATAGGATAAAGACCGTATATCGCCAATTTGGAACCTTTGTAATCATCATTTAATTTATTAGGAAAAAATGTCATTAATTTATTTTATCAATAACTATTTCATTATTACCTACAGGCATAACAACCCTAGTTCCATCATCTGAAAGAGTATAGTCTTCATATATAGCTTCTATGGGTCTGAAAAATACTCTTTCCATTAAATTATTTCGAGGAGTTGGTATGGAATGGTAAATGAGCAAATGTTTTACATTTGCATCTCTAGCAATTTCCCCAGCTTCATTTATGCTCGTGTGATAATCCTGTATATCAAATAATATTTTGTTTAACTGTGGCAATGGAGCAACCTCTCTCATTCTTTCAACTAGATCTATTGATATTGCAGAATGTACGAGTAGATCAACATCTTTTGAATATTTTTGAACAGTTCCATCATGAATAGTGTCTCCACTTATAACCACTGTTCTTCCTTTGTAGGATATTTTGAAACCGAAAGCTGAATTTACCGGATAGTGATCCACAACAAACGGCAATATTTCTAATCCTGGCGTATCATTTGGAATAAATTTATTATCCCTAATTTGGATTGCATTATATCCTGCAACACTCATTGGTAACATGTCATCTCCATGATGTTCATTTCTATACTGATAATCTGCTGAGTATGCTAGCTCAAATCCTTTTGTAACAAGATTTATTCCCTCTGGACCATAAACCATTAATGGCGCATTTCTTCCTTGTACCCAAGATTGAAGATGGGCATCTGGTAAGTCTGCAATGTGATCTGAGTGCATGTGTGTTACTAAAATTGCTTTTACATTTGGCCATGGCACTTGGTATTGAAAAAGGTTGTCCATACTTCCATTACCTAGATCAAAGATGTATATATCATCACCAGCTTCTACAAGTACACAAGATTCAGCTCGTCCAGGAGAAGGAAGAGGGGATCTTGAACCACAAATAACAACTTTTAATGTATCTTCTTTATCTAAAAATGGTTCTGCACTAAAAAGAATGTTTTTTATACCAATATTTAAAATTCTGTCTTGAACTGAATGAGTGTTTATTGACACTAGACCAATAATAAATATTGAAACGACAAAACTTATAAAAATTAATATTTTTTTCATATTTTTAGATTGTTTCTATATTAAGCTGACCCTCTAGTCCCGCATCTCTATGAACATGAATCTTTTGATATTCCGGATCCATTGTCATATCTAACATTGCTTGTCTATTTGGATATTTAGCAATTGCAACAGCATCCCATAATTCTTCAACTTCACCCAACATTAATCTACTTACCTTACCTGCAAAAATAAACTCACCACCATATTTTTCAACATAATTTATAACTTCCATAGCATATAAAGCATATGCTTCTTCACCACTCAGCTTAGTATCACGACCGTCTTTATATTCTGCTTTATCTTTATATTTCAGCAAATTAACCATTGATATTGGTCCAATATCAGGATTTTCTAAAAAACCATTTATTTGAACTTCATTTGGTAATAACTTATTAATTACTTGCATATATTATTCCCCTAAAAACACTATACTTACTATATATTAATTTAATTTTTATATTATTTAAAACTTAATGAATAGAGTTACAAAAGATACAGGTTCAAAATTTCCAATTATTCAAGCGCCTATGGGTTGGATAGCTAGATCACAACTTGCATCAGCAGTTTGTGAGGCTGGCGGTATGGGAATAATAGAAACATCATCTGGTGAAATAGAAAATTGTAAGAAAGAAATACAGTTGATGTCTAAATTAACAAACAAACCATTTGGGGTAAATCTTCCATTATTATTTTTAAAAGATGATTCTATGGTTAAGTTTTGTGTTAAATCAGGTGTAAAATTTGTAACGACTTCAGCTGGAGATCCAACAAAGTATATTCAAACACTAAAAAATGCTGGGATCACTGTATATCATGCTGTACCAAGCTTAGCCGGAGCTATAAAGGCATACAAAGCAGGCGTTGATGGGCTTGTTGTGGAAGGAACAGAAGGTGGCGGCTTTAAGAGCCCTGAAGAGGTTGGATTGCTGGTATTAATCCAGTCTATTAAACAAAATATAGATATTCCAATGGTAGCA
Organism: uncultured SAR86 cluster bacterium; assembly: GCA_902520725.1. GTDB lineage: Bacteria > Pseudomonadota > Gammaproteobacteria > Magnimaribacterales > D2472 > SAR86A. The sequence goes on along the minus strand of CABYPB010000002.1, from coordinate 65,966 downwards.
GCCGGAGGAATAATTGATGGAGCTGGTATGGCAGCTATATTTGCTGCTGGTGCTGAAGGTATCCAAATGGGAACAAGATTTGTATCTAGTAAAGAAAGTCCAGTTCACAATAATTTTAAGAATAAAATTTTAGAATCTGGTATCGACGGTACTCTAGTTCTAAATAAGACATCCAAACCAGTAATAAGAGCCCTTAAATCAAAACTAACACACGATATCAATCAAAAAGGACAAATGGATATTTCTTCCATGTTAAAAATACAAGATTTATATTTTAAAGGTGATATGGAGGCAGCTCCTGCACTTTCAGGCCAGTCATCTGGACTTATAAATGAAATAAAGACAGTAAAAGAAATCATAGATGAAACAATTGAAGAATTTAATATAATTTGCAAAAAAATGGGAGATATTAGTTTTTAATAATTATGCCTGTAAATAAAAATTTAGATAAAAGAAATGAAAATATAAAGATATACATTAATGGTTCATTTCATAATCGCAATGAAGCTAAAATTTCAGTCTTTGATAGTGGCTATCTATTAGGAGATGGTATTTGGGAAGGTATAAGGCTTGTAAATAATAAATGGATGTTCTTAGATGATCATTTAAAAAGATTATTCGAAGGTTGTAGGGCTATAGATATTGAAATAAATCTTTCTGTTGATGATATTAAAAAAGCTATATTTGAAACACAAAAGATTAATAGTATGAATGATTCAGCTCATGCAAGAATCATGATTACAAGAGGAAATAAAGCAAAACCTTTTCAACAACCCTCATTGTCAGATGGAATAAATTTTGTAATTATAATGGAGCATTCTGAGACAGATACTATTAAAGAAGGTTTAGTTCTTGCTACAGTTCCTCAAGTGAGAGGCTTGCCAATGTCCCAAGATCCAAAACTTAACAGCCATTCTAAACTTAATTGTATTTTAGCTTGCATACAGGCAAATAAAGCAGGAGCTGATGAGGCTTTAATGTTAGATCATTACGGATTTGTAAATACTACTAATTCATGTAACTTCTTTATAGTTAAAAATAATGAAGTTTGGACTAGCAGCGGTGATTATTGTATGAATGGCATTACGAGGTTAAAAGTTATTCAATTGTGTCATGAGAATAATATTCCGATTTTTGAAAAAAACTTTTCTTTAGTAGATGTTTATTCATCACAAGAAGCTTTTGTTACAGGAACTTTAGGGTCATTAACACAAGTTTTAGAAATTGATGGGCGCTCTATTGGAAAAGTTAAAAATGGATGGCCTATAACCGAAAAATTAAGAGCTCTTTATAAAAATTTAATTAATGAATAAAAATATTGTTATTGCTATGTGGTCTGGGCCCAGAAATCTTTCCACAGCACTGATGAGAAGTTTTGGAAATAGAAAAGATGTAACAAACGTCTTGGATGAGCCTTTTTATGCTTCATATTTATTATCCACAGATAAAGATCATCCCATGAAAGAGGAAGTAATTAAAAGTCAATTAAATGATATTGAAGATGTAAAAAATTTATGCATAAAATCTAATATTGGAATTACTTATCAAAAACATATGACTCACCATATTCTTGATAAGGATTTTAGTTGGTTAAACACTCTATGTAATTGTTTCCTAATAAGGAATCCTGAAATGGTTGTTAAGAGTTTTATGAAATCATGGAAAGATGGAGATTTTGAAGACATTGGTTTTAAACAACAATACGATATATTTAATTATGTTAAAAACAATCTTGATGAAAATCCTGTAATAATTGATGCTTCAAAATTAAGGTGTAATCCTGAGAGAGTGCTAAAAAAGTTTTGTAAATTAGTTGGCATAGGTTGGGATTTAAATATGTTGCAATGGTCGTCTGGAATAAAAAATTATGATGGTGTCTGGGCATCTCATTGGTATCCATCTGTTATGAATTCAACATCATTTGAACCTGAAGAAATTAAAGAAATAACTCTCTCAGATAATGAAAGAAGAATTGTAGAAAAGGCAATGCCTATATATGAAGAATTAAATCAATATTCTATTTAAATTATGAATCACTTTCTTCTATCTTATCTCTTAGAAGAAGTTTTTTTAGACTAATTTTATCTTTTAAAGTCATTATATACGCAGCGATAGATAAAATTAATATACCAGATGCTTCATAAATAATATTAATCGCATTGAGATCTTTGCTCTGAAGAATAATCATTCTAGTAAGTGCCGTCATAGCAATAATTAAGGGTAAAGTAACTGGTATTCTATTATTTGCATAAAATGTCGCGACCATACCAAGAACTTCTGCATATATAAATAATAAGAATAGATCACTTAAATTAACCATCTCTTCATTAATCATCCTTACTATTTCAATACCCGATGCATAAATTGTAGCAAGTGCAATTATTAATAAAATGACTCTTTCGGATAACCAAATAAACTTTTGTACTAAATTTAATTCATTCATTATTTAATTCTACAATTCTTAAATTAATAATACCAATTTATGATTTTGGTGGAAGTAATAAAAGTTGTGATGTTTTATCCATATATTCTTTGTAGTCAACTCTATTATTTAGACTTCTTTTGTCCATCATGGGACATGAAACGAATATAAATAGAGCTAACATCAATGTTGGACATAATATTGTCCAATATGATGCTAAGCCTGATGAAAGACCCATAAAATAAATACCATACCAAAATAAAACTTCACCCAAATAGTTTGGATGGCGAGAATACTTCCATAGTTTATATTTCATTGTTTTCCCTTTATTTTCATCGTTGCTCTTAAATTCTCTCATCTGCTCATCTGATACAGTTTCAAGAATTACAGCCACGATTGTAAATATTGAAGCTAAATATAAAAATATATTAGTTTCGATTTCATTTGTAGTTATATATATCAAAGGATAAAGTCCAATATTAACTAACATTGTTGGTACTAAATGGATTCCAAAAAAATTATTAATTTCAGCCTGAACTCTATTCGTATTTTTTAGATCTATATATCTAAAATCTTCATGATCAAAACCTTGCCAACTTATTAACCAGTTTCTTGTTAATCTAATTGCCCAAAAAAATATAGGCAAAGAAACAAGGACAATAAGTTCAATAGTATTTTTAAATGACAACGTTAAATATACCACTATTGGAACAGGTGCAATTGACCAAAATGGATCATATAAGCTTGAATTATTTAGAATTAAACTTCCAATATATATAAATATTGTTGCGAATATATGCCAAACAACAATCTTCGACCACGTATCAGTTATTGATTCTGGTAGAAGTAAATATGATAAATAAAAGGAAATAACATAAATAAAAATACAAACTATTTGGCTTGTAAATTTTGATTTTATCATTTAAAAAAAGGGGTCATAAAGACCCCATATTTTTGTTATTTTTTAGACCAAGTTATAGCTAATTGAAATGCAAGTATGAATAATACAAATGCTGTTTGAAGTGGTGCTCCAACAACAAGAGGAAAATCAAGATATGCAGCCATTCTTTCAGCAGAAGGTGCGCCAATTTCACTTAAATTCATTACAGCAGATTCTAATATTGATCCACCAATTTGGTTTACACCAAACATAAATGCAGCAACAAAAATACAAAATACTGATGTAAAAACTTTTCCAAGCATATTGGCATCAGGACTATTGTACATATTATTAGCCATTCTAAAACCCAACCAAGTAAACAATACCATTCCAACAAAATACATTGAATTTTGAATGAATCCAACTTGCATTAGGTTTAATATTTGATATTCAGCCATATTTTTCTCCCTTATTTATAATCTTTTATAATAATACAGATTATAAATATTAAAAATAAATATATGTATATTATCTATATATATATCCAAATTATTTACATAAATAAAAACTCTTATTACTTTGATTAATGTATTATTAATATTCATATTAGGAGAGAGAATTATGAAAAAATATTTATGTGCTGCTCTTGTAGTTTTTTGTTTCAATGTAAACATTACTGCAGAAGAAGTAAAAATGGAAAGTGATGGAACTATTATGGAGTTCAATTACTTAACAGTAACTGATCCACAAAATTTTATGATGGCTTTAGATAAGTTTGATAAATCTAAATGTGCAGAAAAATGGAGAAGTGAATCAGATGTTGGTGTAAGTCTTTGGTCGTTAAGGGGATCTGGAAGCTCACATTTTATTTTGGTTGTATATGAAAATGCAGAAAAAATGGAAAAGGGAAGAGCTATATTTAATTCATGTAGTGAATCTGCATTTATGATCAAGTCATTTCAAAAAAATACTGATACTGATAGATCATGGAATTGGGTTGCTGAAAATGTTGTAGCTGCAAGTCAATGGACCACAGATACAGTTTTTGCAAAATATAATTTCAAAGTTGATGAAGGTCATGAAAGTCATTATTTAAATTCTTGGAAAAAAATGATGTCAGCTAACTTAGATAATGTGAATGGTTCATTTGGAATGAATAGAGTCCTTTTTGGAAATAGATATTCGTCACATATGGTTTACGTTGGTAACGAATCATTAGATGCATTATTAACGACTCAAAAGGCAGTTCTTTCATCAGATGCCTACGCAGAATTTTCTAAGGATATAAAGGACTATAGACAAAATGTTAATGTCGAACTTGTATCATTAGTTAAATTTTACACTGGAGAGTAATATGAAAATTTATTTAAGTCTTTTTATTTTACTAACTACAACATTAAACATTAATGCAGATGATGCAGATGAAACAAAGTCATTTCCAGGTTTAATATCATCAGAAATATTTGATATGAAAAATGGTATGGACATGATTGTTGAAAGACGTAAAACTTGCAATCAGGGTACTGTTGCAAAACATTTTCATCCAGCTGCTGGAACATTAGTTTTTGTTCTTGATGGTGAATCTCAATCAAAATCAACAGGCAAGTGGAAAACTTACTCTAATGGTGAATATTGGTTTGAAAGAACTGATTGGGTTCATGGTGGAGAAGCAGATGCTCCTGACTTAGGTGATGGGTGCTCTGATCTCTTAGTTATCAGAGTAGCTGAATCTGGAAAAGAACATACTATCTTTATTAATTAAATATATCTTCAATTAAATAACCCGCACAATGGCGGGTTTTTTATATATAAATAATTTGATTTCTAAGTATATATAAATCATTATCAATATATATATTATGAATAAAAACAAACCTAATATTACAGAAGTAGTCTTAAGAGATGGTCAACAGTCTTTAATAGCAACAAGAATGACCTTAGATGATATGAAACCTATTTTAAAATCTATGGATAATGTTGGCTTTTCTTCTTTAGAAGTATGGGGTGGGGCTACCTATGACTGCTGTTTAAGATTTTTAAATGAGAATCCATGGGATAGGTTAAAGGTTTTTAAGAAGTCTTTAAAAAAAACAAAGTTACAAATGCTAATTCGTGGTAAAAACTTAGTTGGATATAAGCAGTTTGACGATTCTATTATTTCGTTATTTATATCAAATGCCGTTAAACATGGTATAGATATATTCAGAATATTTGATTCTCTGAATGATATAAACAATATCCAATCTTCAATTAAATTTGTTAATAAAGCAAAAAAGAACTCTCAAGGTACTATTTGTTATACAACTAGTCCTATTCATAATGAGGATTACTGGATTAAATTAGCAAAAGATATTGAAGACTGTGGTGCAAAATCATTAGCAATTAAAGATATGGCTGGATTATTGCGGCCAGGAGTGTGCTTTGAATTAGTTAAAAGATTAAAAAAGAATTTAAATATTCCAATTCATCTACACACACACTCTACTACTGGATTGTCTGATGCAACAAATTACAAAGCTTATGAAGCTGGAGTAGATAATATTGATACATCTATATCATCTTTTAGTAATTTATATGCTCACACAGCTACAGAAAGTTTTATGTCAATGATTTATGACGACAATACATGTCCCTACGACATGAATTTATTATCAAAAATCTCATCATATTTTCAATCAATAAGACCTAAATATGAACAGTATGAGGGCTCCATGAGAGGTGTAGATATTGATATGCTTATAAACCAGGTCCCTGGTGGAATGTTGAGTATTCTTGAAAAACAACTTACAGATTTAAAAAAATCTAACAAATTAAAAATGCTTATAGATGAAATTCCTAGGATTAGAAAAGATATTGGATACGTTCCGCTTGTAACACCATCATCACAAATTGTTGGTGCACAGGCATTGATGAATGTGCTCGATAATAAAAGATATAAAACACTTAATAAAGAATTTATAGATCTTGTAGATGGATCTTATGGAAAGATACCAGGAACAGTATGTTCTAAACTTAAAAGAAAAATAGATAAAACTAAAACTATAAACAACGAAGATACAGATAAGCTAACAATACAAGATTATAAAAAAGAGTTTAGTAACTTTTGTAATTCCTGCCATCTAAAAGATTACTCTAATAGCGAAACTGATTTACTTAACTATATTTTATTTAAAAAAGAATCTATGGATTTTTATGCCTCAAACGATAGAACCACTACAAATGAAGTAATTGGCCTTCAAGAGGGTTTTGGTTTATATATTAATGATTAAAATTTAATTTTATAATTATCATAATGAATCTAAAAATTTGGAATGAAATTAAAGATGAAATTAATTTAAGGATTAGCGCTGAGCCATCTTTAAAGCCTTATTTATCATCACTTATTACCTCGCAAGATAATTTTCTAGCTTGTATTGCATCAATACTTGCTTCAAAGCTGAATAGTAATGCTTTATCTTCTGAGGATATTAAAAAATTTATCCTTGAAGTTTTTACTAATTGTGAAGGTATTGAAGACTCACTGATTAAAGATTTAATTTTTTTTAAAGAAAATGATCCAGCTTGTGATTACTATTCAACCCCAATACTTTTTTATAAGGGTTATCAGGGTCTTGCAACTTATCGAGCAGCAAATTGTTTGTGGAAAAATAATAGACATACTATGGCGCTTTTTTTTCAAAATCGTGCATCTGAGATATTTGGAGTTGATATTCATCCAGCTGCTGAAATCAAAGGTGGAGTTATGATAGATCACGCAACAGGAGTTGTAATAGGTGAGACAACAACAATTGATGAAAATGTATCTATATATCAAGGAGTTACATTAGGTGGAAAGGGTTTAGATATCGGTGACAGGCATCCAAAAATTCAATCAGGTGTATCTATTTATGCTTCTAGTACAATTTTAGGAAATATAATAATAGGTGAAAATTCAACAATTGCGGCCGGTAGCTTAGTTTTAAAAGATGTTGAACCAAATACTCGAGTTGCTGGGATTCCAGCAAAGGTAATAGCCTAGTTAATCAAACCGAATCGTAAATTGATAATTCATCATCATTCATTTCTTCTTCAATATCATCAAATAAGATACTAGACATATATCTTTCAGCAGTGTCTGGAAGCATACATAATATTTTTGCTCCTTTCTTAGCTTTTTTAGCAACCTCAACAGCAATTGCAAAAGTTGAACCACCTGATACTCCAGTTATTATTCCTTCTTTCTTAGCTAATTCATTGGCCCAAAAAATACCATCATTTCCTGAAACAGGAATCAATTCATCAAAGTATTGATTATCTATTGATTCTTGAAGTACAAGTGGTATGAAATCTGTAGTCCATCCTTGTATAGGGTGGGGATTCCATTCTGGATGAGATTGAGATGCTGAACCATCATTATTTCTAATTTGTTCTTTATTACTTCCGATTAATTGCGCAACATCTGGTTCAGTTAAGATTAATTTAGTATTTGGCATTTTCTTTCTAAACACTCTACTTACACCAGTAAATGTTCCTCCAGTACCATATCCAGAAACCCAATAATCTAAACCAATATCTTTAAAATCATTTACAATCTCTTCGCCAGTTGTTTGTTCATGCACCATGCTGTTATCTTCATTTTCAAACTGTTTTGCAAAAAACCAATTATTTTTAATTACTAGCTGCTTGGCTTTATTATATGCACCAGTTCCACCTTCTGCAGCGGGTGTTAAAAGCACTTTTGCTCCCAAGAATCTCATTAATTTTCTTCGTTCAATTGATGCACTATCAGGCATTGTTACAACCAATGGATAACCTTTTGCAGCACATACCATTGCTAAACCAATTCCAGTATTTCCACTTGTAGCCTCAACAACTGTTTGACCTTCTTTAAGTTGGTTCCTTAATTCAGCATTTTCAATAATACTTACTGCAAGCCTATCTTTTACTGAACTTGCTGGATTGAAATACTCAGCTTTAACATAAAGCTCCGCGTTATTAATAGAAATATTTCGGAGTTTTATTGAAGGTGTATTCCCAATCGTATGAAGTATATTGTTATAAAGCATAATTAACTTAATAAATTATTTGAAAGACTTAATAAACTTGAATTAAGTTTTTTATTGTTAAAGTGAAATAAAGAAACTTCTTTTTTATTGTTGAGATCCTTAAATCTATCTAATCCTGATTTGTACCATACATCCTTTAAATAATCGATGTTTTCTTTTGACTTTATATCAATATAAATTAACCACTCTCTAAAATCATGTTCGTATATTTGATTAAACAACTCATTACATTTTTTATAATTACCATAAAGATAATATGCAACAAATAATTCCTTAACAACACGATCAGTATTTACATCTGCCAATGCCATAGGCTCAATTTTAAATAAATGCTCAAGCACTTTAATTCCATCATCTACATGGTTATATCGTATTAAAACTCTACCATATATCCATAAAACATATGGATGATTAGGATTTGCATTGTAAGCCTTATTTGCATAGACCATAGCTTGTTGAAAATCATCCAAAGTAAGATGTGCTTCTGCAATAATCCTTAGAGCATTCCAATCATTGTCGTTAAGCTCATTCGCTTTGCTTAACGCAGATAAGAAATCTGCCATAGTTTCATCATTATCTTCTCGAAAGCCAAGCGCCATAGATTGGCCAATAGTACAAGCTTTCCAAGAGTAGGGAAGAGGATTTGTTGTATCCGCCTCAATCGCAGCGTCAAGCATTTTAATTGCTTCTGCATTAGCATTTTTTTCAAACTGTTGATTAAGAGCTCTCCCTTTTAAAGTATATTCATAAGATGTCATATTGTCTGTTGGCTTTCTGTGCGCTCTTTTTAGACTTGATATTTCAATTTCTCCAACTAAACATGTAACAATTTTTGTAACTATCTCATCTTGAATCTCAAAAATATCTGAGCTGGCACTATCAAATTTGTTTGTCCATATAACTCGATCATCTGTCATATCACTTAACTCTATTAGAATTCTTAATTTATTATCTGAGGCTCTAATACTTCCAGTTACTATATAATCAAATCCATATTCATCTTTAAATTCTTTACTTGTGTAATCCTTGTTCTTGAAATCAAAACAAGTTTTTCGAGTGGCAACTGAAAGTTCTTTGACCATAGATAGTTCCATTAACAAATCTTCTGCAATACCATCAACTAAAAATTGCTGGTCTTTATCTTGATTAAGATTTTCAAATGGAATTACAGCAATCTTAGGTCTATAGTCTTCAATTTTGCTTAGATTATTATCAAGTGTTGACATAATTTCTTTATCTACAGACTTACTTCTTAAAATATATGTAACTATTAAAAAAATTGGAAAAATTATAATTAAACTTACAAAAAGATATTGCATGAATGATTCTTTTGTTAATCCAAAAGCTTCCGCCATAGAAATATTGTCAGATACGATGCTAGAAACCTGTATTATTGCAAAAGAACCTACTGCATAACCAGTTGTTGCTTTTAAAAAGATATTACCAATTTTATTTAATTTTATCTTAATAAAACTAAATGCTATTTTTAACTTTTCCATTTATATAATATAAAACATAATACAATTACATTATTATATATAATCAAAAGTATGAAATTTATATTTATTTTATTTTTAACGACAACTTTTATATCTATTAATATTTTTAGTGCTGATGCATATTCTGAAAACTGCAGTATTAAAAATGTTCCATCTGAAGAAAGATCTTTTTCTAATAACTTTGCAGGTGTTTTTAATGGCAAAAGACTTGAATACACAGCCAGTCTAAACGAAAAAATCCTTTATGAAAAAGACAATCCAAGTGAGCCAATGGCATCATTTTTCTATACAGAATATCTAGTAGATTCTGAAGTTGATAGGCCAGTTATATTTAGCTTTAATGGTGGTCCTGGTTCAGCATCATTATGGCTTCATATGGGTGTTTTAGGCCCTAAAGTTATAAAGGTCCCAAGTGATGCATCTGATGACGGTTCAGCACCGTATAAAATTATTGACAATAAATTATCTCCATTAAGTGATGCAGATCTAGTTTTTATTGATCCAATTGGTACTGGATATAGTAGGGCGATTGGATGTCATGAACCTGAAGAGTTTTGGGGTGTAAGTGAAGATCCTAAAATTATTGCTGAATTTATTAGAAGATGGATAAATGATAATAAACGCTGGAATTCTCCTAGGTATATCCTAGGTGAGAGTTATGGTGGCATTAGGGGTCCTTTATTGGTGTCAGAATTAAGATCTGGTTCTATTACACCAATTGAAGTTAATGGTTTGTTGATGGTTGCACCTGCTTCTGATTATCAGTATTTAGTTTTTCATCCTGGTAATAATAGCCCTCATTACGGATTTCTACCTTCATATGCAGCAACAGCCTACTATCATGGAAAAATTAAAACTGATAAAACACTTCAAGAATTTTATGAGGATTCAAAAAAATTTAGTTTAGAGGTATATGGTCCAGCATTACTCAAAGGAACAAGAATCTTAGAAAGTGACAAAAAATCTGTTATCAAACAATATTCTGAATTTACAGGTTTAAGCCTAAGATTTGTAGAAGATTTTGATATGAGGGTTGATCCTTCAAGTTTTAGAAAAGAGTTATTGAGAGATGAAGGTTATTCAGTAGGCAGATTAGATTCAAGATATAAAAATTCTGACTATATGGCAGGAGGTCAATATCCCGATACTGATGTATCAAGTGAAGGGTTTATGTCAGCTTATGTTTCAGCTATACATACTTGGTTTAGTGAAATCGGTGTCGAAATGAAAATGTTATACCAAAGTGGTGACTATGATGTTTATTCAAGTTGGAAACACCCTCAAGAATGGAAAGGTAATGATTTTGGATATGTAAATACAGTACCTGATATTGCAAGAGCACAAAGATATAACAAAGATTTTAAAGTTTATGTTTCATGTGGGCTCTATGATTTAGCAACTCCTTGTTTTACGGCTGAAAACTTTATGTATGACAACACGGTTGATATGAACAGGGTTGTTTTTTCAGAATTTGAAGCAGGGCACATGATGTATAACCATCAACCATCTTTTGATAGATTTTTAAATGAGGTAAGAGATTTCATTAAAAATTGATAGGAAATATTATGGAAAATTTAGTTATTGTATCCTTCCCAGCTAAAGCTGAAACTTTAAACTCTTTAAAAGAAGCACTTAAATCTGCATTACCTGATACAAGAGCTTTTGATGGATGTATTTCTGTAGATACTTACATTGAGCAATCAACTAATACCATTCACCTTATTGAGGATTGGAAGACTTTAGAGCATCAACAAAAGTATTTAGAATGGAGAGTTCAGACAGGCCTATTAGAAATGCTTGATCCTTTATTAGATGGAGGCGCTGCAAATTTGAAGGTTACTCTATGTGGCCCCAAAAATAGCGACATTTGATAACCCCTAGATTTATAACTAGGGATTTACCATTGAGCTTGTTCCAAGTCCTGAACCATATATAACCGCATTCAACCAAAGTCTATTTGTACCTAAACTAGAACCTCTAAAATTTGGTTCACCAGAAAATAATATAATTTGTCCTTTGCCATATCTTTCACGAGTTAGATACGCAGAATTTGCTATTCTTTGTGCTGCCTCTGGCCACACCAAACCACTCATTTTTATATTTAAATCATTATTTGGTGGAATATCTGACCAATTTATAGATCTATATTCATTGCTATCACTAGAAACAAGTTCTCCAATTCTAACAGCAGCCTCCGAGTTAGCACCTGTCATTAATACAGGATAATTTGAGTACAATAATGGTATAGTTTCAGGTGTTCCAAATGTTAACCAATGATCAGAATCTATTCTTCCAGCGACTATAGCTCCTGAAGGCATAAATAAAGACTGCCATTTATCTCTTGTTTCAAGCTCATCTTTGGTATATTTAGTTTTACTTAATTCCCATGGATATGAAATTTCAAGTGATAATTTATTTGAAACTTTGGGTATGGATATCATTTCATCTAACGATAAAAATTCTCTTTGCAAATCGATATTATAATCATCTATATCATCAAATGTATTTTGTATAGTTTTAACTGAACCAATTCCACTATTATTTGATAGATATCTTGTGCTGCCATTATGAGCAATTAATGTCCCACCTTGTTTAACCCAATCAGATATTATGTTGAGTTGATTAGAGTTAATATTGGAGTAACCACTAGGAAGAATTATTGTATTGTAACGTCTTAAGTCACCATAATTAACTAGTGAAGCATCAAGTTGGCTATGTCGTATCCCCAGATGATGGTCTAATGACCACCAACTCACACCAACATCATATGAACTAAAACCACTGTGACTTAATAATGCTATTTGTGGTTTGTTTAAAAGACGAAAATGTCTTCCTCCCCAATCTGGAAGTGCATCTGGGCCAAAACCACTGTCCACTGAATATACTGAAACATTTAAATCTGTAGCAACTATGTTTACTAAATCATTAAGATTTTCTATGTTGGGATTATCCATTGCTATAACAGCTACAGAACCTCTAGAAAATTGATATGAAGACAAAGTAGATTCTTTATCAATAATCCTTACTTGAACATTCTGTTCCATAAGACGAGCTGCAAATGAAACAGATCTATCATCAACCCCATCAACTACCCACATTACAGCACTTTTTTGAGTATCAATTTCAGGTGCCTTTAATTCCCAATTAATAAGACCTGATTCAATATTTTCAGGAACAGTAACAGCAGGAAGTCCGTACATCATGGTCAGATTAAATGCTGTCGTATCATACATAATAGATGAGCCATTTTTTAAAGTAACCTGCCTTTCTTCAAGTAAAACTGATTCTTTTATTTCAGCATCAAACTCTAACATTGCAGCTATTAAAGGAGCTTCTGGTTGAAGATTTGGAACAATCATACTACCAGCTGGTATTGTAAAATTTTCTTCTTTTACTCCATTCTGTTTTAAAACTTGTTCAACTTTTATCGACTTGATATTTTTATAGATTTTAATGTCTTGAGCTTTAAGTTTTTCTGCAAGTGTATTTAATCTTGTGATGTTTTTGTTTGGGAGGATTACAAAAGTTTGATTTGAATATTCTCCATTTTTTGAAACATTGTATTTTCTTCCATCCCAATAATCCTTGTACATAGCCTTCGAGTTTTTTTCTAGAGTTTTAAGATTGCTTATGGTACTAACATACTGATGATGTACAGATTCCTTATAGGACTGAATAGTTCCTTCTGGTCTTCTTACCCCATCTTCAGCCATTCTAGATTGCTCATATAAAATTCCTAATGTACCTCTAAATTGAACGTAAAAAGAATATCCCGGATATAAGTCTTCATGCCATTCTCCTGTATAAAAACGCCAATTTCTATCGTCAAACGCAGATGCTTGATCTTGAGCAAATATATTTCCCCACTTTATAAGATCTTTGTCAATATTCATATTTATAGGTTCTCTTGGAGGGCCAGTCATAAATGTATCCTGTGGTCCCATTTCATGACCATCGACCATAATTTGAGGCCTCCACTTGTTAATAAGTGGCACTCTGCCTTGAGTTTCTGGTTGTGTTAGATAAATCCAATCTCTATTTAAATCAAAGAAATAGTGATTTGTTCTCCCATATGGCCAATCACCAGTATGCAATAATGACTGATCATCGTAATTGGGTGCTGTACCACGATATTGTTCAAGAGATTTTGAAAATCTATCACGGCCATCGGGATTCATCATAGGATCAATAACAACAACCATATTAGATAACATATCAAGGACTTCTGAATCATTACTTGCAATTAAATGATAGATAATTCCAAGAGCTGCATCAGCTCCAGATGTTTCGTTTCCATGAATTGAGTAGGCCATCCATGCTATGGCAGGTAAATTATCTATTATTTCCATTGCCTTCCTATCATTTAAATTTCTAGCATCAGTTAACAGAGAAATATTTGACTGAATTTCTGATAACTTATTGATATTATCAGAGGAAGATATAAAAACTGCCATAAGAGGGCGGCCCTCATGGGATTTAGCGTATTCAACAACCTTAATTTTATCTGATTGAAGTGACCATGCATTTATTGCATCAGTAATTTGTTTAGGATTTGCAACACGCTCACCATAACCAAAATCTAGAAAGTAATCAGGTTTATCAATATCATCTGAATAGTTTCCAACCAAAATATCATTTGGATACAAATTTTTTGAAACTGATGTTGGTTCCATTAAGGGATCTGAGTAGCCACTTAATGAAAAAAATAAGATTAATGAAAATATTATTTGTTGTTGCATATATATACCGTTAATTGTTTGTTTATATATTAATTCAATTTTGATGATTTGTGCATTATTAAAACTTAATGAATATTAATTTTAAAACTTAAATTAAAGGATATAAATTTAAAAATTTAGTATATTATTCTTTTATATGAATAGTGAAGTCATCATCATAATAGTTCAAATTATTGCAGCTCTTGGTGTGGTTGTTTCTGTAGTATATTTAGCTGTTCAAATACATCAACAAAATGAAATTACAAAAGCTCAATTTGGGCATTCGTTAACACAAAGAGTTTATGAGCGTTATTTTGCAACAACAAAGGATTCTGAATTTTCTGAATTTCTTTCAAAAGATTGGAGTAGGCATGATTTAACAGATACTGAACAATGGAGAGTAACAATGTTCATTATTACTCTTCTTGTAGATATATTCGATGTTTACGAAAAAGTTAAGAAAGGCTTTGTAGATGAAAAACATCTTGTCATGCGAATGAATGCGCTTAAATTTGGAACAATGAAAACTGATCTAGCTAGAAGTGTTTGGGATTATTGGAAATTAAGCAGAGATGAAGATTTTATCAAATGGTTTGAAAGTGAAGTATTTGATTCGAATGATACTATGGTAGACAAGGATATTGTTTCTTCAGGTCTTAAATCTAGCCTAAGATAAAAAACATTCTTTACTATATTCCATTTGACTAAATTAAGCCTATAATTCGCAATTCCTTTATTAAGTATTAAAAATGTCAGTAAAAAATCTGAGAAATATTGCAATTATTGCTCATGTCGATCATGGTAAAACAACATTGGTTGATAAACTCTTACAGCAATCTGGAACATTAGATCGTAAAAATATGGATTCAGAAAGAATAATGGATTCAAACGATCAAGAAAAAGAAAGAGGTATTACTATAACAGCTAAAAATACATCTATTAGTTGGAATGATCACTTAATAAATATTGTTGATACACCTGGGCATGCTGATTTTGGTGGTGAAGTAGAAAGGGCATTATCAATGGTTGATTCAGTACTTTTATTAGTTGATGCTGTTGATGGTCCTATGCCTCAAACAAGATTTGTAACACAAAAAGCATTTGAGAAAGGTTTAAAACCAATTGTTGTAATTAACAAGATTGATAGGCCAGATGCCAGACCTGACTGGGTTCTTGACCAAGTGTTTGATTTATTTGATCGCTTAGGTGGTAGCGATGAACAATTAGATTTTCCAGTTATATATAGTTCTGCTATAGAGGGTATTTCAGGATTAGATGTAGAAAATATGTCATCTGATATGAAGCCCCTAATGGATATGATTTTAGAAAAGGTACCGGCTCCAGAGGTTAATGTTGATGGTCCTCTACAATTACAAATTAGTGCCCTTGATAGTAATAACTATGTTGGTGTTATAGGAATTGGAAGAATTAAAAGAGGATCAATAAGTCAAAATAAACAAGTTGTGGTAATTGATAGAGATGGTAAAACTAGAAAAGGTAAGATTCTACAAGTTATGGGTTATCAAGGCCTCCAAAGAATAGAAGTAGAAAATGCAACTGCAGGATCTATTGTATGTATAACTGGAGTAGATAAACTAAATATTTCTGATACTGTATGCGATCCAATAAGTGTGGAGGCATTACCACCACTGTCAGTTGATGAACCAACTGTAAGAATGACATTTCAGGTAAATGATTCACCGTTTGCAGGAAGAGAAGGCAAATTTATAACATCACGTAATATAAAAGAAAGACTCGATAAGGAATTGATTTCAAACGTAGCACTCAGAGTTCAACAGGGAGATAGCCCAGATAAATTCATAGTATCAGGCAGAGGAGAACTACATTTATCTGTTTTAATAGAAACAATGAGAAGAGAAGGCTTTGAATTAGCAATATCTAAACCGGAGGTAATACAAAGAGAAGTAGATGGCGAAATACATGAACCATATGAACATATCGTTATTGATATAGAAGATATTCACCAAGGATCAATTATGGAGGAACTTGGGCCAAGAAAAGCTGAAATACAAAATATTGAATCAGATAATAATGGGCGCATCAAATTAGAATTCATAGCTCCTTCAAGAGGAATAATTGGATTTAGATCACATTTCTTAACAATAACAAGTGGAACTGGAATTATGACAAGTATATTTGATCATTATGGTCCAATTAAAACAGGAGATATTGCTAAAAGGATTAACGGTGTTATGTATTCTATGATTGCTGGAAAAACATTATCTTATGCATTATTTAATCTTCAGAATAGGGGAAAGTTATTCCTAGGACATGGTCAAGAAGTTTATATAGGACAGATAGTTGGTTTACATTCAAGAGATAACGATCTTCCAGTTAATCCAACTAAAGCCAAGCAACTGACAAATATTAGGGCAGCTGGAACAGATGAAAACTTAATACTAACCCCGCCAATCAATCATACATTAGAGCAAGCTTTAGAATTTATAGAGGAAGATGAACTTGTTGAGGTTACTCCAGAATCTATTAGATTAAGAAAAAAGGGTAGAATTCGAACATAATTATCCATACTAGGCCATATATTAGTTCGCATAATATATATTATGTTAACTTATAAGGTTATGCAGAATACCATCGGTGTTTACCAAATTGATTTTCTTTAACGATATTAGTTGTTTCAATATGAAACTTAAGACCCTTTAATACTGCATTTAAATAACTTTTTAACATATGTTTAACATACACATGAAAGATTATTATATTTATGGATCGACTTTTATATGGTAAGTAAGGCTCTGCTTGAATCTTAACAATAGATTGTTCATCATTTACTGATACAGACCAACTAATTTTAGCTAACTTTCTATTATCATAAATTTCTAAATCGTATCCATCATTATTCCATCTAATAAATTTTCTTTTATATTTTTTACCACTAAAATAATAAATATAATCCACTGAATTATCTTTATCCCAATTTATTACATTATTTTTTAAACAAAATGGATGGAACTTCTCAAGATTATTCTTTGATTTTAAAAGTTCTATAATTTCATCCTTAGAGGAATTAACATTTATTTTGCTATCTACTATCATTTCATCTATAAGATTATATTGCTATATGATTATTGTATTTTAACTACTTTTATTACTTCAAAAGTATTGCTAATTGACCTTTTGCTGTAGGTAATAAAATATGGGTCTAAATCACTTGGATATGCTATTTTGTAATTCTTTATAGGTATTTCTATATTGAAAATGCTTTCTTTTTCATATCCTATATGTTGAAGTCTAGTCTCAAATGGATTCCCTAAACCCAACGCATAAATAGGATTCATTTCCTTATCATGAAATGTAATCATATATTTATCATTAAAATTAATATTATTATTTTTAACAAACTCTTTCTTTACTTTAGCAACTTCAATAATTGAAATGTCTATGTTTGTATCAGACAAATCAGCTGTTAAAACATTTTCATTGTTATTAATTTCAGGCTTAATATTAAAAAAATTCTTATTTTTTCTATTTTTCTTAGTTTTTGATATTGATGTGCTTATTGTTGTTGGATCATAATTTTTCCAATTTATTTTATAACTATAGCCTAACGAACAACATTGTTCTGCGTATAAGTAGTTATCAATATTTGATAAATCAACTTGATTATCTCTTTCTTCAGTGCCATTTATCGTGTGCCATGACCAAGAACCAACATAGGGATTATTAGGATTATTATTAGGATTAGTATTGGGGTCAGGATCATAATATGACCAGCCGCCATATTGATTAAAAATACCGCCATAAAGATCTAAAGGATTTAATGGGTCATTTGGTGCTATTAAATTTCCTGTAAGGTCATGAACTTGCCATGAGTAAGTTATCATTGAATCATCATCTGGCCTATCAAATGTTACTTCTAATTGATTTTCTAAGTCGGTTTGCTCAATCCCATCAATGTACCATGATAGCTTTAGCTTATTCGTATCGTATTCACCATTAATATCAAATGTAATATATTCCCCTATTGATTCTGAATTATTTAAGTCCACATCATTATTTACATCAGATTTAATAATAAAATCTGTAAATCCATTAAATTGATTTCTAATAGATCCAGCTGCAAATCCCTCAACATTTATTTTTCCATAATCAAGAAAACAGCACCACATAACAGATATCCATTTTGGTCTATATGTTTTTACTTCATCATAGTAAGTACCTTGAAATAAGCCTATTTTTTCTTTACATGAATCGTCTTCATTTATACCAGGATAATTTGGATCATAATCTGTATCATTTTCATCATAGGTATTGTAGTAACACTCACAATCTTCATATTCCATATCATCACGATAATAAATACTACCATCTGGATAGTTATAACAAACATCGAAATCAACACCAGGAACGTTTGTAATATCTTCAATAAAATGATTCCACTTCACTTTTGTAGGATCAGACACTTCTGTTGCATTCACACTGAATTCTGCATACCAGGCAGGGAATGTTCGCTCTCCTCGTGAATCATATTCATCACCCATAAATCCATGTGAATGACCTAATTCATGTTGAACTATTTCATAGGTTCTTGATGATAGAGGTTGAATATTTAAAGCACCTTGCGCGACCCCTCTTCCGTTTAATGTTGTTAAAAACGAAACTACATCCCAGTTACCAGCTATATCTCCAATCATTTCTCTATCAACATTTCCTATGCAATAAATTCTTTCATCCCAAGATGCATAACAACCTGTTTCTATATTGAATAATGAAACACCGGATGGGTTTATTTCTTCTAACACTCTAATATTGAAGTAATTATTAAACATTTCACTAGCATCAGAGTTTTTTAAATTATTAACAGACTGTAAAAGCCTTAAATGAAATTCATCTTTATCACTTGCATCATTTAATTGATCAGCAATAAATATATAATCTGTTTTAGCTGTAGTTTCTGAACTGCCCACTAAATAGTACAAATATTGTTCGCTATATAAACAATTTAACTCGTCTTCATCGCAGTTATAAGAAATTGTTTGAACATCTTTATCAGAGATAAAATAGGCTTCTAAGTCGCCTTCACAGGTTAAATCAGTGCCATCATTAGCACAAATATTCATATTAAATAATCCTGCTGTTTGTATAGAATCAACATAAAAATCTAAACTTTGTTCTTCTATAAATTCATCACCACTTGGTATAGAGATTATATCAAGTTGTGCATTTATATTTTCATTCGGTAATCGGCCAAAGAAAGTCAACTCACCTAATTCATTATCGACATCAATGATCTCAACTTTTATATTCAATACGTCATCAATAATTAAGCTTGTATCTGAATAAGCACTTAACTCATCTATAATGTTTACTACGGGTGGATCATTTACAGGTGCTATATTAATAGCAATTGTCATATTCTTTATTAAAGTTACTCCTGTAGTAATATTATTATCATCCAATCTTTGGGCTGTAACTTTAATAGTAAAACTGTCAGCACCAAAATAATCTTGATTTGGCTCATAGGTATATAAACCTGCGGTCGTTAAATTAGATTCACCATTAGTTGTTGAATAAGTAATTTCATAAGTAATTTGTGATTTGTAGTTTGTTGATGCAGTAATTGTTGATGTATATGGATTATCTTCGTTGATAGAAATGGTTGATAACAGGGGTAATGTTAAAGAAAAGGGAGCCGACCCGCCTCCGCCACATGAACTTAATATAAAAATACAAAGTATTAATATTAATGATGAATTATTTTTCATAATGGACAATTATAAGCTTATTCTTAATAATTAAATTACAATAGTTTTTATAATTGGTTTAAAATGCATTCATATGTCAAAAGAAGATCAATTAGAATTTGAAGGTGAAGTTATAGAAACACTTCCAAATACAAAATTTAAAGTTAAATTAGAAAACGATCATATAATCACAGCTCATATATCAGGAAAAATGAGAAAGCATTATATTAGGATATTAACTGGAGATAAGGTTAAAGTAGAAATGACACCATATGATCTTACGGTAGGAAGAATTACTTTTAGAGGTAGATAATTTAGACTTTTACCTTTGATTTATTGTCAGTAAACTTTAATTTACCCTTCACTATATCAAGCTTTATAACACCACCGCTTTTTAAGTTTCCAAACAATAATTTATCAACAAGTGGTTTCTTAATATTTTGAGATATAAATCTCTCCATTGGTCTTGCGCCCATTTCTTTGTCATACCCATTATCAGCTATCCAATTAATAACATTTTTTGATACAACTATTTCAACATTTCTCTTATCAAGTTGCGCTTGAAGTTTTGTTAAGAATTTATCAACAATTGAAAGAATTACATTTTTATCTAAATAATTGAACTGTATGGTTTCATCTAATCTATTTCTAAATTCTGGTGAAAATAGTTTTTTTAAAGAATTCATTGCATCAGTTTCGTTTGAAGATTCAGCAAAGCCAATGTTTCTTTTGCTTAACAAGTCAGCGCCAATATTGGTAGTCATTATTAAAATAACATTCCTAAAATCAGATTTTCTTCCGTTGTTATCAGTTAATACACCAGCATCCATAACTTGAAGTAGAATATTAAAGATATCAGGATGTGCCTTTTCAATTTCATCTAACAGAAGTACACAATGTGGAGATTTAACAATAGATTCTGTTAAAAGTCCGCCTTGATCAAATCCTACATAACCAGGAGGAGCTCCAATAAGCCTAGAAACAGTATGTCTTTCCATATATTCACTCATATCAAATCTAATTAAATCTATGCCAAGAATTTCAGATAATTGTTTTGATATTTCTGTTTTTCCAACACCAGTAGGTCCAGTAAATAGAAATGATCCAATAGTCTTATTTTCATCTCTAAGCCCTACTCTCGATAACTTAATTGCATTAGATAATGTTTCAACAGCTTTATCTTGACCAAAAATAACTCTTTTTAAATTATCTTCAATATTTTTAAGATTTTTCTTATCACTTGATGATATAGATTGTTCAGGAATTTTAGTAATCTTTGAAATTGTCATCTCAATATCAGCTTTATTAACTTTTAACGTTTTATCACTTTTTCTATTAATATTTAATAAAGCGCCAGTTTCATCGATAACATCTATTGCCTTATCTGGTAAAAACCTATCATTAATGTATTTTGATGAAAGTTCAACAGCTGACTTAATTGCTTCATCTGTGTATTTAACATGATGATACGTTTCGTATATATCTTTAATTCCGTTAAGTATTTCTTCACATTCATCATAAGAAGGTTCAATAACATCAATTTTCTGAAATCTTCTTGATAAAGCCTGATTTTGATTAAAAATACCACGATATTCTTGGAAAGTTGTTGATCCAATACATCGTATTTGCCCTTTACCTAGTGCTGGTTTTAAAAGATTTGAAACATCTAAAGAACCACCAGAAGCTGAGCCCGCACCTATAATAGTATGAATTTCATCAATAAAAAGAATTGGATTATTTTGTTTTGAAAGGAAGTTTAATACACCTTTAAGTCTTTTTTCAAAATCTCCTCTATATTTAGTTCCAGCTATTAATGCTGCAATATCAAGTGAATAAACAATGGTATTTTCAATTATTGAAGGTACATCTTGGTTTGAAATTAAATATGCAAGACCTTCTGCAATTGCAGTTTTTCCAACGCCAGACTCACCAACCAATAAAGGATTATTTTTATTTCTTCTTGATAATATTTGTATAAGTCGTTCAATCTCCTTTTTCCTTCCAATTACCTTATCGATCTTATTGCCCTTTACGAGATTATTTAAATTTATTAAATAGTCATTCTCACTAGAGGACTTTATCTGATCTGCATTACCAGTCTCTTCTGATTCTATAGTATCTTCTTTGGTTTCTTTTGGACCATGTGATAAGTATGTAACAACATCAAGGCGCCCTATTTTAAATTTATTCAATAGAAATACTGAGTGTGATTCTTTTTCTGAAAATATTGCAACGAGTATATTAATTGGTTTCACAACACCCTTTCCAGATGATTGAATATGAAATACAGCTCTTTGAAGAACTCTCTGAAATCCTAAAGTTGGTTGAACTGTTTTTTGTTGATCAGTTTTGGTTACAACTGTTTTTTTTAAATGCTCATTTAAGTCATTTTTTATAGATTCAATATTAATATCTTCGGACTTAAAAAAATCTTTAACATCAAAATCATTTAAGATCATTAATAAGAGATGTTCAACTGTAATATATTGGATATTAGCTTCATGAGCTTTATCAAATAAGCTTGCAATTGATAGTTCTAATTCTTTACTAAACATTTAATCTGTTAATGGTTCTATTTCACTTAATAATGGATGGCCGTGATCTTTTGCCATAGTGTTAACTTCATATGACATCATTTCAGCTATCTCCTTTGAAAATATACCACAAACTCCCATACCTTTTGTATGAACTTCCATCATTATTTCAGTAGATTTTTGATGGTTGTGTCCAAATACAGTTTGAAGAACATAAACAACAAATTCCATAGGTGTATAGTCATCATTTAAAAGAATAACTTGATACGATGGTGGTTCTTTGATTTCTGGGTCTTTCTCAAGAACAACAGCACCTAAATCACCTGATGTAGTGTCATTATTATCTTTCGATAATCTAAACATCACATTCTTTTAATCATTTCATCTGCAAATCCTGATGATGATACTTTTTCTGCATCATTCATCATCCGTGCGAAATCATATGTAACCTTTTTAGCACTTATTGTTCTATCCATTGATTCTATTAATAAATCAGCAGCTTCTAACCAACCCATGTGTCTTAACATCATCTCTGCAGATAAAATTAGACTTCCTGGATTAACTTGATTCTTGCCAGCGTATTTTGGTGCTGTTCCATGGGTTGCCTCAAAAACTGCAAAATCATCTGAAAGATTAGCTCCAGGTGCAATTCCAATCCCTCCTACCATTGCTGCTAAAGCATCTGAAATGTAATCTCCGTTTAAATTCATTGTTGCAATAACGTCATAGTCAGTTGGACGTAATAAAATCTGTTGAAGAAAAGCATCACAAATAACATCTTTTATAACTATTTTCTTTCCATTCTTTGGATTAATTATTTCTTGCCACGGTCCCTCATCAATATCAACACCACCATATGTATTTTTAGCAATCTCATAACCCCAATCCCTAAAAGCACCCTCTGTAAACTTCATAATATTACCTTTATGAACTAATGTTACAGACGACCTATTGTTGTCAATTGCATAATCTATTGCTTTAGTAACTATCCTTTTTGTACCAGCGGCTGATATAGGCTTAACACCTATTCCTACATTATCTTCAAATCGTATTTTTGTTACGTCAAAATCATTTTTTAATACTTTCAGTAATTTTTTTGACTGGTCACTATTTGCTTCAAATTCAACACCACAATATATATCTTCAGAATTTTCTCTAAATATCACCATATCTACATCCTGAGGTCTTTTTACTGGCGATGGAACTCCGTCAAAGTATCTAATTGGCCTCAAGCAAACATATAAATCCATTAGTTGTCTTAAAGAAACATTTAGTGATCTAATACCTCCTCCAACAGGAGTTGTTAATGGGCCTTTTATGCTTACAACATATTCTTTCAATGCTTCAATAGTTTCATCTGGTAACCAAGTATCCTTGTTATATTTTTTAGTAGCCTTTTCGCCACAATAAACTTCCATCCATGAAATCTTTTTCTTTCCGCTATAAGCAATTTTTACAGCTTCATTTACCACACTTATCATAGGGGGTGTAATATCAACACCAATCCCATCACCTTCTATAAATGGAATTATAGGATTATCAGGAACTACTAAAGCTCCATCCTTATAAGATATTTTTTCGCCTTTTTTGGGTATTTTTATTTTTTTGTAACTCATTCAGTAATAAAGCCTCTAAAAATAGGTTTTTACATAAGAAATCGGTGATAATTATACTCCTAAAGTATTAAAAATTGTATTTATTTGATTTGAAACAAGAAACTAATAAAAAGGTTGTCGTAGGAATGTCAGGAGGAGTTGATTCTTCTGTTGCTGCATATTTGTTAAAGGAAAAGGGATATAAGGTTACAGGGCTTTTTATGCAAAATTGGCAAAATGAGCCTGGTGAAAAATGTACATCTGAAATTGACTTTAAAGACGCATCAAGCGTATGTGATAGATTGGAAATACCATTACATAAGGCTAATTTTTCAGATGATTATTGGAATAATGTTTTTGAAGAATTCTTAAATGAATATAAGCTTGGAAGAACTCCTAATCCAGATATTTTATGTAATAGAGAGATTAAATTTAAATCATTTTTAAATTATGCACTCACAATTGGTGCTGATTATATCGCTACAGGTCACTATGCATCACTAAAAAATATTAATGACAAAACTTACCTATCTAGAGCTAAAGATATTGCAAAAGATCAAACATATTTTTTACATGAAGTTAAAGAGCCTGAATTTAAAAAATGTATCTTTCCTTTAGAGAATTTAATGAAATCTGATGTGAGAAAGATAGCAAAAGAAATAAGGTTATCAGTATCTTCAAAAAAAGATTCTGTTGGCATATGTTTTGTTGGTGAAAAAAATATGAAAGATTTTCTTGGTAGATTTATAAAATTAGAAAAAGGCCCAATATTAGATGAATATAATAATATTATTGGTGAGCATAATGGCTCTACTCTATATACCATTGGACAAAGGCAGGGCTTGCAGATTGGAGGTATTAAAGATAAGGATGATTTACCTTGGTACGTATATAAAAAAGATATTTTAAAAAATCAGATTTTTGTATGTCAGGGTGTTAATAATAACCTTTTGTATAGCAAGGGGTTAGAATGCGAAGATATTTCATGGATAAATAATGATTATGACTTTGATTCAATTGAATGTATGATTCAAATAAGACATCAACATGAACCAGTAGATTGCCAGATCGATTATTTAAATGACGGATACGTTATTAAATTTAATAAGCCTATTAGAGGTGTAGCACTAGGTCAGTCAGCAGTATTTTATAAAAAGAACATATGTATGGGAGGCGGTGTTATTTCTAGAGCTTTTTAAAATAAAAAAAATTATAATAACAACAAATTTATGAAATACGAACATAACAATATTTCACCATTAGATAATAGATACTCTCTAAAGATATTAGATACTAGAGCATGCTTTTCTGAACACGAACTTGTTAAACAAAGATTTATTATAGAAATAGAATGGTTGATATATTTATGTGATAAATATCCCAAATTTTTTAAAAAATTAAGCCAATCCTCAAAAAGTAAAATTTATAAGTTTAAAGATCAATTTTCTGATAAAGATGTCTTAAAGATAAAAAAAATTGAAGCCAAAACAAATCATGATGTAAAAGCTGTCGAGTACTTCATCAAAGATTTTTTTAAAAAAGATAAAGTTTTATCAAAGTACATTCATTTAATACATTTTGGCTTAACAAGTGAAGACATAAACTCCCTCGCCTATTCAATAATGATAAATAATGGATTATCTATATATCTTAATAAGCTTTCAGATTTATTAAAAATATTAAAAAATAGATCTGTTAAGTGGAAGAACATTGCTTTTTTATCAAGAACTCATGGTCAAGCAGCTTCACCGTCTACACTTGGAAAAGAAATGAAAGTGTTTGTAAAAAGACTTGAGAAACAAATAGATGTATTGAAATCGATTAAGCCTCTCGCAAAGTATAGCGGCGCTACTGGAAATTATCATACTTTCATGATTGCTAATGATAAGATTAATTGGCCAAAATTTAATAAAAAGTTTGTAAATTCATTTGGAATATCTATGAATGATTATACAACTCAGATTGAACCTCATGATTGGATAGCAGAAGTAACACAAACATTAACTAGGGTAAATAATATTTGTATCGATCTTAGTCAAGATATGTGGATATATATTGCTAATGATATTTTTGCCTTAAACGTTATTTATAATGAGGTAGGTTCATCTACTATGCCTCATAAAGTCAACCCAATAGATTTTGAGAATGCAGAAGGTAACTTTGGTGTTTCTAATACTTTAAATGATTTTTTTACAAATAAACTTTCTAAATCTAGACTTCAAAGAGATCTGTCTGATAGTACCGTCTTAAGAAACATCGGTCTTACATTTGGATATTCCCAAATCGCACTATTGTCCTTATATAAAGGTCTCAGTAAAGTTGAACCCAACAGACAAAAAATATATGAAGAATTAGATACTAATTGGGAAGTTTTAACTGAAGCTGTTCAAACCATTATGCGTTACGAAGGTATTGATGATGCTTATGAGCAACTTAAATCACTTTCAAGAGGAAAAAAATTAGATGAAGATTCATATATTAAGTTTATTGAAACACTTAATATTTCAGCTGAAGCTAAAAAAAGATTAAAAATGTTAAGTCCACACACATATATAGGACTTTCAAATAAATTATAATTTTATTTTTTTTGTAGTATAACTACACATAAAAACCTTTAAAATCAACAATAATTCAATTATTGACATACCTAGTCAATTATTATTTACTTCACTACATTAATAGGGGAAATTTATGTCTAAACTTAACGATACAATTAAATCATCTAGTGCTATTGACGGTATAGAGTCATGTAACTGGAGATCAATTAATCCTGAATACGTAGCACGAATGCGTTTACAAAATGAATTTAAAACAGGTATTGATATAGCGAAATATACAGCAAATATTATGCGTAAAGATATGGATGATTATGATAATGATACTAGTATGTATACACAGTCTCTGGGTTGTTGGCATGGATTTATTGGCCAACAAAAATTGATATCAATTAAAAAACATTTTGGAACTAATAAAAAGAAATATCTTTATCTATCAGGTTGGATGATTGCAGCATTAAGGTCTGATTTTGGTCCTCTACCAGATCAATCAATGCATGAGAAAACATCTGTCGCAAGCTTAATTAATGAGTTATATACATTTTTGAAACAAGCAGATGCTCGTGAATTGGGAGGATTATTTAGAGAATTAGATAATGCCAATGATGAAGACAAACCTTCAGTACAAGAAAAAATAGATAATTTTGAGACACATATTGTTCCGATAATTGCGGATATTGATGCTGGATTTGGTAATGAAGAAGCAACTTATCTTATGGCAAAACAGATGATTGAAGCAGGCGCCTGTGCGATTCAAATTGAAAATCAAGTTTCAGATGAAAAACAATGTGGTCATCAAGATGGTAAGGTTACTGTTCCTCACGCAGAATTTCTTGCAAAAATAAATGCAGTTAGGTATGCATTTTTAGAACTAGGTGTTGATAATGGAATCATAGTTGCTAGAACAGACTCTCTTGGTGCAGGATTAACAGCCAGGCTCGCAATTACAAATGAAGAAGGTGATTTAGGAGATCAATACAATTCATTTCTAGATGTGGATGAATTAAATGATGATAACATGAAACATGGCGATGTCATGATTAATAGAAAAGGTAAAATAGTAAGACCTAAAAGACTGCCTTCTAACCTATATCAATTTAAGAAAGGAACAGGAGAAGCTAGATGTATACTAGACTCAATAACAAGTCTTCAAAATGGAGCAGATCTAATATGGATAGAAACTGAAAAGCCGCATATTGGTCAGATTGCTGGAATGATGAAGGAAATTAGAAAGACTATTCCAAACGCTAAACTCGTTTATAACAATAGCCCTTCTTTTAATTGGACATTAAATTTTAGACAACAAATCTTTGATCAAATGGTTGAATCAGGTGAAGATACATCAAATTATGAAAGAGATAATCTTATGGATGTTAAGTATGATGATTCAGAGTTGGCAATAAAGGCAGATGATAAAATAAGATCATTCCAGTCAGAAGCATCTAGAGAAGCAGGTATTTTTCACCACCTAATTACACTACCTACATATCATACTGCTGCCCTATCAACTGATAATCTGGCTAAAGAATATTTTGGATCAGAAGGAATGCTTGGTTATGTTGCCAATGTGCAAAGAAAAGAGATTCGTGAAGGCATTGCATGTGTAAAACATCAAAATATGTCTGGGTCTGATATGGGAGATGATCATAAAGAATATTTTGCCGGTGATGCTGCTCTTAAAGCTGCTGGTGAAGATAATACAATGAACCAGTTCTAATTATTACAAGATTCAGGATCAGTTCGTCCGCAAAATTGGCATTCTGCACCTTCTTCTAAATTAGCCATACCACCACATGATCCTTTGATTGGCTGCGATCTTAATATAAGACCTAAAGATAGTCCTACAAATGATACAGTCACTATCAGAAATGCTATAAATATTTCACTCATAAGATCTCATCATACCATTTATTAGAATAAAGAATTTCAACATTATCATTAGCATTAATCATAAGCATTAATGCTATATCTTCTTTGTTTGCAATTTTTAGAGCTAATTCTGATCCCATTGCATTAAATGCTGTTGAATATGCGTCGGCGTATGTTGCAGATGTTTTACTTATAACAGACACAGAAAGTATTTCATTATCTATAGATTTTAATGTTTTTGGATTAATCGTATGTGTCAATTTATTTCCATATTTATCAGATTTATAGTTTCTGTATTCACCCGAGGATGCAATTGCTAGGAATTTAAATTTATTATCTACAATGATTGATGCATTATCTGATATAGAAAATGGATTTTGAATTCCTATTTTCCAAGATTTACCTGCATTATTTCCATTTGCAATAATCTCACCACCAATATCAATAAGATGGTTAACTAATTTTTCTTTCACAAGATAATTGTGTATTTCTTGAACTGCATAACCTTTTGCAATTGAAGATAAATCAAACCAATTAGAGGAAAGCTTCTCTATTGACTGATTTTTTTCATTGAGTTTAAAGGATGAATTTTTTTTATGTACTAACTCTTTACCAAAAGTAGGTGAAAAACCTAAATTGCTTGAAATCTTACCTAATAGAATATTATAGAAACCCAGCGATTGTATCTCAACCTCTTTCGCTATTGATAATATATTAAACAAATCATCTGAAACAAAATGAAAATTATTAGTATTTTGATTTATTAAAGATATTTCTGAATTTTCCTTATAATTTGATGCCACATAGTCAATTCTATTTATTATATTTATGATATTTTCTTTATGTTGATCACCAATATACTCAGAAGATTTTACTGACCATGTTGTTCCATAAGCGTTGCCGTTAATAATATAAATTGAATTTTGATTATGATTATAAGCAACAAAAATTAAAGCTATGCCAGCCAATAAGGCAAGTAATTTTGAGATAAATTGTCGATTCACAATTAGATTATATTATCCACCAAAATCATCTAAAGCTATATTTTCTGGTTCAACACCTAGATTGATTAGAAGATCAATAACAGCCTTATTCATCATAGGAGGACCACACATATAGAATTCGCAATCTTCAGGTGCATCATGATGTTTTAAGTAATTTTCATATAAAACATTATGTATGAATCCAGTTTCTCCATCCCAATCATCTTCGGGTAAAGGATCAGATAATGCTACATGCCATTCAAAATTATCATATTTTTCGGCTAATTCATTAAACTCATCAACATAAAACATTTCTTTTAAACTTCTTGCACCATACCAAAATGTTATTTTACGATTAGTATTAATTCTTAAAAGTTGATCAAATATATGAGATCTCATAGGAGCCATTCCTGCACCACCACCAACAAATACCATCTCTGAGTCAGTTTCTTTTGCGAAGAACTCACCAAATGGACCAAATACCTTTACTTTATCTCCAGGCTTTAAACCAAAAGTCCATGATGACATTAAACCAGGTGGTACATCTTGTCCTGGAGGAGGAGATGCAATTCTTATGTTAAATTTTATTACGCCCTTTTCTTCTGGATAATTTGCCATAGAATATGCTCTGATTACTGGCTCACTTGTAGCAGATTTATTTTCCCATATTTTAAATCTATCCCAGTCTTCATGATACTCATCATCAATATCAAATTCTTTATAATCTAATTCATATGCTGGAGCTTCTAATTGAACATAACCACCTGCTCTAAAATCAACATTTTCACCCTCAGGTAATTTCAAAATTAATTCCTTAATGAATGTAGCTACATTATCATTTGAGATGACTTCACATTCCCATTCTTTCACTCCAAAAACATCCTCTGGCACATTTATTTTTAAATCATTTTTAACAGGAACTTGGCATGATAATCTCCAACCTTCTTTTTGTTCAGATGAATTAAAATGAGATTCTTCTGCAGCTAAAATAGAGCCGCCACCATCTAGAACCTGACACTTACATTGGCTACATGTTCCCCCACCGCCACATGCTGAAGCTAAGAAAATATTATTATCTGCTAAAGTCTGTAATAGTTTAGAGCCAGCTGGAACTACAATGGGGTTTGAAGAATCACCATTAATTTCAATTGAAACATTTCCTGTTGAAACCAATTTTGATCTAGCTAATATTATTACCATAACAAGAAGTAATATAATGCCGCTAAAAGATGCAACTCCTAATATTAAATCGATACTCATACTAAAGTGATATTCCTCCAAACGACATAAATCCAAAGCTCATTAAACCTACAATTATAAAAGTCATGCCTAGTCCTTTAAGTCCTTCAGGTATATCAGAATATTTTAATTTTTCTCTAATACCTGCAAGAACAACTATTGCAAATGCCCATCCAAATCCTGCTCCAAATCCATAAACAATACTTTCAACAAAAAGAAGATCTTTTTCTACCATAAAAAGCGAAGCTCCTAAAATTGCACAATTCACAGTTATTAAAGGTAAAAATTGTCCAAGAGCGTTGTATAGAGCTGGTACATATTTATCTAGAAACATTTCTAATATTTGGACACTTGCTGCTATTACGCCGATGTAACTAATTAATTCTACAAATTCTAAATTTGTGCCTTCAATACCAAGCCATACAAGAGCGTCTTCTCTTAATATATAGTTATAAATTAAATTATTTAAAGGTACTGTTATTAAACACACAACAATCACTGCAATGCCTAAACCAAAAGCTGCATCAATTTTCTTTGATATAGCTATAAATGTACACATTCCAAGAAATAAGGAAAGTGCTATATTTTCAATAAACACAGTAGTTATAAAAATATTTAAATAATGTTCAAACATTGAGTTCTCTTTTTGATAAATCAGGTGAAGTTGAATGATCTGATAATTCAAAATCATCAATTTCAATTTGACTAGGCTTTATAGATCTTATGAACCAAATAAATAAACCGATAATAATAAAGGAGCTGGGTGGTAACAGAAGCAAGTTATTACCCATATACCATCCACCATTTGAAACTAAAGGTAAAATTTCATATCCAAATAATGTACCTGCACCAAAAAGTTCTCTGATTGTTGCAACACCTATTAAAATTAAGCTGTATCCGAGTCCATTTCCCAAACCATCTAGGAAGCTTAAAAGGGGTTTTTCTTTCATTGCAAACGCTTCTGCTCTACCCATTACAATACAATTAGTAATAATTAATCCAACGAATACTGATAATTTTTTACTAGTTTCATAATCATAAGCTTTTAATAATTCATCTACTACTATTACAAGTGATGCGATAATTGTCATTTGAACAATTATTCTAATACTTGATGGAATATAGTTTCTTATAAGAGAAATAAAAAGATTAGAAAAAGAAATTACGCTAATTACAGCAACGCACATAACCATTGTCACTGTTAAATTATTTGTTACAGCAAGTGCAGAGCATATTCCCAAAATTTGTAGTGTAATTGGATTTTCATCTAAAAGTGGTCTCGTGATTACGTCTTTATAAGCCTTAAGATTCATAATCTAGCTCCTTTAGCAACATAGAATACCCAGATTCACCAAACCAATACTCAACCATATTAGATACACCTCTGCTAGTAATTGTTGCTCCAGACAAGCCATCAATTTTGTATGATGCTTGATTATCATCCATCTCAACCTTTCCTTTAATAACTTTTAAAGCAACTTGATCGTTTTGATAGATTTTTTTACCCTTCCAGGACGATTTCCATTTAGGATTATCTACTTCTGCTCCTAAGCCTGGTGTTTCTTTATGTTCATAAAACTCTATACCAGAGACAGTATTGAAGTCTTCTTCAAGTGAGATATATCCATATAATGTTCCCCAAAGACCGTAACCACGTATTGGAAGAATTATCTTATCAATATTTTTTTTGTTATCTCTCAAAAGGTAAATTTTTCCAATATTTTCTCTATTTTTAATAATAGCTATGTCTTCAGACGCATCAATTTTTATTGATAAGTTTGGATCTTTAGTTACAGCTATCTGATCATATTCATCGATATTTAGATTTTGATATTCATCAAAAACTTTACCAGTATTAAAATCAATGAATTTTGACTCTAACTGTTTGAACTGTTCTGCAATTGGTTGTTCAGATTTATAAATATCAGCAACTTTTAAAATCTTTATTCGTCTATCATTAAGTTTATTTTCTTTTTGTAGATCTCGTAAGCTAACAGCTGCCGACGATACAATTAGAGAGCACACTAAACAAATAGCAAATGCAACGCCTATTGTTTTAATAATCGAATCATTCATTATAAATAGCCTTACGTTTTTTAATATTTGACATTACAACCATGTGATCAATAACAGGTGCTAATAGATTAGCAAATAAAATTGCAAGCATCATCCCTTCTGGAAATGCAGGATTAATTACGCGAATTAAGATTACAGTTATACCAATTACAAAACCATATATATATCTACCAGTATTTGTTCCAGAACCGGAAACAGGTTCTGTAGCCATAAATACTAAACCAAATGCAAAACTACCGATTACCGCATGCCAATACCATGGAATAGCAAACATTGGATTAGTATCTGAGCCAGCTATATTCAATATTGATGACATCAGTATCATACCAGCCATTGTTCCAGCAACTATTCTCCAAGAGGCTACTTTTGTAACCAAAAGTATTATTAAACCTATAAGGATTGCTATTATTGAGGTTTCGCCAACTGATCCTGGAATATTACCTAAAAAGGCATCCATCCACGAGTATGAATCAGTAATGCCAGACATACCACTTTCAGCTGCAACGCCAAGTGCTGTGGCACCACTATAACCTTCTGGAATTATGTTGTAATCAGATATTCCTGCTACCCATACCTTATCTCCTGATATTTGTGCTGGATAGGCAAAATATAAAAATGCTCTACCTGTTAATGCAGGGTTAAGAAAGTTTTTACCAGTTCCTCCAAAGATTTCTTTACCAATAACTAGGCCAAATGATATACCCATTGCAGCTTGCCATAATGGTAAATCTGGGGGACAACTCAAAGAAAATAGAACAGTTGAAACAAATGCTCCTTCATTTATCTCGTGTTTTCGTACTATTGCAAATAATGCCTCCCATGCTATTCCAACTGTAAAAACAACAAAATAAATAGGTAGGAAGTAACAGGCACCAAACCATAATTTGCTAAAAAAGCTATTTGAATCATATCCAACAATGCTGATTAAGTAGTGGTGCCAATCACCTGTATTCTGTTGATTAATAGAATCTAAATATTCGAGAGAGTTAGCACCAACGTTATACATTCCAAAGAACATTGCAGGAAAAGTTGCAAGCCATACCGTTACCATGACTTTTTGGATGTCTATTGCATCTCTCACATGTATAGGATTTTTAGTTTTTTTAGAATAAGAGAAAAATAGATTTTCTACAGCATCAAATAGAGGGAACCATTTACTATACCTACCATCTCCTACAAAACTTGGTTTCACATTATTAAGATAATTCCTTAATATCTTCATGATTCTAAATATAACTTATTAAGATTATCCATTAGTATCGATGAATAATCGTATTTGCTTGGACATACGTATGAGCATAATGCTAAATCTTCTGGAACTAATTCTAGCATCCCAAGATCAACTGCCATTTCAATATCACCTACTACCAGTGCTTTTAATAACTGTGTTACCAAGATATCCATTGGTACTACTTCTTCGTATGAACTTACAGGAACAATTGCCCTTTCACCACCGCCTATTGATGTATTAAATTTGAATTCCTTTGGTTTAATAAATGATGAAATAAAAACATTTAACTTTGAATGAAGATTGAATCCAGGCATTAACCAATTCATAAATATTTCATTTACTTCATCTGGCAAGATAGATATCTGAGAGTCGTAATATCCAATATAATTCATTACTCCTTCAGAGGTGTGTCCATAAATAATAGAGCCGGAAACAATTCTTGAATTTGGTTGAACTTTGCCTGCAGTGATTTCATCAATGTTTCCTCCTATTCGGACTTCAAGTAAGGATGGTTCATAAACTCCAGGCCCACCTATACTGATTAGTTTATTTGGTCTTATTTTATTATTTGATTTTAAATAGCCCATAGAAATTACATCTTGAAAATTAATAGTCCATGCAGAATTAGAAGAATTTACAGGATGTATTTTAGAAATATGTGTGCTGCTTAAACCAGCAGGATGAGGTCCTATAAAACAATGGTAATTAATATTTTTGTTAGATGTATCAAAATCAATATTTTGGTAACAAAGGTGTATTTCACAATCAAATAATTTTGAAATAAGTTCGAGACCTAAATCAAAAAGATCTTTATCGTTATTGATGATATGTATTGGGTCAACGCTTAAAGGGTTTGTATCACAACAGTTAATAAACAATGCATTTGGCTTATCATGAACTGAAGGAGTTCTATTAAAAGGTCGAGTTCTAAAAGCGTTCCATAAGCCAGATGTTATTAATAGCTCTTTCGTATGCTCAGAATCATTTATTATCTGGAAGTCTTCAAATTCCTCTTTACTTGAAATATCTATCTCTATCGAAAGAAATTTTCTTTTTTCACCTCTGTTAATTGCTTTTACTTCTCCTCCTGCTGGGGATGTATAAAAAACACCTATATTTTTTTTATCTTCAAAAAGTTTTTGTCCAGCCTTAACTTGGTCTCCTACTTTAACAAGCATAGTTGGTTTCATACCAACAAAATCACTTCCTAAAAGAGCTACAGAGGTATTCTTCGGCTTATCCGTTATGTAAGTGGAAGGATTACCAGATATAGGTAAATCAAGACCTTTTGATATTTTAATCACTATTTTGTGTGCCTTTGTAAAGTTAATAATTAAACTACTAAAAACAGTTGAATTATAAAACTAAAGTGCTTTTGATTCTATACTTTTAATCAATTGGCAGCGGTAATCTTGGTAGATTAATATTGCCAATTTTTTTAGATAAATTAATAACTTGTTTCGTATAACCATACTCATTATCGTACCAACAATATAATGTTATTCTTTTTCCACTTGCGATTGTTGCTTGAGAATCAATAATTGAAGCAAAAGGACTTGAGTAAAAATCTGTAGATACTACTTCAGGTGAATTTACATACCCAATTATTTCTCTATATTTTGAATGAAATGCAACTGACTGCAGATACGAATTAACCTCATCAACTGTTACATCAGTATCAAGTGTTAATGATAAAATTGCTAGACTGACATTAGGCGTTGGAACTCTGATTGCATTACCAGTTAACTTACCTTCTAATTCTGGCAATGCTTTAGCAACTGCTTTTACCGCACCAGTAGTTGTTATAACCATATTTAATGGAGCACCTCTACCTCTTCTATCGCCTTTATGAAAATTATCGATTAGATTTTGATCATTTGTATATGCATGAACTGTCTCTATATGGCCACCTTCTATTGAATATTTATCATTTATTGCTTTAAGAACTGGAACAATTGCATTTGTTGTACATGATGCAGCAGATACTATTTGATCTTCATCAGAAACAATATTATCGTTGATCCCATATACTATATTTTTTATATCACCTTTAGCTGGTGCCGTTAAAATAACGTTCGATGCACCTGAATTAATATGCTTTGATAGCGAATCATAATCTCTCCATACACCTGTATTATCTATAACTAATGGGTTAATAATATTATGATCAGAATATTTAACATCATCGGGACTATTAGCGTAAATGATCTTTACAGCATTTCCATTTATTACAAGTGTTGAATTCTCTTCATCAACTCTTACAGTACCATCAAATGAACCATGAACCGAATCTCTTAGTAATAAACTTGCTCGTTTGTATATATCATCATTAGATGCCTTCCTTATTACAACAGCTTTTAATCTAAAATAATTACCAGGTCCTGTTGTTTGTGTCATCATTCTAGCAACTAGTCTTCCAATCCTGCCAAAACCATATAAGACAATACTAGTAGGTTCGTCAGGGCGTGATGAATCTTTATCAATGACAGAAACTAATTGTTTATTTAAAAAGTCTGGTAATTGTGAATCATCAGATTTAATTTGATCAAAAAATGGACACTTAACTGCTATTTCACCAACATCAATTTCACAATCACATAAATTAAGAGAACTAATATATTTAATTATTGGAAAAGTCTCCAACTCTGATAATTCATTATTATCAGTTTGTCTTGCAAATCTATGGGCTTTCATTATTGAAACAGGAGATTCATTAACTAGAGATTTACCATATATAAGAATATTCACCCCATCCCTATATAAAGCTCCAATTAAAGGTATCATTGATTCGGCTAGAGCTTCACGCCATTTCCAGTCACCAAAGGAATCCTCAGGTAAGATGCGTTTTTGTCTTTCTGTTGATTGAAAGTTTATGTCCCTATTATTATTCATAAACTAATTATAAATGTTTTATTGGTTTAGCTATAAACTATTTCCCTGATTGTTTAAGATGATAATCAGCATTACCAAACAGTGCATCAATGGAAATCATTTTTTTTAAATAATGACCGATCATCATTTCTTCACTGACTCCCATTCCACCATGCAGTTGAACAGCTTCTTTTGCTGAGAGTTTACCAGATGTACCAATATATGATTTCAATGCTGATACGTGTTTATACATATCATCCGAACGGTTATTTACCTCAAGCATTGCCTTAATTAATAATGACTTAGCTAGTTCAGATTCGATAAACATATCAACCATTCTATGTTGCAAAACTTGAAAAGATGAAATTGGTTGTCCAAATTGCTCTCTATCTTTTGTATATTGAAGTGTTTTTAAATAACAAGACTCCATGCATCCGACAGCTTCAGCGCTAACACACAATGTAGCAAGGTTTAGTGAATCTTTTATTAAACTAATTGCTTCATCTCCATAAGCAATGATATTAGTTTCATCTAATTGCACATTTTCAAATGATATTTCAGAGCATGATTGTCCATCAACTGTTGAGAATGAATTTAATGAAACGCCATCCGTTTTTGTGTCAAGTATTATTAGGTTAAATATATTATCTCTATTACAAGCAACAATTAATTTATCTGAGTTTGCTCCGTTTAAAACTAGAGTTTTAGTACCATTTAGAAGTCCTTTTTTATCTATACTTGTATTTGGTGTTAAGTAATCATAGCCCTTGCCTGCTTCTGCATACGCAAGTGAGATATGCAGTTCACCAGAACAAATTTGCTCAATAAGATCATTTTTTGAAGAGAAAGTAGAATTATCTAACAAACTTCCAGCTAATACGACAGTTGAAAGATAGGGTTCAATTACAAGTGCTTTTCCAAATTCTTCAAATAATATAGAAAGTTCAATAGGACCAAATCCTAATCCACCAGATTGTTCAGAAAATGGCATTGATAACCAACCTTGCTCAGCGAACAAATTCCAAACATTTGAGTCAAAGTCATCATTTGATTTAACAATATCTTCTCTTTTATAAAAATCATATTCAGTTTCACAGAATTTTTGAATCTGTTCACGAAGCATTACTTGCTCATCACTGTAATTAAGATTCATTAATTAGACACCTAAAACAAATTTCGAAAGAATATTCTTTTGAATTTCGTTACTTCCACCATAGATCGAAGTTTTTCTCATATTTAAAAACGCGGATAATCCTTCAGCAGCAAAATCTGGTCCAGCTGGCTTGTCATTATTTTCATAACCATGTGGCCCAGGATACATTAAAGCATACTCACCAGAAGCTTCTACAAATAGTTCAGATAAGGCTTGTTGCATTTCGGTACCTTTAATTTTTAAAATTGAAGATTCAGCTCCAGGATGCCCACCATTTTCAAGGGCTGACAACAGTCTCAATTCGGTAATTTCAATGGCAGATAATGCAACCTCTAGTTCATTTGCTTTTCTTTGAAGATCATCATTATCAAGCTTTGATATAATTTCCTTTAGCCTGTTAAGAGACCTCATTGATGCTCCAACTCCAGCAATACCAAATCTCTCATGAGCAAGCAAAAATTTTGCATAAGTCCAACCTTTACCCTCTTCTCCAATAAGATTTTTAGCTGGCACTTTTACATCTGTAAAGAAAACTGAATTAACTTCATGATCACCATCAATAGTAATAATTGGTTTTACTTCAATACCTGGAGATTTCATATCAATAAGTAAAAAGGAGATACCTTCTTGTTTAATACCACTATTGTCAGTTCTTACTAAACAAAAAATCCAATCTGCATTCTGAGCAAGCGTTGTCCATGTTTTTGAACCATTAACAACATAATAGTCTTCGTCAAGATCATTTCTTAAAACTGCCTTGGTTTTTAAAGATGCTAAATCAGAACCTGAACCGGGTTCAGAGTACCCCTGACACCACCATGTATTAAATTCTAAGATATCAGGTAAAAATCTTTCTTTCTGTTCATCGTTACCAAAGGTATAAATTACAGGTCCAACCATACCAACACCAAATGGAAGAATTGGCGGGCATCCTGCTAAACCTAGTTCCTTATTAAATATGTATAATTTTGAGGCTGACCAACCAGTACCACCAAATTCAACTGGCCAGTTATAGCCCATCCAACCCTTTTTTGAGAGAGCTTTGTGAAAATCTATGAGATCTTCTTTACTTATTGTAATACCCTTCTCAGTCTTTTCTCTGACATGCTGTGGATAATCATTTGATAACCACTCTCGAACTTCATCTCTAAACGCTAAGTCTTCATCACTAAAATTTATATTCATAATATTTTTCTTTATATATTTAATTTGATTGATAGAATAAGGCCTCATTATACACATGTCGATGGATAAAAATAAATATAAAAACTATCTAAATTATGCTTATTCTTTAAAAGAATATTTTATTAAAAACAATAAATCTATCTGTATCTTTGTTAAAAATACTAATGAAGCTATGTATCTAAAAAATGAGCTTCAGTTAATATTAGATATTAAACAAATATATTTATTTCCTGAAAATGATGTTCTTCCATATGACCATTTTTCAGTTCCTGAGAAAATTACAAAAAAAAGATTCCAAATTTTAAATAATGTAGATAATAAAAAACAGATATTAATAACATCTATAAAAAATTTATTTGATTTATATCCAACTAAAGAGAATTTTATTTCATTAAGTAATTTTAAAGTTGGAAAAAATATATCCATTAGTGAGCTTATAAATGTTATTGAATCATTAAATTATATAAAAAAAACTCATGTTGAGAATATTAATGAATATAGTACAAGAGGTGGAATCATAGATCTTTATGCTCCGATTTATAGAAATCCATTAAGAATCGAAATATTTGATGACATAATTGAATCAATAAGATTTTTTAATGCAGATTCCCAATTATCAATAAAACAAATTGATAGCTTTCATCTTTCAAAGGGTAATATTGTTACTCTTGATAATAAAACCATTGAGTTATTTATAAATAATTGGAGAGAATATTTTTACGATAATGATGAGAGATTTTGTACAATTTTTCAAAAAATAAAAAATGGAAACCTTCCTGAGGGTTATGAAGTATATTTTCCATTCTTTTTTAATAAACTCTCTTCTTTCATTGAGTTATTTGATGATTATGAATATTTAAAATTTGAAAATCTAAATGAAGAAATTATGGATCATGAAAAATTTATTAATGATAGATTTAGTGATGAAATAAACGACTCAAATCGACCAATAATTAAACCATGTGATTATTACACTAATACGTCTGATATAAGTCAAAAAATAACTAATATAAAAGAGATTAAGGTTAATACCTTTCAATTACCTAATTTATCAATAGATGAGTTGATACAGAACCATGAATTAAATAAATTAGAGGCTAATAAATATGTTCTATTAACATCTATTCAAAGTTATTTAGAAGATTTAAAAAATAAATCGCCAAGAGCAAATGTTTTGGATAATTTAAGTCAAATATCTTCGTCCTTTAATATTATGGTTTCTAATATTGTAAGGCCGATATATCTTATAGATAAAAACACATATTTAATTCATAACGAAAATATAAATAATAATGTTCCAATAAAAAATATAGATGAAGAAAAGTCCAGATATTTAGAATTTAATAAAGTTTTTAATGAAAATGAATATGTAATTCATGAAGATTATGGCCTTGGAATTTATCAAGGTCTTGAAGTTGTAGAAGCAAATAACAAACCTAGTGAGTATATAAAAATTATCTATGCTAACAATGAAAATTTATATGTTCCGTTAAATAATATAAATAAAATATCTAGTTATCATAAAAAAGATTTTTCACTAAATTTAGATTTAGACTCTTTATCATCAACTAAGTGGCTGTTAAAAAAAGAAAAAGCTCAAAAAAGATCAGTTGATCATGCGGCTGAAATTCTGGATATAGAATCCAGAAGATTAAAATCTTTTTCTTCAAGCCTCACAGTGGATTCAAAATCATTAATTATATTTGAAAATGATTTTCCATTTACCCCTACGCCAGATCAAATATCAGCTTTCAAATCAATAAAAAAAGATTTGTCTTTAATAAAACCAATGAACAGAGTTTTATGTGGTGATGTTGGTTTTGGAAAAACTGAGGTAGCAATGAAAGCTGCATTTGTATCGGTAAGCTCAAATAAACAAGTTATTGTTATTACACCAAGCACTATTTTATGTGATCAACATTATGACTCATTTCTAAAAAGGTATATAAATTTTGGAGTAACTATAAAAAAATTAAATAGATTTGTTTCTGCCAAAGATAAAAATAATATTATTAACGAATTTAATTTAGGCAATATTGATATATTAATATCAACTCATATTATTTTTAATAATAATATTAATTTTATGAATGTAGGACTATTAATAATTGATGAAGAGCATAAATTTGGAATTAAACAGAAGAATTTTATAAAGGATAAACAAGAAAATATTCATATTCTTTATTTATCTGCAACGCCAATTCCAAGAACAATGAATATGGTTTTTTCAGGATTAAAAGATTTTTCATTTCTGCAAACTGCACCATCAAATAGATTAAGTATCAAATCATTTTTAAAAGTTCAAACAAATCAACTTATTAAGGAGGCTTTAACAAGAGAGAGAAGCAGAGGTGGTCAATGTTTTATTGTTCAAAATGATATAGATAAAATCAACAATATTGAGAAAGAAATTAACTATTTACTACCAGATTTTAAACTTGGCATTGCACATGGAAAACTTAATAAAAAAGAAATAAAAAAAGTTATGACTGAATTTAAAAGTGGTTTATTAGATGGGTTGATATGTACAACAATTGTAGAAATGGGACTAGACATACCTAATGCAAACACAATGATAATAATAAATTCACAAAAATTTGGTCTATCACAACTTCACCAACTAAGAGGAAGAATAGGAAGATCTGACAAACAAGGCTATTGTTATTTTTTAATACCCGATATTGAAATTCCTAAAGTTTCTAAAACTAGATTGGATTCGATAATAAGAAATTCAAATCTAGGTGAAGGATTTTTAATAGCTCAAGAAGATCTTGAAATTCGAGGTGGTGGAGAAATGTTAGGTGATAAACAAAGTGGACATATAAATAGTGTTGGAATGTCTTTATACCTATCCATGTTAAAAGAAGCTATTGAAAGTAATAAAATTAATATAAAAGATATTAATCTAAGGCCTGATGTAAATTTTTATGATTCTAGTTTTATAAGTTCAACATACCTACCATCACCAATTGAAAGATTGAAAGTATATAGAAAATTAGATAAAGCTGAATCTTACGAGGATATTATTAAAATTAAGGACAGCTTAATTGATCGGTGTGGCACTATGCCAAATGAAGCTAAAAATTTAATAGAAGATAAAAAAATTCAAATAAGGATTAATAATTCAGGAATTAAGTCTATTAAATCAAATAGTAATAATACTAATTTTTATTTATCAGAAAGTATAAATGATAAAACATTAGAAAATTTATTACAGTTAGTAGCAAAAAATAAGAAAAAATATTTAATCAATAAAGATAATAAATTCATTTATAAATGTAATGAAACTAACTCTGAAAAGAGAAGAAAAAATGTTAATCTCTTATTAGATGAAATTTTGTAAATCTATTTTTTTAATTATTTTTTTATCAACCAATATTGATGCGTCTAGTATTAACAAAGAATACAAAATTGAATTTCTTATATTTAAATACACTGAAACTAATTCCCAAGAAAATTTTGAAACATTATTAACTGAGCCATCAACTAATTCCGTTATAAATTATGATAATGAATCAAAAAATAGCCGATTTAGCTATTTTTCAAATATATCAACTTACTTTGAAAACATAACATCAAAGAATAAAACTCTCATCTCAAATACATACCCCAAAATTTTTTTTAGAGATGATGATGAAATTAACATTTTAAAAAAAATAGAAAAAAATATTTTAAATGATAAAAATAAAATATTATTAGATTCAAAATCTTGGATTCAAACGATTCCCGAATATGATGACAGTAAATACCTATCTTATAAAGATAATAAAAATTACGGATTTTATATAAAGTTTTATCAGAAAAGGTTTATGCACATAGAGCTTATTGGATTCCTTGACGAAAAAAATAATAGATATAACAAATTTATTAACATTGAAAAAAGAGTTTTTAATGAAGATATATATTTTTTTGATCACCCATATTTTGGAATGCTTATTTCAATAAATGAGATTTAGTTATTTGTAATATGCATTATCATCGATTGAGTGATCGGTAAGATCCTTAACAGCTTTTACTTCAGGAATTTGCTCAATAAGAGTTTTTTCAATACCATCTTTAAGTGTTACATCAACCATTCCACAGCCCTGACACCCTCCTCCAAATTGAAGAACAGCTTCAGAGTCCTTATTAAATTCAACTAAGCTTACCTCTCCACCATGGGATTCAAGCATTGGATTAATTTCATTATAAATGACATAGTTAATTCGATCTTCAATTGGGCTATCCGGTGAAATATTAGGCATTCTTGCATTTGGTGCTTTTATAGTTAATTGACCACCAAATGTATCGTTGTCAAAATTTACAACGCAGTCTTTTAAAAAAGGAATGCTTCTTTTTTCAATATTAACAGTTACAAGATCTAAGTTGATTATCATATCATCAGGCATAGCCTCTTCTGGTTTACAATAAGCTAAACATGTTTCAGCTTTTGGTGTTCCTGGATCAGAAATGAAAATTCTTATTGATAAATCAGTATCATTTTTATCACTAATGAGTTTGGCCAGATATTCCTCTGCTGATTTAGTTATTTTAATAATATCATTCATAAAATATGTGGTTTAGTAGAATTATAAGTTCTTTTTTTGGAATAAGAAAAAAAACAGACTTAGATAAAGATTTAAGAAATTTAACAATTCAGAAAATAATTATATTATTTATCGTCTTAAATATAATATTTATAACAATTGTAATATTAATAACTAATATATTTATAAATACCTCATGAATAAATTTATAAAATTTTCTAAAGATATTTCAAAATATTATCCTAAAGAGATAGTTACAAATTTAAGTCCTGCAAGCTCTTATAGGTCAAGATGTGAATTTGGATATTCTAAAGAATCCTATGTAATGCATGATGATAAATCTAAAATATATATTAAAAGTTTTGATATAGGAGTTAAATCAATACAACTGTTAATGCCAATATTATTAGAGTTAATAAACAATTCATTTGAAATAAAAAATAAACTTTTTCAAATAAATTTTAGATCTAATAGTAAAAATAATGTTCTTGTAACTCTTATCTATCATAAGAATATTTCAAAAGATTTAATTAACAAAATCGAACAAATTAAAAAAAAACTTAAAGTTGAAATAATCATTAGAGCTAAGAATCAAACATATCCTAAAGATAATATCTATCTTCAAGATTTAATTACATCTAAAAATATTAAAATTTTTCAAACTGATAATTCATTTTATCAACCCAATAGTTTTTTATTATCCAAAATGATAGATAAAGTTAAGTCTTTGGTAAAACATCCGACTGATTTAATAGAACTTTACTGTGGAGTTGGAACATTTACTCTACCACTATCAAAATTATTTAAAAATGTTTTTGCTTCTGAAAATGATAGAAAAAGTATTAAGTGTCTTAATAAGGCAATTATTGATAATAATATTTCAAATATTCATT
Source organism: uncultured SAR86 cluster bacterium (assembly GCA_902520725.1). Taxonomy (GTDB): domain Bacteria; phylum Pseudomonadota; class Gammaproteobacteria; order Magnimaribacterales; family D2472; genus SAR86A. Next base: position 20,969 of record CABYPB010000002.1, on the reverse strand, counting down.
CTGCACGTCTTTCAGCAACTGAAGTAGATGAACTTTTAAAAGGTAAGAAGTTTAGAAGAATGGGCGAAATTAATATAAAGAGTTATGATTTTTCACATATTTTAGTTGACCCACCCAGATGTGGTTTAACTGATAAGGTTGTTAAGTTTCTCAAGGGATTTGAAAACATAATCTATATATCTTGCAACCCAGAAACTTACATAAAAGATATAAAGTTATTAAAAGATCACAAAATTAAAGATATTGAAATATTTGATCAATTCCCAAATACAAAGCATTTAGAAATAGTTTCAATACTTTCAATCAATTGATTTAATTTCAATATAGTCAATTACAAACCTACCTCTATCCGGATCAGATAAGTTAGTACATTGCTGATTATTACAGTATTTTGTTGGGTCTATTTGATTTGAATCAAAATTACCACCTGAAGCAACATTTAATAATAAATAAAATTCTTCATTAAATGGATAATTAGCATTATTAAAAGGAGTTGAGCTTTTACCCTCACTGTAAAAGGGTTCACTATTTGTATCTAGATACATTTCAATATTATCTTGTGTCCATCTAAATGTAATTGAATGAAATTTTTCTTGAAAATTAACATTCATTGGAACAGTAACTTCATGGCTTATATATTGATGTGAATTATTGCTGTTTGCAAAATGTATAGCTGAGCCAATTGCTTGCGACACTCTGCCCCTCGCCTCCATTAAATCAATTTCACCATCTTGTGGCCAAGTCTTATTTCCTTCAATAAATCCTTGAGGTAACATCCAAATTGCTGGCCAATGTCCCGTTCCATCAGGAACCTTAAAGCAAACTGTGATTTCATTTTCAGGACCAATAGTTTTTTTTGAAGATGTAATGATTCGAGCTGATGTATAGTCCCAGGTTGTCTGACATGCTTTATCACTACAATAGGGATCGGCAAATGGATTAGTATTATCAAATATTGGTTGAATTTTTAAAAATCCATCTTCAATAAATGCATTTTCAGTTGAATTAAAATTCGAATTATAATTTTTTGCATAGCCAGTCCCAGGACCAGTATAGTATTGTTGTTCATTGTTACCCCAGCCAGCTATCCATGTTCCATTTGCAAAAAAACCATTTCCTAATTGATAGGTATATATGTCAGGATTTAAAACAGAAGAATCAAAATGGTCAATCCAATATGAATTAGAATTATTACTTGGTGACTTACAATATGATTCTTTATCTATCTCATAGAGATCTTCATTTGACTCTATAACATCAACAGATACAGATGCAGTTACGGAATTTGTATTATTTTGTCCATTACAATTTAATACAAATGAATATGTTTTATTTTCAGTTAAGTTCAATAACTCTGTTCCATTTAAACTTTTACCTCCATTCCAGTCTCCACTTGCATTACAAGATGTTGTGTTTGTTGTCTGCCAAGATAATGTAATGGATTCATTAATTGTGACAGACGTAGAGGATGAATTAAATGAAGTTATAGAGGGACTATTTTCTATTTCAATTATAGAAGAACCACCAGAACCCCCTCCACATGAAATTATAAAAAAGATAAAAATATATCTTAAATGATGCATGAGATATATAACTACTATTTAATTTTAAATTCGTCTGATAGCAATTTCATTTCTTTTCTTAAAGCAAACATCGCTATCAAATTGGGTATGGAAACAAGAGCAACAACCACATAAGCTATATTCCAAACCACAGTTGTATCTATCACAGCAGCCAAAACAAAACATAAAACATAGAAGTTCCTATACCAGATAACACCTTTTTCTCCAAAAATATATGCCGTTGATCTATCCCCGTAATAACACCAAGTAATTGCTGTTGAAAATGCAAATAACAATAAAGCTATTGCAACCAATTTGCCGCCATATTGACCTAAAATTCCTTGAGAAAATGCCTTGGCTGTTAATTCAGCTGAACTTACTAACGATTTTCCTTCAAAAGTAGATTGTTCTGCTACTTTTCCATTGATTACATTTAAGACTCCAGTATATAAAGTTCCATTAGTTGATACACTTATATCTTCGGCAATCGATCTAGAATGTATTATTGTAATGTTGTCAGTTTTTAAAATACCATCGTTGATAGTCAATGAACCATTAAATTCTTTTACGTTTGAATCTATTGATTGAACATATTTTGTAAGTTCATTAATATCGTCTGGGTAGAGATAATCTCCCTCAATATTTTTTTCATCACTGTAAGTACCTTCAAGAATTACCATATCAGTCTTTGAAAATGTTGTATCGAACTTTTGTGTCCATACACCACTAGATAAAATAACTAATGCGGTAACACTGCAAACAACAAGGGTATCTATAAAAGGTTCTAATATAGAAACAACACCTTGATCGATTGATTTATTTTTTGATGATGCATGAGCTATTGGAGATGATCCTTGTCCTGCTTCATTTGAATATAAGCCTCTTGCAACACCGTATTTAAGACTCATTGCAAAGCTTGCGCCAAGAAAACCACCTATTGCAGCTGAACCAGTAAATACTTGTGCAAAAATAGCGTTAAATGATGGAATTACGTTTTGATAATTTTCAATTAAGATAATTAAAGCTCCTCCAAAATATATTAATCCCATGATAGGTATAATTTTACTTGCGACTGAAGCAATTCTTTTTATACCACCGATAATAATTATCCAGAGTAATGCACCTAAAAATAAACCAGTAAATAATTTTGGAACATTAAACTCGGTATTCATGACTAAAGCTATATTATTAATCTGAGGCATATTTCCTGATCCAATAGCAGTTATCATCATTAAAAAAGCAAATAATATAGCTACCCATTTGGAGGGGAAATTTATCCCTTTCCAATTAATATTTAATCCTTTTTCGATATAGTACATAGGCCCACCAGAAATGGATCCATCAGCTAATTTAGTTCTATACTTATGTCCTAAAGTAACCTCAACGTACTTAGTTGTCATACCAAAAATGGCTGTGATCCACATCCAAAAAATAGCTGCAGGTCCGCCTGTCCATATTGCTAATGCAACACCACCAATATTACCTGTACCTACTGCACCAGACATTGCTGTTGTAAGTGCTTGAAATCCTGTAGTTTCTCCATCTGTTTCAGAATTATTAGTTTTACCTGAAACAATTTTTAATGCGCTATTAAAATATTTAAATTGAGGGAAGCCTAGGTAGATGGTGAAGAAGATACCAGTGCCAATTAATAATGCTGGAAACCACCAAGAACCACTAAGATTAGCATCTAATAAAAGTAAAAAATCATTAAATTTATCCATAATATTATTCCGTATATTTTTCGATCAAATCAGTATAACCACCAATAAGCTCATCATCTATAAATATTTGAGGTAGAGTTCTCGCATATGGATTTCTTTTCATCATTTCATCAAATATATTTGGATCATCTGTACTATAAACTTCATAATCTACATTCTTAGATTCAAAAAAATTCATAGCCATTACACAATATGAACAATTTGATTTGGAATATATTTCAACTTTTTTACTCATAATTTAATTATAATGAAAATATGTCATTATTTAACCTTAAAAATAAATCTATTTTAATTACAGGATCATCTCGAGGTATTGGTAAATCTATTGCCCACCAATGCGCTTTACATGGTGCTAACGTGATAATATCAAGTCGAAAGTTAGACGCTTGTGAGCAAACAGCTAATGATATTAATAATGAAATTGGTAAAGAAGTAGCTTTTCCAATTGCTGCAAGTATAAGTGACGAAAATCAATTAGAGCATCTAGTAGAGTCTACAAGAAAACAGCTAGGCAAAATAGATGTATTAGTTTGCAATGCAGCAACAAACCCATTTATGGGGTCTATGTTAGATATGCCATTAGAAAAATTTGATAAAGTTATGAATAACAATATTAAATCAAATCAAATTTTATGTAACTTAGTTCTGCCAGAGATGATAGAACGAAATGATGGATCAATAATTATAATATCAAGCATTGCAGCTATTAAAGGCAGTCCAATACTTGGTGCCTATAATATTAGTAAAGCAGCAGATGTTATGATTGTAAAAAACATTGCTACTGAATTTGGTCATAAAAATATAAGGGCAAACTCTATTGCACCGGGATTGATAAAAACAGACTTTGCTAAAGCGCTATGGGAAAATCCAGATATTCTTAAGTCAGTTTTAGGCACAACACCAATGCAACGAATTGGTGAGCCTGATGAAATAGCAGGTGTAGCTGTTATGTTGGCTTCAGAGGCAGGAAACTACATTAACGGACAAACTATAGTTGTTGATGGTGGAACTACTATATCTTAATTGAGTTTTTTAGTTCACTTAGATAATAATTAAGCACATGAGTTTCATTTATTTGTGGAACTTTAAAATAATCATAGCGCAAAGCATTAAGCTCATTCATTAGATTAGATATTTTTAAATTGTTAAAATTAGAACTATTAAAATCTTTGAAGACTCCTGAAAGATCTTCAGATAATAATCTAGACTTAAGAATAATCTTTAAAAATTCTATTAAATAATTAATTTTCATAATTAAATCTATATCCAATGAGATTATTTTTTTAATTGTTGAGTTTGTATCAGAATTATTAAATATAAATTCTGTAATAATTTTTATAAATTGTTTGAAATTTAAATGTTGATTATTTTCAAGCTCCTCTAATATTTTAAGAGGCGAAGTAAAGCTAGGAAAATCTAATGCATTTACATCAGATACCCCATTATTAATTAACCATTTATTTAAATCATCTATTTTTAGTGATGGTATATTTATAACCTGACATCTACTATATATTGTATTAAGAAGACATTTAGGCCTGTTTGTAATCATTATGATATAGGAATTGGGAGACGGTTCTTCTAATGATTTAAGAAGTGCATTTTGACTTTCGTCATTCATAGTTTGCGCATTAACAATAACAGCAACTTTATTTATTGAAATAGATGGTGTTTTTGAAAGAAAGTCATTTACATTTCGTTGACCTTTTTCGTCGTCCCATTTATTTTTTCTAAAAGTAATATTGTGAAGCAAAACCTTTTCATTATTTAAATAAAAATAGTCAGGATGACTGTTAGAGTTAACTAAATCACTATTCTCAATATTTGTAGTTTTGTTTATAAGCAATCTAGATGATATAGCATTAGCTAGAATTTTTTTTCCAATGCCGTCTGGACCAGAAATAATTATCCCATGAGGTAAATTGCTAAAACTTAGGGTTGATAAAATATTAATTATCCATGGTAAATCTAAAGATTTCATATTTATATATCTATATTTTGAATAATATTATTATGAATTTCGTCAACTGTTTTAGATCCATTTATAATAATAAACCTATCCTCATTATTTTTTGCAATTTCTAGATATCCGTTGCGAACTTTATTGAAAAAGTCATATCCTGATGATTCAATTCTGTCAATTTTGTCATTAATTTTTCTTGCAAAACCTTCTTCAACTGAGATATCAATAAGAAAGCTAAGATCAGGTGAAGGACAATCAATAAAATCTACGAGTTTATTTATTAATTCTATAGAGAGATTTCTTCCATATCCTTGATAAGCTAATGATGCATCAAAAAATCTATCAAGAAGAAGATAATCAGCAGTGGAATTATTAATTTTTTTGTTAACAAGTTCTGATCTTGCAGAAAACATTAATAATAATTCTGTTTTGCTAGATAAATCATATTGATCATCCAATAAAATATCTCTAATTTTCTCTCCAGAGAGTGTTGAGCCAGGTTCTCTAAAAACTTCTACTGATTTAGAGTTCTTTTCTAAAAATTTTTTTAACAACTCAATTTGAGTACTTTTACCAACACCCTCTATACCTTCAAAAGATATTATCTTCACCGATCAAGTCCTAGTTCTTTTATTTTATTTAAATGTTCTTCGTATGTTTTAGAAAAATAGTGAGAATTTTTAGAATCAGCTACAAAAAATAAATAGTCGCTTGGTGTCGCATTAAAAGCAGCTAATATAGAAGATCTTGATGAAATAGCAATTGGTGATGGTGGTAGTCCTTTTATCATGTATGTGTTGTATTTATTTTGTGTACTAAGAATATCAGATTTTTTTATATCACCGTCGAAATTTGGCAATAAACCATAGATAATTGTTGGATCAGCCTGAAGTTTCATATTAATCGATATTCTATTTAAAAATACCCCAGCAATCTCATTCTTTTCATCATCATTTCCAGCTTCTTTTTCAATTATTGATGCTAATATCAATAATTCATTTTTTGATAAAGACGAATTATTGTTACGAGGTAATGATTGAATAAATTCATTCATTCGTTGGTAGCTTTTATTCAAAATTTCAGATGCTTTCATATTTTTTTTGTAAAAATAAGTATCCGGATATAAAATTCCCTCAGTATAAGGAAATGTACTTTCTAAACATTTAAGATAACTGCAATCATTTATCAAATTTGAAGAATTGATTTGTTTCTCTAGATCATAAATAGTGGAACCTTCCTGAATTTTAAATTTATAAGTTACTGTGTCGCCTTTTGACATTATCGAAATAATTTCTTTTATTGTTTTATTTTTTATACTGTATTCGCCAACCTTAAATGAACTTATATCTTCAGATAAAAATAATACTTTTATAAAAATTTTGTTAATTTTGGAATGAGAGGAAAATTTTGATACAACTTGATTTATAGATTCACCTGGGGTTATTTCTATATATTTTTCATCATAACTAGGAATGTAACTTATGTAAGCAAAATATGGAGCAATAATTGATAATGATAGTAATGCTAAAAAAAGAATTAATTTAATAAAATACATGACAAAATTTTAAATAACCTAAGTTATTTAAACAATTAAATTAATATTAAGAAATTAGGAATTAGAATTAATATAATCTACAGCTTCATTTACTGTTGATATTTTTTCAGCATCTTCATCTGCAATTTCTAAATCAAATTCTTCTTCTAATGCCATTACTAATTCAACAGTATCGAGAGAATCTGCTCCTAAATCATCAACAAAGGACGAATCATTTTGAATTTCATCTAATGATTTTCCTAATTGGTCGCTTACAATTTTTTTGACTCTTTCTTCAACACTCATAATAACTCCATAACCCTATATTGAATTTGACACATTTTACATCTATTAGTTCAAAGATGCACATAAATTTAATACATCAATAATCCACCATCAACAGATATGGTCTGTCCAGTAATATACGATGCTTCATCAGATGCTAAAAACATTACAAGCTCGGATACATCACTTGCAATACCAATCCTGCCAAGAGGAATATTATTTATTATTTTTTCTTTAGCATCAGCATCTAAGAATGATGTCATGTCAGTATCTATATATCCAGGAGCTACAGAATTAACTGTAATGTTTCTTGAACCTACCTCTTTAGCAAGAGATTTAGTAAATCCGCTTAGTGCAGCTTTTGATGAGGCATAATTTACTTGCCCTGGATTTCCCATTAATCCTGAAACAGATGAAATATTTATTATTCTGCCATTTTTGTTTTTAATCATATTCTTGATAAAGATTTTTGATAAATTGAACGTACCAGTAAGATTGGTTTCAATTACATTATCCCAGTCTTCGTCTTTCATCCTCATAAAAATTTGATCAGCAGTTATGCCTGCATTATTTATAAGAATATTAGGTAATAGATTTTTATCTTTTAAATAATTAAAACAATCATTTATATTTTCTCTTGACGTGATATCTAGCTTAAGAGGAATAAAATTATCATTACAATCAGCAATGCTGAATTCATTTCTTGAAGTTCCTATGACTTTAAATCCATTGTTTGAAAAAAGTGTTGCAATATTTTTCCCAATTCCACGAGAGGCACCAGACACAAATACATTACCTTTGATCATAATATTTTTCCCACCTCTGATATAAAAGTATTTGATGAAGTTGTATATATATTTTCAATATCATTAGCTTTTGCTAAACCAGATAAAATATTTTTTGGGCCACATTCAATAAATATACCGTTCTTAGTTTTTACATGAGTCATTATATCTGACCATCGAACTGGCTTAGTTAATTGTAAAATTAATTTATTTTTAATAGAAGAAAAGTCATTAGATTTTTTAGCATCAAGATTATGTATTAATTCATACTCGCAATTATTAATTTTTATTTCGTCTAATATTGTTGAAAGCTTTGTAGCTGCTTCATACATTAAATCGCAATGAGAAGGTACGCTAACGTTTAATCTAATGCATTTCTTTGCACCATTATTTTTTAAATATTCAATTGCTAATTCAACAGCTTCATCTTCTCCTGCGATGACTACTTGTTTAGATGAATTAATGTTTGCAGGTGATACTATTTTATTTGATTTTGAAGATGCTTTCTGACAGCAATCATCAATAATTTTCATGTCTGTATTTAAAATTGCAAACATGGAACCTGATAATGATTCCTCCATATAAAGGCCTCGTTTATGAACAACTCTTAAGGCATCTCTGAGTGTTAGAGCCTGAGCTGCAACTAACGCAGTATATTCACCTAAAGAATGTCCACACAAAAGGTCTGGTTCAATATTTAACTTATCTAACATGAATTTGTATTCTAAATATGAAGTTAATAATATTGCAGGTTGCGTTATGGATGTTTTATTAAGTTTTTCTTCACTTCCATTTTTTATAATATCTAGAATATCAAATTCTAGTGATTCTCTAATCTCATCCTTAAAATTATTAATAAAACCTTCTGGTAAATGATCTAACATACCAACGTATTGGGAGCCCTGACCCGGAAATGCGACTGTAATATGCCTAGGCATAACTATGATGTTACTTCTTCAGACTCTTCTTTAATAGGTTTACGTAAATCTTTAATCAATCTACCCTTATAAAAACCATCTTTAGTCATTTGATGACGTAAATGCTTCTCACCTGACACTGGGTCAACAGATAATGTATTTTTCTTTAAAGCATCATGAGAGCGTCTTTGCCCCCTTCTAGATCTTGTTACTTTACTTTTTTGTACTGCCATAATAAGCCCTTTAAAAAACGCTATCCTAACAAAGTTTATATAATAATAATAGGTATTTTATATAAGTTCATCAATCATATACACAAAATTTGGAGGCAGTTCTGCATTAACTTCAATTAGATTAGAATTAAGATCATTAAAAATTATAGACTTTGAATGAAGTGCAATCTTTGTATTTGATAAATTAGTTAATGACTTATTAATAGTTTGATCTCCATACTTATCATCAAACAAAACAGGATGATTAATTGAGGATGCATGTATTCTAATTTGGTGTGTTCTTCCGCTGAATATTTGTACTTCTACAAATGTAAAGTTATCTGAGGTTTTAACTATTTTAAATTTAGATAATGAGTTTTTAATTTTCTCAGGATCATCTTTGTAAATTGGTTTATCAATTTTGATATTATTCTTTAGATTGCCAACTAGAATTGCATTGTATGTCTTTGTAACACTTTGATTTTTTAATGCTTCATTGAAATGCTTTACAGATTTTTTATTCTTTGCAAATACTATACAACCTGTAGTGTCCTTATCAAGGCGATGGCATAAATCTATATTCTCACCGAATTTATTTCGAACAAGATCAATTAGTCCAATTATATTTTTAGTGCCAGCATGGACACTAATGCCTTTGTTTTTATTTAATATTAAATAATTTGTATCTTCGTATAATATATCTGAGACGTAGTTATTAATATGTTTTGCTTCAATAATATTATTTTTTGACTCTTGAGTATCTAAGTTCGGTGGTATACGAATTAAATCGTTTAGACATAATTTGTAATGGGCTTTAACTCTTGAAGAATTAACTCTTACTTCCCCTTTTCTAATAATTTTGTAGATTTTACTTTTAGGAACAGATTTATAAATCGATAATAAATAATTATCTATTCGTCTTCCCTCGTTATCACTGTTAACTTTCAATTTTTTGACAGACATAGTACAAATCTATAGGATATACACCTAAATAACTAGGAATTGCTTAGTTTAATTAATGAAAGATAATTACAACAGTTAAATTTTACAATCCTTAAATGGATTAATCAGATTAGCAAAAATACGTAAGACTAACTGATAGAAGCTTAAAAAGCACACTGCTGACTTATCTTCCTAATTGATAGGGAGAAATAAATGAAAAGAATACTTATAAACTCATCATATGGTGATGAGCTTCGTGTGGCACTAGTTGATGGTGCTAAATTATATGATTTTGATACAGAGTCACCTGATAAAACCCTTCTTAAAGGAAGTATATTTAAAGCAACTGTATCAAGAATTGAATCCAGCCTAGATGCTGCATTTGTAAATTTTGGATCTGAAAGACATGGATTCTTACCTCTGAAAGACCTATCAAGTCAGTTTTATAAAAAAGATAAAAAAGGTAAATTTATTTGTACATTAGAGGAAGGTCAAGAAATTATTGTTCAAGTTACTAAGGAAGAAAGAGGCTCAAAGGGTGCTGCACTTACAACTCAAATTGGTCTTGCTGGCCGTTTTCTAGTTTTAATTCCTAATTCATCAAGATCAGGTGGTATATCAAGAAGGATTAGCGGTGAGGAAAGAGACCAAATTAAAAATACACTAGATAAACTTAATATTCCTGACAATATGAGTGCAATAGTTCGTACTAATGGATTAGGAAGATCTGTTGAAGAGCTTAGTTTAGATATGGCCTACTTACTTGCACTTTGGGATGAAATAAATAACACAACACCAAATGCAACATCGCCATCATTAATTTTTCGTGATGATAAGTTAATTGTTCGTGTTGTTAGAGATTACTTTAAAGATGATATTGAGGAAATACTAATTGATGATAATGATGTTTTTCAAGAGGCTAAAGAGTTTATTGAAGCTGTAATTCCAGATCACGCTGAAAAAGTTAAATATTATAATGAAGAAATACCTCTATTTAATAGATACCAAATAGAATCACAAATTGAATTAGCGTTTCAAAGAGAAATATCTTTAAATTCTGGTGGTTCCATTGTCATAGATCCGACTGAGGCAATGACTGCAATAGATATTAACTCTGCAAGATCAACTAAAGGCAAGGATATAGAAGAAACAGCATACAAGACAAATCTTGAGGCAGCCAAAGAAATTGCAAGGCAATTGAGACTTAGAGATGTTGGTGGATTAGTTGTCATTGATTTTATTGATATGACAAATGAAGATAATCAAAATAAAATTGAATCTGCTTTTAGAAAAGCAGTTTACTCTGACAGAGCGAGAGTTCAAATTTCAAATATATCAAGATTTGGATTATTAGAGGTCTCCAGACAAAGATTAAGACCATCACTAAACGAATCATATGATATAGAACATGTTTTAGTAAGAGGCCCTAGGTCACTTGGACAATCAATTTTAAGAATAGTAGGAGAAGATGCTGCAAAAGACAATACTGGAGAAATACATGTCTATGTACCTTCTGATGTTGCAAGTTATCTTTTAAATGAAAAAAGATACGATATTATCAATATAGAAAAAACTAACAAGATTAAGATTCTTGTAATTGCAGACCCATATAAGTCTAGACCATATTATAAAGTAATGAGAATTAAGAGCTCAGATACATCTATGCAAGATTCATATAAGTTAACACCAAATAGTCCAGAGCCAGGTACAGACTGGAGAGATAGTAAAAACCAATCAAAGACTATGAAGCCACTAGTTAGTGGAGTGAAGCCACCAAAAATGCCAAAAAGAAAGCAAGAAGGACTAATTAAATGGTTAAAATCTTTTGCTGGCATAAGTGAAGATAACAAAAAAACACCTAAAAAAGTAGTTAAAAAGAATATAAGGAAAGGTAACAAAAATAGATCCAATTCTTCAAATGCTAGAAAAAACTTTAAAAGTAAAAATAATCAAAATTTTAATAAAACAAAGACTGATAAATCTTCTGATTCAAAAAAACCAATAGATAAAACAAAATCTAAAAATCAAAATAAAAATACAAAAAAACCTATTAAAGTGAATAAAGAGGTTAAAAAGAATTTGCCTAGAAAATCAACTGTTAAAAAAGATAATAGAAATGATACATCAATTAAAAATAAAGCAGTTGTAAAAAAAGAGTCTCCAATAAAAGAAATAATAAAAGAAAAGAAAGTGAAAAAAGCTATTCCAATGAGGGCTAAGAATGATCCTCGACAAAAGAACTAATTAATTGTCCCGATAAGCTTGTTTGTGGAGGAACATATGGTAACTCTGAAGCTTTATACCATGCAGCCTCTGCAATTTCTTTTTCATCTACTTTGATGATTCCAGAATCATATTCACATGTAAATCCAAGCATTAGCTGAGATGGGAATGGCCATGGCTGACTTCCAAAATATTTAATGTTTTTAACTTTTATATTAACTTCCTCTAATACTTCTCTATGAACAGTTTCCTCAGCTGATTCTGAAACTTCAACAAAGCCTGCTAAAACACTATACAAACCCTTAGGAAATAAATTATTTCTTGCAAGAAGAATTTCATCATCTTTAGTTACCATTGCTAAAACACATGGTGAAATTGATGGATAGATCATTGAGGAAGATGTTGGACAAAATAAACTTTGTTCATTTGAATCGAATTTATTAAGTTCTCCAGAATATCCAGAATATTTATTGCTCTTAATCCAATGCAATAATTGATTTGCCCTTCCCATTAGTACAATTTCATCAGGTTTTAAAATTGATAGTAAGTGCCTTGTATCTAATTCATTTAGGTTTTTGTAGCCAATATTAATATTAGTCATTGATTTTGTAATATCTAATCCATATATATTAATTCCATTATTTTTAGCTATACCAACAAGAACTGAATTTTCTATATCGATATCTAAAAACTTACCATCTAATAGAAAAGATTTTGATTCTGACTCATATAAAATTTTATTATCATTAAAAACAATAAAATGATTATTATCTTTTATGTTAATATCTAAAAATCTTTCAAAATTCATAATAAATCAGTTTAAAATAAGGCTCATGTTTAAAGAAATACAAAATTTATTCCTTGGCAGCGCTCCAGGATGGTACAAGTTTATCATAATCAGTTTCCTAGTAATTAATCCAATATTATTATTTATACTTAACTCAGCTGGTTTAGATGGAAACTTTATAATTGGTTGGGTATTTTTAATTGAATTTATATTCACCCTAGCATTGGCACTTAATTGTTATCCACTTCAGCCAGGTGGTTTGCTTGCCATTCAGGCAATTGTTTTAGGACTTACATCAACTAAATCTGTTTTTCATGAGATAGAAAATAATCTTGAAGTAATATTATTGTTAGTGTTTATGGTTGCTGGTATTTATTTTATGAAAAATTTAATGTTAACAATATTTACAAAATTATTGTTAAACGTTCGTTCAAAGACGACTTTATCTTTAATGTTCTGCATATCAGCTGCTGTATTATCAGCATTCTTGGATGCTTTAACTGTTACCGCTGTCCTTATTGGTGTGACTATAGGTTTCTACAGAATTTATCATACAGTCGCATCTGGTAAGACTTTTTCTGATGAAACTCATGATTTTCATAATGATGCTGCATTAAACCCTATATCAATTGAGGAACTTGAAAAATTTAAAGGATTCTTAAGAGATCTCGTAATGCATGGGGCTGTTGGAACAGCTCTTGGTGGTGTTTGTACAATAGTTGGTGAACCACAAAATTTATTAATTGCAACAATAGCAGGCTGGGAGTTTACTGAATTCTTTTTAAGAATGGCACCAATAACAATGCCAGTCTTTTTTGCAGGGATAATCACATGTGTTTTAATTGAGAAATTTTCAATAGCTGGTTTTGGAAACCAACTTCCATCAAATATTAGAGATATTTTTAATGATTATTCCATTTATAGAAATGAAAATATAACTTCTAAAGATAAAGCTGAACTTTTTATAGAAATAATTGTAGCTTTATTTTTAGTTGTCGCTTTAGCTCTTCATCTTGCAGCAGTTGGTCTAATTGGTCTAAGTGTTATTATTCTATTAACAGCCTTTAAAGGAATAACTGAAGAACATAAACTTGGGGAAGCTTTTCATGAAGCACTACCGTTTACGGCATTATTAGCAGTATTTTTTGCAATTGTAAGCGTAATACATGATCAACACTTATTTACTCCAGTTATAAATTATGTTCTGGCACAGGATCCTTCAACTCAACCTTCTTTGTTCTTTGTAGCTAATGGGTTCCTTTCAGCTATAAGTGATAATGTTTTTGTAGCGACAATCTATATCAATGAAGTAAAGACTGCTTATGATAATAATATTATAAGTCTTGAACAATTTAATAATCTTGCAATTGCAATTAATACAGGAACGAATATACCTAGTGTTGCTACTCCAAACGGACAAGCTGCTTTCTTATTTTTATTAACATCATCGTTAGCACCTTTGATAAGCTTATCTTATCTAAGAATGGTTTATATGGCGCTCCCTTACACGATTGTTTTATCAATTGTTGGATACATATCGATAAATATTTTTCTTTAGAAAATGACTGAACAGATCAGCCACAAGCTATGTGTTGCTCCTATGATGCAATACACAGATATGCATGATAGGTATTTATTAAGACTTATATCAAAGAAGGTGTTTCTTTATACAGAGATGATTGCAACAGGCTCGTTAATTTTTGGTGAATGCTACGATCAACTAGAATTTAATTCAGAAGAACATCCAGTTGGCGTTCAGCTTGGAGGTTCAGATATTAATGATCTAGTTGAGTGTTCTAAAAAATGTGAACAATACGGTTACGATGAAATAAATCTAAATGTTGGATGTCCATCAAATAGAGTTCAAAAAGGTAGTTTTGGAGCATGCTTAATGCTGAAACCAGAACTTGTAAAAGACTGCCTGGGAAATATGCAAAATGCTGTAAAGATTCCTGTATCTATAAAATGTAGATTAGGCATTGATGATAATGAATCGTATGAGTTTTTATATAACTTTATTTCTATTGTTAAAGAATCTGGCATAAATATATTTATTATTCATGCTCGAAATGGAATTTTGAGTGGACTCAGCCCAAGACAAAATAGAATGATTCCACCTCTTAAATATGATTATGTCTACAAATTGAAAAAAGATTTTCCAGAACTAGAAATAATTATTAATGGTGGAATTAAAACATTAGAAGAGTCGCATAATCACTTAGAAAAAGTTGATGGAGTTATGATAGGGAGAGCAGCTTATGATAATCCTTTTATGTTAAAAAATATTGAGACAGAATTTTATAATGAATCCTCAGTAGTAGATTCAAAAAAAGAAATACTAAATATCTATTTAGAATATGTTGAAAGAAAACTTTTAGATGGACATGATTTAGGAAGAATGATGAAACACCTGTTTGGATTATCAAGAGGAGATAAATACGCTAAATCATTTAGAATTAAGATTCTTGAGATTATTAAAAGCAATTGTTTGACAATTGATAATAAAAAAGATTTAGAAAAGCTTTTAGTCTATTAAAAAATCATCCATATCATCAATAAACTCATCCTCAACGTCAATCCCATCTTTTATCTCATAGATCATTGATTGAATGTAAGCATCTTTAACAAATGCATACTTATCTCCTGAGAGTAATGATTCAACATCTAATAAACGCTCTCTTGTTTCGAGTGCGTCTATCGATTTTAAAGCAATATTTACATCACTTTCTGTCATATGAAAAGTAACTGATAAAAAAGATGAAACTGGCTTGCTCAAAGTATCTCTTAAAGTTGAAGGCCCCAAAAAAGGCAACATTATATATGGACCTTGTCCAACACCCCATACAGCCAATGTCTGTCCAAAATCCTCTTCATGACGCTCTAATCCTAATTTTGATGCAACATCAATAAAGCCTCCAAGACCTATAGTTGTATTAATAATAAATCTTGAAAAATCATTAATTGATTCTTTGGGCTTTCCTTGAAGTAATTGATTTATAAAAGTATCAACTTCCTCAAGATTATTAAAAAAATTTGTTACACCATTCTTTACTCTGGGTGGAAATTTTGAATAAGTTTGTGCAACAGGTTTGAGAAAAGATGAATCAAGTTTTTCATTAAATTCAAAGGTTGCTCTATTTATATTTTCAAAAGGATCTTTAACCTCTTCAGATGCAATGCTAATTGAGAGAAGTACTGCAACCGATAATAAATATTTCATAACTTTATATAATATTCTCTATTTTTATCATTATGTCTTTGTTATCAGGATTATTATAGCTCGGATCAAAGTCATACATATTTTTATTAAATTTAAATGTGCCAAGTTTATGAATATCATCTTTAGGAAATAAATTATCATTACCAGAATTCGACATATCAAAAATATTATTTTCAATATAACCTAAAATATTTATATCTAGTTTGTTTAACATTGATATTGTTCTTTTAGAGTCTGATATAGATAATTTGTTTGGGGATGTAATAAGAATAAAATGATCAACTGATAATTCATTAAATATTGTTAAATATGAATCACCTGTTCCTGGTGGCATATCAATTAGCAAAAAGTCTAAATTTCCCCATTTTGAAGAATTTATAATTTGCTTAATTGCTCCGCTTAACAATGGTCCTCGCCAAGTTGCTGAAGTATTAGAATCTAAAAGAAATCCCATTGAAATGATATCAATATTATTTCTTTTAATAGGAGTAATGATCTTTGTACTTGATAGATCAGGTTTTTCATAAATTTTAAATAAAAGATCCTGATTTGGCCCATAAATGTCAGCATCTAAAATACCAACTTTGTATTTTTTAGATAACCCTATTGCTATTGATGCTGTTATAGAACTTTTACCAACACCTCCTTTAGCAGATCCAAATGCAATAATTTTTTTAATGCTCATATAAATCAATAATTTTCACTTATAATACAGATAATACATGGACAAACCTACAAATAAATTAAGAAAGATACTTGTTACGCAGGCATTACCCTATGCAAATGCACCATTACACCTTGGACATATTTTAGAGGCTGTGCAAACAGATATATGGACGAGATTTCAAAATTTAAATGGAAATGAATGTCTTTTCTTTTGTGCTGATGATACCCATGGCACTCCGGTCATGTTGAAAGCAAAAGAAATGAATATTACTCCAGAAGAGTTAATCAATGATGTCTATAAAGATCATAAGGAAACATATGATCTTTATGGTATTAATTTTACTAATTTTTATTCAACTCATAGTGACGAAAATAAGAAGTTTTCAGAAGAAATTTATATAGAAGCTAAAAAAAATAATTTAATTACAAAGGAAATAGTTAAACAACTTTTTGATGAAAAAGAACAAATGTTTTTATCAGATAGGTTTGTTAAAGGCAGTTGTCCAAAATGTGATGCGCCAGATCAGCATGGGGATAATTGTAGTGTGTGTGGTGCAAGTTATGATGTTCTAGAAATAAAGGATCCTATATCTATACTTTCAAACTCTAAACCAATTAAAAAAGATAGTGAGCATATCTTTTTTGATTTACCAAAAAAAATAGATACGTTGAGAGAATTTTTAAATAAATCTAATCTTCAAACTCCAATTAAAAATAAATTAAAAGAATGGCTTTCGGATGATCTAAAAAAATGGGATATATCAAGAGATGAGCCCTATTTTGGATTTAAGATTCCTGATGAAATTAATAAATATTTTTATGTATGGGTAGATGCCCCAATTGGATATATAGCATCTATGGATAATTGGTTTAAGAATAATAATATTGATACCGAGGAAGTTTGGTCGCCTAATTCTAATTATGAGATTTTTCATTTTATAGGTAAAGATATTGCCTATTTTCACGGTTTATTTTGGCCTGCATTATTAAGCTCTGCTAATTTTAAGCTTCCTAATGGAATTTTTGTTCATGGGTTCTTAACAGTAAATGGCGAAAAAATGTCTAAATCTAAAGGAACAGGGATCCTTGCTAAGAATTTTGCATCAATATGTGATCCAGAAACATTAAGATATTATTTTGCATCAAAATTAAACGATAAGGTCGAAGACATAGATCTTAATTTTGAAGACTATGTTCAAAAAATTAATTCTGACTTGGTTGGTAAATATCTTAATATTGCTTCAAGGACCTCCTCATTTCTTAAAAAGAATGAAAATAAATTATCTAAAAATATTGATAAAGATTTAATAAAAACTTTAACTGATGAAAAGGTTAATGTTATTGATTTATATGAAAATAGGAAATATTCACAATTGGTGAGATTGATAATGGAGTTAGCTGATAATGTTAATAAATATATTAATAATGAAACTCCATGGAAGAAAGATTTAGATGAATCAGTTGATATTTGTTCTACGGCATTAAATGCATTTAAGATTATTAGTATTTATCTAAATCCAATAATCCCAAGTCTATCTAATAAAGCTTACGAATTCTTAAACTTAAAGACTTGTTCCTTTGATGATATTGAAAATATATTAAATGGACACATAAATAACTACAAGCCATTGCTAAATAGGCTTGAACCATTAATAATTCCTGAGGAAGAAGATATGGACAATCAAAATATAATAGATATAAATCAATTTTCATCGATTGATTTAAGAGTAGCTAAAATAATCAAGGCAGAGGATGTCGATGGAGCTGACAAGTTAATACAATTAACATTAGATGTTGGTGAATATGGAACAAGAACTGTATTTGCTGGTATAAAAAGCTCATATAAACCTGAAGATTTAGACAATAGAATGGTGGTTCTTGTTAATAATCTTGCTCCTCGTCAGATGAAATTTGGTTTATCTGAGGGTATGGTACTTGCATCAAGCAATGATGATGGTATCTATTTAGTCTCTCCAGATGATGGTGCTGAACCTGGAATGAAAGTAAGATAATGGAAACAAAAGATATTATTATAATTGGAGCTGGTCCTGTTGGTTTATTCACTGTATTTGAAGCAGGTCTCCTGGGTCTAAATTGTATTCTGATTGATAATCTTGATAAGCCTGGTGGTCAGTGTGCAGAGTTATACCCAGAGAAACCAATATATGATATTCCAGGTGTTCCATATCAGACTGCTCAAGAACATGTTGATGCATTATTAAAACAAATTGAACCTTTTAGTTATGAGCTATATTTAAACCAAAGAGTTGACTCATTAAATGAAATAAAAGATGGTGATGATTCTTTTTGGGAGGTAATAACAACTGAGGATAATAAATTTGTATCTAAAAATATTTTTATAGCTGCTGGTGCAGGATCGTTTGAACCAAGAAGACCTCCAAATATAGATAACCCTGATCAGTTTATAAATAATGGCGTTTCGTATGCTGTTCGGTCTGTAGATCAGTATATAGATAAGAATGTTTTTATTTTTGGTGGTGGTGACTCAGCACTTGATTGGACAGTTGAATTATCAAAAATAGTAAAGTCAATATCATTAGTTCACAGAAGAGATGCGTTTAGAGGCGCTCAACATACTGAAGAAATTATGAGAGAGCTTGTTAGTAAAGGAAAGGTCAATTTACTCACACCATTTCTTATTGATTCAATCGAGGGAAAAGATAAAGTTGAGGGAGTGAAGTTAAAAAACTTTGAATCTAATGAAATTGAGAGTCATGATGCTGATGAGTTAATATTTTTATTTGGATTAAACAAAAAACTAGGTCCTTTATTAGATTGGGAGTTAGAACTTAATGGTAAAAAAATATCAGTAAACACAGAAAACTTTCAAACTAATAAAAAAGGAATATTTGCTGTGGGTGATATAAATAATTATCCAGGAAAAATGGACTTAATTTTATCAGGATTTCATGAAACTACTCTTGCAGTGCAAGAAGCATACAAGAGAATAAATCCTGGTGAACGAGTTCCATTTGGTTACACAACTTCAAATTCAAAATTGCAAGAAAAACTTGGTGTTAAAAAATAGATTCAGAAAATACCTGCCGGTAGTTGTAGATATTGAAACTGGTGGTTTTGATCCAGATACTAATGCAATTTTAGAAATTGCAATAACCCTAATTGAAGAAAAAGATAAAAAACTAGTTGTTGGTGAAACTTATAGACATCACATTACACCATTTGATGGCTCTATTGTTGAAAAAGAATCATTAGAATTTACGAAAATTAAACTTGATCATCCTTTAAGAGTCTCAGTGAGTGAAATTGATGCTTTAAATGATTTATTTAAGATAATAAATAAAACTAAAAACAAATATAAATGCTCAAGAGCAATTCTTGTTGGTCATAATGCACATTTTGATAGCTCATTCTTAACAGCTGCTTACAAAAGAAATAAGATTAAAAAGACACCCTTTCATAAATTTTCAGTTATTGACACTGTCTCATTAGGAGTTCTTGCAACAGGTCAAACTGTCTTAGCAAGAATCTGTGATGAGTTAGATATCAATTATGATAATGATGAGGCTCATTCTGCAGCATATGATAGCAATGTAACTGCTAATGTGTTTTGCTCTATCGTGAATAAATTTGACTCTTAAGATTCTACAGAATCTATAAGCTTTTTAAGCTCACCACTTTCATGCATTTGAGCAATAATATCTGCACCACCTACTAACTCACCATTTATGAATACCTGTGGGAATGTTGGCCAATCTGATACTTTTGGTAAAGAAACTCTAACATCGCTATTTTCAATAACATCTACATAACTAAATTGTGATTCACATTCAATTAATATTTGTACAGTTCTGGCTGAAAAGCCACATTGAGGTTCATATGGTGTACCTTTCATGTATATTAAAATACTGTTATCTTTAATCTGTTCTCTTAATTTATCTTCTAAGTCCATTTTAATTCCTAATAATATTTAAATATTTTAATATTGTTTCTTCAAAACCATAGTGTAATGCATCTATTACAATCGCATGGCCAATTGATACTTCATTTATATTACCCATTTCTACTAAATAGTGAAGATTTTTTAGATTTAAATCATGACCTGCGTTAATTAGTAGATCTTTATTTGTAGCGCATTCAATTATTTTCTTCAGTTCATCTATAGTAGAT
>CABYPB010000001.1 GCA_902520725.1 uncultured SAR86 cluster bacterium | reverse complement strand
TGAAAACAAGATGCAAAATGAAGTTATTGATAAAAATGCAATGAGCTTACTGTTCACACAGAAAATGGAGTCAAATGAGAAAATTAAAAGAGAAAAGCTTATATTAGAAGTTTTAGAAAACAATCTTGTTAAATTTGATTTTATAGATATTCATAAAAACAATTTACTCAAATTGTCTGCTCGGATGGGTTCGGAGAAACTTGTAAAATACTTTATTGGCAAAGGGCTTTCTCCATATGTACAAGATGATCAGGGCTATAATGCATTTCATAGTGCAGCCACCATAAGAGATAGGCATCTATCATATTCAATAATGAAAATCTTAGTTGAGCCTAAAAATTATGATCTTTTTTCACACAATAAGGATAAGCAAGATGTTAATAGCAGTCTTGATCTGGCAAATGAAGATGGGCACTCACCAACTCACCTAGCTTTTAACTATAATAATTATGAATCAGCAAGAGTGTTAATAGAAAAGGGCGCAAAAATACCTTATTCAGCATGGAAAAGAGACGAAGAAAAAGTGCCTTTATGGATTCAGCTTATATGTCATCTTAAAACCCAAGAGGATATAGACAATTTAATCTATTTTATTGAAAGCGGTTTAGATATAAAAGCATATAAATCTAAAACTTATAAATTTAATCTCTCTATATCAAGCGTAATTGGGGCAAGAATATTACTTCAGGATAAATTTAAGTTTTACAAAGATTATGCGTGGTATGGCTTTTATGAGAAAGATAAAAATAAGATATTCAGTAAAATAGATCTGAAACCACTTTATAAACTAGTAAAAAATAGAGATAAAACGAATTCTATTATTAACAAGCTAGAACTAGGTATAGAATATATAGACGGTCTATTAAAAGAAAGAGGAGAAAAATGAATCAAATAAAGTGGAAATATATAAATAGTTGTTCATTTGAAATATTACGTGCAGATTTTATGGAAACACTTTGGAATGAGTACGCTCCTAATCCTGCATATCCAGAAGAAGATACAATTGATGAAACAGAAGAGTCCCCAGAAAATGTAATAACATCCACCTTAACCTTTGGAGGAGGAGATTATAGAAGAGGAATATCTGGTTATGTATATGAAAATCTAGAACTAACCGACAGGAAGTCATTGCAAGCAATTTTCTGGGAAAGAACTTGTGACTTATTAGATTCAATCCACACTTTTACTATTGGATTTAATAATGATTTTTGGCACGAACCTCCTAATTATGATGAAGATAGCGATGACACGGATGAAGAGCTTCCATGGGATGAATATTACGAACAAACAAATTCCGATATGGTTTCGCTTGAAGACGATATTGTTGATTTAGCAAGAAAGGTGTCAAAAGACCAAAAGGAATCAGAACAAGTTTCTTATGACAGGATTATCGATTTTATTAATTCAAAAGACGATTATTTGAATATTGAATGGGCTGATATTGAAAGTTGGAAAGAAGCAAAGAAATGCCTGCTTTCACAAATGGAAAAATATTTTGTAGCCGTTGGGCCTGACCCTTTTCTTTTATCTTATATAGACCAGTATCTTCCAAAACAACAACAAGAGCACTTTGACTGGAGAATAAACCCTATTCTTAGAGATGTATTTTTAGGTTTTCTTACAAGAAATCTTTTTTTAGTAGATATAAACAAGAAACTGTTAGAAGATACACAGCTCACAGATTTACTTTTTGAAGATGAAGATGCTGCATTCCAAGCACTCTATATCAATGATTTTAGTGGAAAAGATGTTTTATCTATCGAAGATTATGAGCATGAAGGCTCCTTTATGGAGTGGAAATATGAAAAATCATATTTTAAGAGAAACGGCGGAGAAGACGTTTCATATAAAGAATACGTTGAATTTTTTAAAAAGAATCTTGGATCTAATTTTGTTGAAGATATCTAAATTATTTACCCATCATCCAAAGTCAAATGGTGAGACTTACTTTGAGCATATGCGCTGTGCTTCTTATTATGGTTTAAGAATGGTTGTGTCAGGCTTAGCTGCAATAGTCCACTCAGTTCTTCCATTTATATTTGAAACTGCTGCAAGTGATTGCGCAAAAATGGTAAATAAAGAGGTTGAAAGAAGAAAACTCCAATCTATAGATAAGTGAAGAACTTTGCAGACAAAGTTGCCTTGATAACTGGTGCAGGCTCTGGAATAGGCAGAGCTCTTGCAGAAGAACTTGCTAATGAGGGCTGCAACTTAGCCTTAGTAGACTGGAATAATGAATCGCTTGAAGAGACAAAGGAGCTAATAAGAAAAAAGAATGTTTCTGTTTCAACACATGTTTTAGACATTAAAGATAAAGAAAAAATAAAAGAACTTCCTCAGAAAGTTATTAATTCTCATAACCAAATAGACATCGTAATTAATAATGCAGGAATCTCAGTTATTGGATCTGTTGAGGAAGTAAACGAAGATGATTGGAGCTTTGGGTTGGATACATTGCTTAATTCGGTAATTCAAATGACTACAGAGTTCCTTCCACACCTACAAAAACAAAAAGAGGCGGCCCTTGTAAATGTTTCCTCTATTTTTGGCTTATTTAGTGTTCCAAAACAGTCCATATATAATGTAGGAAAATTCGGCGTAAAGGCTTTTACAGAATCTCTTTCAATGGAAATGCAGGCAGCCGAATCGCCTGTAGAAGTTTACTGTGTTTTCCCAGGCCACATAGGCACAGATATATACAAATCCTCAAGATTTAAGAGTTATGACCCAGAGCTATCAGCTTTTTTTGGGGTAGCGGCAAATAAAGAAGATGCCGGCATTGTTTTTAAAGAAAATGCTCCCACCAGTCCATCAAAAGCAGCAAGAGTAATTTTAAAAAATATTAGGAAAAAGAATAAAAGAATTCTAATTGGTTATGATGCACATTTTTACGACATCGCAAGTAGGTTATTTCCCAAAAATTTCTTCAAGATTATTTGGATACTTCCATTTATGAGAGAGCTATTTAAATTCAAAAAAAGGAAATCATGATAGAGACACTTGATCATCTGATTATTGTAGTTCAGGATTTAGATGAAGCGGAAGAAAATTATAAAAAAATATTTGGCATTCCTCCTGTTTGGAAAGGCATTCATAAAGAATTAGGAACAGCTAATGTGATATTTAATTTTAAGAATACTTACTTTGAGCTGTTATCAGTAAATGGCGATGGCCTGGGGGCTGATCTTGTAAATAATCAATTAAAAGAAAATGGAGAAGGAATGTTAGGGCTAGCTTTAGGCACAGAAGATATTAATTCCACCGCAGCCATTCTCAAAGACAAGGGTTTCGCCATTTCAGAGGTATCTAATGGTGAAGGTAAGAACAGTCAAAGTGATGAAATAAGAAAATGGAAAAACATTTTTTTACCACCAGAACTAACTAGAGGAATATTTTCTTTTATTATTCATCATACTGAAGGCAGCCTTCCAACTATAAGCAACTATGATAAATCCTCTATTAATAAACTAGATCATGTTGTTTTAAATACAAATGATGCTGATGGGTTTATAAATATTTATAGAGATATTTTTAACATACGATTAGCTTTAGACAGAGTTATAGAGCATTGGAAAACTAGAATGTTATTTTTTAGTTTAAATAAAACAACTATTGAAGTTGTAGAACAAAAAAATGATGATGAAAGTCTTGACATGCTTTGGGGCCTGGCATGGGAAGTTGAATCAATTAAAGAGGCTCATGAAAGATTAACTAATGATGGCATTGAAATAACAGAGGTTAAAAAAGGAATTAAAGAAAATACCTTGGTTGCAACTATAAAGTCACATACAAATAATGTACCAACCCTTCTTATAGAGCATTTGTCGTAATGCATTTATTTCTAGGAATTTTATTTGCTTTTATAGCGTTGCTTTTTGGATCGCCTTTATTGGCTTTGCTGCTAGGAATAAGTTTTACTTTGTTTTTTGAGTCACCCAAAGAATTAATTAATAAAACAGTTGGAACAAAGCTTCTACAAATAGGCATAGTAATTTTGGGCTTAACATTATCAGCATCAAATGTAATGGCTCTAACTGCAACATATTTCCCGTTCATTTCTATTTTCGTAATTTTAGTTTTTGCAATAGGTATTCTGATTTCTAAAATTTTAAGAATCGACACTAGGCTATCAATTCTAATAGCATCAGGAACAGCAATATGTGGAGCAACTGCCATGGCAGCAATTTCTCCATTAATAAAAGCAAAACCAAAAGATTTATTCATATGCATAGGAATTATTTTTCTTTTAAATGCTTTTGCTATGGCAATATTTCCAATTATTGGAAATAACATTGGCATGTCTAGTGAAGAATTTGGTTCATGGATTGCATTGGCTATTCACGATACAAGTTCTGTAATAGGGGCAGCAATGTCTTTTGGTGATGGGACTGTTGAGACAGCAGCAACACTCAAATTAGCAAGAACCCTTTGGTTAATACCCTTAACAATTATTCTTGGAATTTTTTATAAAGATAGCAGTAATAAAAATATCCTTCCTTTATTTGTGATTGCTTTTATTATTGCAATTTTCATAGGACCTCAACTTAATTTTAGTAATCAAATGATTTTAGCTTTAGAGAATGTAAGCAGTTCATTTCTTGTTGGTGCTCTATTCTGTATTGGCGCTCAGGTTGACTACCAATCCATTAAAGAGATTAATCTAAAAACTTCTGTCTTAGCTTTGTTGTTATGGCTATTTGCTATTATGATTTCTTATTATTTCATTAAGTTAATTTAATTGAGGGGAGAGGGTATGTTCAGTCATGTTATGGTCGGAACAAATGATATAGAAGAATCACGAATTTTTTATGACAAAATCTTCGAAGCTTTAGGAGCAAGACCTGGAAAAATGTATCCAAATTTAACAGGACAGAAAAGATATTTTTATAATTTTAAAGGAACCAGTTTTTGTATTACAGAGCCAATAGATGGAAAACCCGCAACAGTTTCAAATGGAGCGACGATTGGATTTAATATCGAAAGCACTGACCAAGGTGATTCCTGGCATAAAGCAGGAATTGAAAATGGAGGAACTTCTATAGAAGAAGATCCCGGCATTAGGAATTATGGAAAATTTAGTATGTATTTGGCATATTTAAGAGATCCGACTGGCAATAAATTATGTGCAGGTCTTTTAATTAAATAGAACTATTTTTTTGTAAGATAATTCAAGGATGGAGTAAATCTTTTTCCAAAATCATTTGGATCATGATCATGACCTTCAAAAACCTTAGTTTCAAAAGTCATGCCATTTTCGGTAAAAATTTTATTTATATCATTTTGAGGATTTCTATATAAGTAATCTAAACCTACCGTTCCATGGTCAAAATAAATCCTATGATTCTTTATTTTTGAAAGATTGGCCACCACATATTTTTTAATGGCATCAAATGTTTCCTTATCACCGTCAATTTTTTTTGTAAAAGGAAGTAGCAGGTATTCTATGGGCTTGATACCAACCCAATGTGTAGATAAGCAGCCTGCAAAGCCAAAGATATCTGGGTACTCAATGATTGTGTTTAGTGCTGAAAGCCCACCCATACTTGAACCCATAACACCCAGATTGTCTTTATCTAAAGTCAATTGAAATTTATCTTCAAGAAACGGCAATACTGCTGTAACTAAAAATTCTGGATAGCTTCTTTGGGACAAAGAACTATAAAGGTTCTTCTTTTGGCCTTTTTCAAAATAATTAATCGCTTCTTTGGGAAAGAGCTCTATATATCTTCTCGTATCATCAAAAAATCTTCCTTTGAATCTTTTTGCGCTGTGAACAGCAACTATTACAGTATTATGTTCAATATCTTTTTTATTGAGCTCATCAAAGCTTTTATCAACTCTCCATGACTTTCCATTCCAAGAATCTTGCTCTAAAAATAACTCTTCCCCATCATTCATAATAATAAACGTTGTTTGTTCATTTATAGGATTATTTGATGGATAATAGATTCTAACCTTTCTATCGTATTTGCCATTATCAATAAAAAATTCCTCTAATTTTCCTGTTGCAAGATCTGCAGATAGATTGTTGTTAAAGATAAAAGATAAAAACATTAGCATTAAAGATTTATTCATCAGCTCTAAGAGTTTACTGTAGAATAAAATGATGAACAATAACGAAACTGGTAATTGCCAGTGTGGTTTAATCTCTTATTCTTTTGACAAGAAAAAAGTAATTTCAGCTCATCACTGCCATTGCAAAGATTGCCAAAGAGCAACTGGTTCAGGAAAGGCAACCATATTATTTATAGCAAAAAAATATATAGAGATTAATGGCGATTTAAAATTTTATGAAAGCAAAGGGTCGTCTGGATCTCATATAAGAAGAGGGTTTTGCCCAAACTGTGGATCAGGAGTCTTAAGCTACGCAAATGAAATATCACATATTTTATACTTAAAGGCAGGAACACTAAATGATTCAAGCTGGTTAACAATCGATTCTAATTTTTTTACAAAATCTGCAAATGACTGGAATGCACCAGACGAATCTATTAAGTGCTTTGAAGGAAATCCTGGAATAATGTCTGGTATAAAGACTTTGCTAAAATCATTTTAAAAAAAAGCGGCCAAAGCCGCTTTTTAAATTCTCAAACAAACCTTATTCTACTTTGAAAACTTCTGACTCCATTTCTCCCTTAAGAAGATCAATAGTAGCCTCAACGTAGTTAATTCCATCACTAACGCTATCAAGAGACTTTATATGAATTTTTGTTCCATCCATGGTCCAAACCCCCATAAGATCTCCTCTTGCCAATACCCCATCAGAATTAATACCTCTTCCATGACCTGTCCAAGTTCCAGAAGTTGTTATGTTTCTGTTAGATTTTAAAGTATAAGATAAATATACCTTCCCATATTGACCTGTATCATCACTTGAAAAATTAAAAGTGCTTTCGTATTTACCTACGTTAATAGAATCAATTACAAATTTTGCTTTAAAGCTATCTCCTGAAACATCATATGCATAAGCAGATGCTGAAATGATAACAGTAGCAACCATTAAAAAATATTTTTTCATTATTTCTCCCTTAGATTAAATTAATATTTGCCAAAATGCTTAGGCAAGTGATTTTTATACTACAAGAAAGATGCCCAAATCAACCATCAAATAAAAATTTGTTAGAAAGCCAACTGCCCAAAAAGTACTCCTAGGGCTGGGATTCTTGTTTGTAGCAATTTTGTAATACAAAGCCATATGTATAATTCTTGCTATTGCATAAACCCAAATAATTATTGATAGTTTATAGGCGCTGTATTCAGACAGCATTGCTATAACCGACATACCAAGTATGGGTATGGCATTTTCTATAGAATTTTGAAATGTTCTGTATGTTCTAAAAACTATTGATGAATGATTGAGCTCGGGCTTTATTATGCCAGGCATATAACCACCTTTTTGCCTGCGGTGTACCCTTACCGCCACCATTGATTGAATAATGATTGTAGAAAGTATTAACCATAATCCTAAAAGTGAATATTGATATACTTCAAGCATGCTTTACCCCTATAAATTTGCTCTAGATTAGTAATTATAGACATAATATATATATGAAAGTTCTTAAAGAAGAAATTACTTTTAATTGCAGCGCTGAAAACTTGTGGATTATATTGTCTGACGTCACAAGATGTGACTGGGTGCCATCTGTAAGTGAAATAAAAATTGAAGGAGACTGTAGGATTTTTGAAATGGATGGGATGGGAGTTGTGAAAGAAAAAATATTAAAAAATGACAGTGATAACAAGTTGTTACAGTATTCTGCTGTTGAAACAAGAACACCTATAAATCACCATCTCGCAACAATGAATGTCCAATTTATTAATGATGAAAGTTGTAAACTAATATGGACAACCGAAATTGATCCAGAAATTTTTGCAGAAGCAATTCATCATGGAATGTTGATTTCAATTGAAGGCATAAAGCAAGTTTTGAAAAGCAATGTCTGACATATATAAAGTGCTTACCGAAGACGAGTGGCATGCAGCTTCTTCTTCTGGTCAAATCATTACAAACTTAGATGAAGAAGATGGTTTTGTTCACTTCTCTACCTCAAAGCAACTCGCCTTAACTCTTCATTTGTATTTTAAAGATCAAAAGAAAGTTGTCTTACTACAAATTGATAAAGAGAATATTAAAGATAACTTGGTTTTTGAAAAAGCCAACTCTGAAGGACGAACAGGAACATTTCCTCATCTATATGGTAAATTAACTACTCAAGACGTTATCAACACTTGGTGTTTAGACAGATGTGGATTTGAATTACCTAAAGAAGTTTTAGTAGAATCTGAAAAAAAATAGTTTTTTATGACAGAAATAACAATAAATGAAGTATACGCAATAGGGGCTCCGATCGTCTTAGGAATGATATTATTGGAAGTTTTATTTTCAAGCATATACAACAAAAACCTTTACAGAAAAAACGATACTTTTTGCACTGTTGGCTTGCTTTCTGGAAACATTTTAATGGTTTTTGCACTAAAGGGACTGACCCTTGCATTACATTTTTATTTGTTCCAATTCAAAATATTCAATCTTCAGGAACTCATGCCAGTGTGGATGATTTGGATAGCTACTTTTATATTGATAGACCTAGTTTTTTATATTTACCACCGAATTTCTCATAGGGTAAATTTTTTGTGGGCTATTCATATGAGCCATCATTCAAGTGAAGAAATGAATTTTGCTGTTTCATTTAGGCAAGCTTGGTTTGGTCCATTATCAAAGATTCCATTTTTTATGATTCTTCCTTTAATTGGCTTTGATCCTACAATAATTGCTGTTGCTGGGGTAATAAGCACCTTGTGGGGAATAGTTGGCCATACTCAAATAGTTGGGAAATTAGGCCCATTAGAATGGATTTTTAACACTCCATCGCATCATAGGGTTCACCATGGCTCTAATAGCCAATACATAGATAAAAATTATGGAAATCTATTAATAATTTGGGATAGAATGTTTGGAACCTTCGAACCAGAGCAGGAGAAAGTAAAATTTGGTCTTGTAAATAATGTAAACACATATAATCCAACTAAAATTACATTTATGGGCTGGCAAAAAATATTTAAAAATATAAAAGAAGCTAAGAATTTCAACGAGGCCTTATATTCGTTCTTTGGGCCACCACCAACAAAAAATTAATTATGAAAAAACTCTATGTACTAATGTTCTTATCACCTTTACTCATATCCTTGGAGCAAGATTCTGGCAACTGTGATCCAGTAGAATTATTTTTTACCTCACCAAAAGATGGCTTTCAAACGTCAGAATCCACCTTTAAAGTTGAGTTTGGTTCTAAAAATATCTCTATTAGTCCAGCTGGAGTTATGGTTGAAAGAATCGACAAATGCAATGTTAGCGGCCATCATCACTTAATAATAAATAAGGCTTACAACGTAACAGAAAATGTAGGCATACCTATACCTTTTGATAGGAATGTTTTGCATTTTGGTGGAGGGCAAACAGAAGCCGAGCTCTCATTACCACCTGGTAAGTATGTTCTTCAACTTGCCCTAGGAGATTATCAGCATACGCCAGTCATAATTAATGATAAAAAAGAACTCGCTTTATCTAATGAAATTACTGTAGAAATTCTTCCTTAATATAAAGACATATCTGTTTCTTGATGGTTATTTCTAATACAATGATGACAGCATACTATTTGGGGTGAAAATTATTTCTTTAAAAAAATCAAAAAATATTTCTTCTTTAGGGATTCTTAAGCATTATATATTTTTATTGCCTGTCTTATTTCTTATTACAAACGTCTTTTCTAAAGAAATGATTATTGAGCCTGGTGAAAATGCTCATGAAAGACTTCAAGAGGCTATGATCTTGATGGAAGAAGGAGACATTCTTTTAATAAAGTCTGGCTACTATAGTTTTGAAGATGGTCTCTCACTTGACATCGATGGTGTTACTGTAATTGGAGAAGGCATGGATAAGACCATTCTAGATTTCAAGAATCAGCAATCAGGGGCACAGGGCCTGTTAGTAACCTCTAATAAAGTAACACTTAAAGATTTTGCTATTTTAGATGCAAAAGGAGATGCCTTAAAAGTTATTGGTGCTGATGGGATTAACATGATTAACCTCAGAACAGAATGGACTGGTGGACCAAAAAGTACAAACGGGGCATACGGATTTTATCCAGTCGAATCAGAAGATGTTTTGATTGATGGGTGTGTTGCAATTGGCGCGTCTGATGCAGGAATCTATGTAGGTCAGTCTAAAAACATAATAGTCAGAAATAGTATTGCTCAATATAACGTTGCTGGAATTGAGATAGAGAACTCTTATTATGCAGACGTCTATAATAATCTAGCATCTCATAATACTGGAGGCATTCTTATATTTGATCTTCCTGACCTACCTCAACAAGGAGGCCATCACATAAGAGTTTTTGATAATCAATCAATTGATAATGATACTGATAACTTTGCACCTGAAGGAAATATAGTAGGGGAGGTTCCAAGAGGCACTGGAATAATAATTATGGCTAATTCAGATGTTGAAGTTTTCAATAATCTTATGAGTGGTAATGGAACAGTTAATCTATCTATTGTTTCATATTCTGATAAAACAGACGATCCAAACTATTACCCACACCCGAAAAGAATTCAAGTTCATAACAACACATACGGCCCTGCTGGATTTGATCCTGACATTAACACTGGAGAATTAGCTAAGACGCTTTTTGAAATAAGTGACGGAAATATGCCTGATATTTTTTGGGATGGTGTTGCGCCATTATCACAATTAATATTCGGTCAACCTGAAGAAGAAAAATTAATAATAAGCGAAGATGAAAATGTAACCTTTCTTACCATCAGTGCTATCAAATACATGATGGGATTTTCTAACCCAATACTAACAGACATTGATGAATTTCAAGGGGTAATTAATCCACTCAAGCCGATTAACATTGAAGGCATATAAGGATTATGAAAAAGGTATCTAAATTTTTAATGGCGATTTTGCTGTGTACAAATATATATGCAGTAAATGGTGTCTTAATAACTGCAGATACTTTCCCAAACAAGTTATCTGATTTCAGTTTTTTTAAAGATGCTTCGGCACAAATTCCTCATGATGATGTACTTCCATATGAACTGATTTCTACTTTATTTTCAGATTATTCGTATAAGCAAAGGTGGGTTTATGTCCCAAAAAATACTAAAGCTCAATATAAAGAGGATTGGGTATTTGATTTTCCTGAAGGATCGGCGTTGATAAAAACTTTTTACTATCCTGTTGACGAAAGAGACCCTGAAAAAGGTAAAAATCTTTTAGAGACCAGACTTCTTTTAAGAAAAGAGGATGGTTGGGAAGCTGTATCTTATGCTTGGAATGAAGAACAAAATGAAGCTTTCAAAAAAGTTGCTGGTAAAACTATCAATGCTGCTTGGACAGACTTTACGGGAGTTGAAAAAAATGTCAGATATAGAGTTCCAAATGTAAATCAATGCAAAGAGTGTCATGCAGCTGATGACGAAATAACTCCTATTGGACCCAAAGCAAGAAATATTAATAAAGACCTTGAGTTTAAAGACGGAGAATTTAATCAGCTTGCATATTGGATGAATAGACAAATAATTGATGAATACCCTCTAGAACTTACTTCACCTGTTGACTGGACCGATACTAATCAGGACATCAATGACAGAGTTAGGTCTTATTTAGATATTAATTGTGGACATTGTCACTCACCAACAGGAAATGCAAATTCAACGGGTTTATATCTCCATTTAAATGAGAGCAGGGAGACTCATCTAGGAATATACAAAAAACCAGTTGCTACTGGTCGAGGTAGTGGAGGAATGAAATATTCGATTGTTCCTGGAAAGCCAGAAGAATCTATCTTATTGCATAGGATGATATCAATGGACCCTGGAGTGATGATGCCAGAATCTGGAAGAGCTCTTACTCATCAAGAGGCTGTTGAAATGGTTAAAGACTGGATTTTATTGCTCAAGGACTAATTTAAAATGAGTAAGAAATATTTTCTTATTTTTTCATTTTTCTTCTTGGCAGGATGTGAGGTCCAAGAATCAAAAAATATCTACAAGCCGCCGCAAGAGCTTGAGGAATTTAAAAATATATACGAATTAGTTGCTTATTCTAATGATCAGATTGAGCAGATTAAGATAAAACTACAAATGTTCTTACAAAAAGATAAAATAAATCTAGAAGAGCCTATTTCTATAAACTTTAATGTTGAAGATATACCTTCCTATATTGACTGTGGCTTCATGAATGATGAAATTTATGTTGATTACATAGAAAGAATATTTGGCACCAAGCTTAAAGCAGACGTTGATATCAAACTAAAAAATGCTGATAAAGGCGTTCTGTTTGAAAAATTTCACATAAAGTATACTTTTACATCAAAGGAAACGGGAACCAGATGGAGATTTGCTACAAATAAATCAAAGGACTTACTTGTTGGGAATCCAGTATATGACGCAAATCCTTATAGAAAATGCTTATCCAAAAATACACTAGAGAATGAAATTATTAAATACTTCAGTCTATAAATTTATTCACATTTCTTTTTTAGTTTTGTGTTCACTTAATACTAACGCTCAAGAAGATAATTTAATTGAGGGCTATTGGCTTACATCGGCTTCAATTGTCGAAGTAAAAAAATGCGACAACGAGCTTTGCGCAACAATAGAACATATTTTTGTTGAGGAGGGAGTAGATCCAAAATCTATACTCGACACCAATAACAAAAAAAAATCTTTAAGAAATAGACCATTAGTTGGAATTAATTTACTTGAAGGTTTTGAATACTCTCAATCTAGAGAAACGCATTATAAAGAGGGAAAGATTTATGACCCAGGGCGCGGAAGAGTTTTTAAATCAAATCTTCAATTACTTGAAAATGGTAATCTAAAAGTTGAGGGATGCTTTATGGGAGTCTGTGGTCATGAAGAATGGCAGCCATTGAATATTACCCTAAATAAAGATGGGACAAGATCAGCAGAGCTGAAAAATTAACTTATCTCAATTCTTCTAAAGAGAGCTTATTTACATCATCAATAATTCCAAGAAATGCCTTGGCGGATCTTTTCATGCCCTCGGCTGGCACAAGTTCAGGTATATCAAATGTTGTGTGATAAATAACATGATCAATAATATGAAAGCCAGGAGCTTTATCCGTGAGCTTAGGACCATCAGTCATATAGTTATAAATTGAAACACCGTTTTCTTTGAGCCTTCTTTTAAATATAGATTTAAGTTTGTCGCTACCCATAACATTCCATCGAAAAGAACCTATTGCATTTGAAACCATAATATCTTCGTTGAACCAATATAATTGAGACTGGCTTGGATGCTCCAAAGTAAGAATGACCGCAACATTATCCCAGTCGTAATACTCTTCGACTTCTCTAACGCTATATTCTCCATGATGATGATCAGGATATAAAAAAAATGATATAGATCTAGGCCTATCTGATTTTTTTAGCTTTGAGTAATACTCAGCCATTTCTAACCCTACTGCAATACCACTTGCATTATCCATTGAACCTTGGAAATAACCATCTGTATGAGCTCCCATGAAAATTTCCTCTTCTGACACACCATCTAATCTAGCTATCATGTAAGTAGTTTTAAGGTTTTCAATTACATCAATCTTTAAATCAAAGTCTATAAAAATTGTTTCTTTAAGCATTCTATCCCTTAATAAGAAACCTTCATCTTGGCTGATAGTTATTACTGGAGCATTAAATGATGATGCAGGCTTCCCACTTGTTCCATGAAATGCGCCTCCTGCAAACATTGCATCTCCAGGCACACCCATAATGTTTATAATTAATGCTGCGCCTTTCTCAGAGGCGATTTTATTTGCATAAAATAATTCTGCTCTGCTACTGGCTGAATGACTTCTTCCACCAGGCACAAAGAAGCTATAAATAACTACAGCCTTTCCTTTGATATCTTTTCCAATGAAATCTGCCTCTGATCCTAAACCGACCCATACAAGCTCTGTCTTAAAACTACTATCAAGATGCTTGATGTTTTCACCTGTTGGAAATGCAGAAGCAATAGAGTAAGACTTATCATTAAATTCGTAATTTAATGACCACTGTCTCGGCCGCCACTCTTTTGTTATGTAAACATCTTTTTTTTCAATATTAAAGCCAAGATTAACTAATTTAGCTTCAATATAGTCCATGGTTTTTTTATCTTCAGGAGTTCCAGGCAGTCTTCCCCAATAAGGTGTCCTTTTTTCACTTTCCAAAGCGATATTTGAAATATCTATAACAACATCTTTCATTCTTTGAGGATCTATTGATGTATATTCCCCAGTTTCCCATTCTGGATATGAAGCATCACTTGGAATTAAACTCTCTGAATCCCTTGGCAAACCTTTACCATAAGTCTTATCAACCTCTTCGGATATCAAAGAACAAGAAATCAGGCAAGCAAATAGGATGTTATAGTTTTGCATACTATTATTTTAGCATTTAGAAAAATATACTAATATTAATTAATTATGAAAAAGATAAACTTCACATCAAAATTTAGTAAGTTCACCGATCAGTGGTCTCCTAAAGTAATTGCGCAAATGAACGACTATCAATTTAAACTTGTCAAAATTGAGAATGACTTTACTTGGCATAAGCATGACGATACAGATGAGGTATTTATAGTGCTTGAAGGGCAAATATTTATTGAGTTTGAAAACGAAACAGTTGAGATTAATGAGGGTGAAATGATAGTTGTTCCCATTGGTACCAAGCATAAACCCTATGCAAAGAAGGAAGCAAAAATAATGTTAGTTGAGCCATCAGGAGTTGTTAATACTGGAGACAATGAAGGAGAACTAACTGCACCTAATGATCAATGGATCTAGATATTTATCTAAATGAAAAATATCTTAAAAGATAACCTTATATTTTGTTTAATAATATTATCAGGTTGCGGAGGAGGTACCTCATCGCCTTTGCCAATTGATAATTCAAATCAAATACCTGAACCAATTGCTTTATTCAATTCTGATCCAATTACACTTCTTGATGCTGCAAGTTATTACTCCAATGCATGTAACAACCCATCATTTCAATTCTTAATTCCAACTAAGATAAATGAAGATGCTTATACAGACTTTATTGCACATTATTGGTGTGACAGCCTTACTCCTGCAGAATACGATATTGCTCCAACTCCAGATGCTTTAGTTGCCTACGTTAGTGATAATTTTGGAGAATATAAGATCGATAATGTTAATGTTTTCGGTGAAATAAATCCAAAGCTTGGAGGCGCAAGTAGAAAGTATGCTCGCGGAGATATAAACGAAGATGGAAAAGACGACTTTGCTTTCGCTATAAACTGGGAAGATGGCAGAGCTTCATTTAATTATCAATCTATGATCTCAAATTACGCCAAACCGGCAGTCCTTTTAAGCAATGATTCAGGTTATCAGGTAATAAGATTAGGTGCTGAAGACTGGGGTCATTCAGTTCAAATCAAAGATAAAAAAGTATTTTTTGCTGGGCACTCATCACAAGTTTTTGAACTTATTGGATCAAACTGGATTAATATTTCTGATTCTTATGACAATCTGAGTTTCGCAAGTTTCTTAATTTTCGATGACTTTATTATTAACAGTGTAAGAAAAGAATTTTCTCAAGGACTTGAACTCATCAAAGATAATAAAGTTATTTCATCTATTATGATTGAAGAGTCCTTTAAGGTTAATTTTGAAAGCTGGAATAATGCTGGCTCAAATAATTTTAGTGAATTAGGCGTTTACAACATTCAAGGCGAAAATTATTTTCATGGAATGATATCTGAGATGTGTAAAAAAGATGACATTATCGTTGCGACTATAAATGCTAGCAAGCTTATTTCAGGTGAGATAGAAGAAGGAGGCTATTATTCAGAATCTGAAACAATGCCTGTTGTAATATTTTCTTTTTATGAAATTTACAATGAATCCCTTAGGGAACTTGATATTAATATTATTAACGAGGAGATCAATCATAATTTTAATTTTTTTGACTGTATTGATGTAAATAATGATCAACGGAAAGACATTATTGCCCAAGTTTTCAGTGAACAGTGGAATGATCAAGATAATAACAGGGGAGTGCCGGAAGTATATATTAATGATAATGGAAGTTATTTCAATTTAGATACATCAAACTGGCCTGTTTACTCTTATACAGACGATTCTCAAGGTTATTTGTATGATATTGATGACAACGCAACGCCTGATTTAATTGTTTTCCCTTTAAAAATTAATACTTCAGGAAGCATTGAAATATACACCACTAATAAAAACATCACAGATTAATCTTTTCCCTGCTTCAAATTCTGATCAAATATTATTAGTAGATCATGAAGTTATGTTAACTTGTACTTATGAGTAAATTTTTACTTCTTGTTATATTTCTCTTAGTTACCGTATTTGTAATCTATAGCCCAAACTTAATTCGTCTTTATAAGCTTTCTAACCTTTATAACGAAAAGACGATAGCCTATAACTTTATAAACATGGATAAGTTTTTTTTCATATCTGAGCCAATTTCTGCGTCAGATAATCCATACTTTTTTGAAGAAAGCTATATCAATTTGCCAGCAACATATAGCCTTGATGGAGAGGAACACAATCTTATTGAAGGATTAGAATATTTTTCTACAGACGGATTAATCATTCTTCATAAAGATAAAATCCTTTATGAAAATTATTGGAACGGCAATGATCGTTATAGCAAGCACATTTCATGGTCAGTAGCTAAGTCATTTTTATCTGCGTTAATTGGTATAGCCATAGATGAAGGTCTAATCGATAGCATTGAGGACCCAGCTACAAAATATTTACCTGATTTTAAGGACACAGGATATGAAGGTATAAAAATTAAAAATATTCTTCAGATGTCATCAGGGGTTGGCTTCAATGAAGACTATGCTGACCCAAATTCAGATATAAATAAATTTGGCAGGGCTGCAGCAAGAGGAACACCATTTAGAGATTTTGCAAAAACCTTAACAAATGAAAAAGAACAGGGTACTTTCAATCACTACGTCAGTATAGATACTCAAGTCCTTGGTATGATTCTAGAATCAGTATCTAATATGCCACTTAGAGAGTATCTATCTAAAAAAATCTGGAGCAAAATCGGCATGGAAAGTGATGCTTATTACATAACTGATAAAACTGGAGTTGATATGGCTCTTGGTGGATTAAATGCAACCCTAAGAGACTATTCTAAGTTTGGTTATTTATATTTAAATAATGGCAGTTGGTTTGGTGAACAAATTGTTCCAAAGGAATGGGTAAAAGCCTCACACACACCTGATGCTGATCACTTAATGCCAAATGCTGGAGAATTATCTTCAAGCGAATGGGGATATGGATATCAGTGGTGGGTACCTGGTAATCCAATCACTGACTTTACAGCTCATGGAGTTTACAACCAATTTATATATGTTGATCCCGAGTCAGGCATCGTAATAGCAAAAACCTCTTCTAATCATAGATTCAGAGCTGAAAAAGAATATTCAAAAGCAGCTCATATAGCCATGTTTAGATCTATAACAAATCACATTCAGCAAAGCATAAGTGATTGATTTGTATTAGATTTAATTCTTTCATAGAATTAGTATTGATATTTAAAAATCACAGGAGAAAAAAATGAATACAAAGTTTATTAGTTTTATCGCAATAATATTTTCAGTAAGTTCTATAGCTGGCCATCATGAAGGAGGTCATATGCATAGTGATTCACCAAAATGGCAGATTAAAGCATATACAGGTGCCGCTCCAAGTTTTATAGGAGATTTTGCTTCAGTAATTGGTGCTGATGGGACAGTCTTAAAAGAAGGTACAAATGGTTGGACGTGTTTAGCATTTACTGCAAATATGATGGGAGATTCAATGGATCCAAGAATGGCTACACCAGCATGCATGGATTCTAATGCTATGGCTTGGGCAAACGCGTACATGAAAGAGGAAGTGCCAGAACTTGCAAATGATGGATGGGCGTGGATGATTCATGGTGATACTGGAGCTGATAACTTTAGAGCATACTCTGAGGGAGATAAAGCCGGTACTGATCCAGAAGATTGGATTGAATCTGGCGCACATCTAATGTTGATGCCAAAAGATCCAAAATCTTTAGAAAATACGACAACCGATTTCACGACAGGATCACCTTATGTGATGTTTAAAGGAACACCATATGTTCATCTTATGATTCCTGTATCAGGATATTATGATTTTCAGCCTGAGGCTGCACCTAAATAAATAATAATGGAAGAACTCAAAGTTTATTTAATAGCAAATCTGCAGATACATGATGCTGATAGATATAGAGAATACGAAAAAGGCTTCTTCCCAATATTAAAAAAACATAGTGGTGAATTCATCACTTTTGATGACAACATCATAAATGTCGAAGGGGACAAACCAATGGAGGGCAGAATAATTTTATTTAGCTTTCCATCTGCAAAGCATGCTGACGAATGGTATGCAGATCCAGAGTATCAAGAGCTTTCAGAACATAGAAGAGCAAGCGTTACTACAACTTTGACCAGAGTGAGCGGACTGCCGTCAAGGAAATAGAGATATGGAAAGATATAAGACTTTTAAAGAATTTTACCCCTATTATTTATCTGAACACGATAATAAATATACAAAGCTTATGCATTTTATAGGCACAAGTATTGGAATCATCTTTTTGATTCAATTCTTCTTAACTTTTAATTTTATTAATATTCTATTTGCCTTATTGTCAGGCTATGCTTTTGCATGGGTAGGGCATTTTTTTATTGAGAAAAACAAGCCAGCCACATTCAAATATCCTTTTTATAGCTTCATTGGAGACCATAAAATGTATTTTGAAATCTTGCAGGGTAAACATAAAATTTTTTAAAATATCTGTTTTATTAAATTCTTAAATGTCCTTGATTAATACTGATTTTTGGGAAGACCCTCCATGGGGAGATGGTAA
The DNA here is from genome assembly GCA_902520725.1 of uncultured SAR86 cluster bacterium. Classification (GTDB taxonomy): domain Bacteria; phylum Pseudomonadota; class Gammaproteobacteria; order Magnimaribacterales; family D2472; genus SAR86A. The sequence continues at coordinate 101,150 of CABYPB010000001.1, read as the reverse complement.
GCAGAAGTATCGACTCGGCTTAAAGCCAATCGAACATGAAAAATGGTTAAACAGAAAACCAAACGATGCTCTATACGGTCATAAAAAAGATCTCTTGGAGTCTAATTACAACAAAGTTATCGCAACAACACGATATTCTTTAAATGCTCAAAAATGTTTAGGAGATATCTTTGGAATCAGAGATACGAAATATCCTGATTTAATAGCTGAGCTAAGCTTAAATATTCAAGACGATTTATGTGTAATGGAGTCCAGTAATGATCAGAGGCTCATTGCTGCAAGCATATGCTCTCCAAGTTATTGGGATGTGAGAACAAAGATTGGCAGGCCCCTAAAAGAAATTCATGATCCTGTAGTTTCATTGGATAAGAAAATAGGAGATAAAATTTCAACATTCATTCGACAGGCGCCAATAATGAAACCTTTTGCTAGACAAAATTGGTTAATACATGGCGATACAAAAAGATTCCATTTAAAGGAAGAAGAGTCACTTAAGACGAATCCTTCAGAATGGTTTATAAGATCTGAAAAAGAGACAATCTGTAGATATCATGAAGATTACTCGCTTTTTACAATTAATGTTTTATTTCAGCCTTTAAAAGAAATTTTTAATCATACAAAGCAAAAACAAAACCTTATAAATAGTCTTGAGCAATTAGATGAGGATGAATCAGATTATTTTGGTGGTAATACTAAGATTAGTATCTTATTGGAATATCTTTTAGACCAAGTGTAGTAAAATAAACATTACGTACATAGGGGGCTATAGATGATTGGAATTTCATTAATTGGATGGTTCCACACTATTGTTGGAACTGCTGGAATCATATCAGGCATTTATCTATTAGTTATTTATAACCTAGTAATTTATGCAGTCTTAGCAAAATATAAAATCTTTTTAATTAAGGGAGGGTTGCATAATGATAAATAATTTTGAAACAATCGTGACTAAATCTAAAGATATCTCTAAGAAGTGGAGAAATATCCCTGCTCCTCAAAGAGGAGAGATGATTAGACAGTTTGGAGAAGAACTCAGATCACAAAAAGAATCTCTAGCCAAAACTATAACTAAAGAAGCTAGAAAAATAAAAACTGAGTCTTTAGGTGAAGTACAAGAGGCTATAGACATGTGTGATTTTGCAGTCGGTTTAAGCAGACAGTTATATGGTTTAACTATGCCAAGCGAAAGACCAAATCACAGACTCCAAGAATTATGGCATCCACTTGGAGTTGTGGGGTGCATAACTGCTTTTAACTTTCCGATGGCTGTATTTGCCTGGAATTTCTGCTTAGCAGCTGTTTGTGGAAATAGTATTATTTGGAAACCAAGCCCTCACTCCAATGAATGTGCTAAAGGCATAAAACAAGCTTGGGATAAAGTTAGCAGTGAGTTCGCAGATTTAATATTGATTTTAGAAGGTGGTAATGAAGAAGCTGTTTCCATTTGCAAAGATAAAAGAATAGTCCTTGTTTCTGCTACAGGAAGCACTAAGATGGGTAAAGAGTTAGCTCCAATTGTTTCAGCTAGGCTTGGAAAACTTTTACTAGAGCTAGGAGGCAACAATGCAGCAATTGTATCTCCTTCAGCGAATTTGGATTTAACTATTAAAGGCATAGCTTTTTCTGCATGCGGCACGGCTGGTCAAAGATGCACATCTCTTAGAAGGCTATTTGTTCATAAAGATATTTACAAGGACTGTGTCGAAAGGCTGAAAAATTGTTTTGATGATTTAGTTATAGGCTGTCCATCAAAAGATGATACTCAAATTGGGCCTTTAATTTCTGAAAACAGTTTTAACTCAATGCAGAAAATCTTAGATTCTCTAAAGGATAAAGGCGTTGAAGTTATTGGCGGTGAAAGGCTAGAAATAGAAGATCCTTCGGAATTTTATGTAAAACCTGCCTTAGTTCTTGTTAAAAATATAGAAGATGAAATGCTTACAGAAACCTTTGCACCAATCTTATATGTAAAAGACTATGAAGATATTAAAGATGCAATCCATATGCAAAATGATGTAGCGCAGGGATTAAGTAGCTCGATTTTTACTAATGATATTAGAGAGTCAGAATTATTTTTGAGTGAAGAAGGAAGTGATTGTGGAATTGCTAATGTAAACATTGGTACAAGTGGTGCTGAGATTGGGGGAGCATTTGGAGGTGAGAAAGATACTGGAGGAGGAAGAGAGTCTGGCTCTGATGCATGGAAAAATTATATGAGAAGAGTAACTGCAACTGTAAATTATGGCGAAGACCTACCTCTAGCTCAAGGAGTTGAATTTGATGAAAGCTAAAATAGGAATTGTTGGTAGTGGGAATATTGGATGGGCTTTAAAAAAATTATTGAAAGATGACTATGAAATAAGACAAGGTGATATAACTGATGGTTTTGATGCATCAGATATTTCTCAAGTAAATGATTTTCTTGAGGGTATTGATGCTGTTATATCAGCAGGACCATTTGCAGTAAATAAAAATATTGCAAAAGTGGCATCAGAAAAAGGCATAGGATATTTTGATTTGACCGAAGATGTTGAAACGACTGAATTTATTCAGTCTCTTGAATCATCAAATATTCTAATGCCTCAATGTGGATTAGCACCAGGAGCAATTAATATATGCGCTGCTGGAATGATGGAACATTTTGATAGTGTTAACGAGGTAATGATGAGAGTTGGTGCTTTACCAAGATTCACAACAAACGAAATGAGTTATTATCTTAGCTGGTCTACCAATGGACTAATAAATGAATATTGCAATGAAGCTGATGCAATATATGAAAGCAAGGCAATTAAAGTAATGCCTCTGGAGGGAGCTGAAAAAATTGTAATCGATGGTGAAAGCTTTGAAGCATTCAATACAAGCGGTGGTTGCGCAACTATGTGCGAGACCTATGAAAATAAAGTTGAAACACTTTCTTATAAAACAATTAGGTATCCAGGCCATCTCAATCACATGAAATTTTTATTCAATGACCTTCATCTTAAAAAGAATAAAGAAGTTCTCGAAAAATTATTTGATAAAGAAGTTCCCAGAACAAAAAATGATGTAATCATATTTTTTGTAAAAGTTATTGGATTAATTGACGGAGTTCTTCAAGAGCAAACATATCTTCGAAAGATTTATGGCGATGAAAACTATAGCGCAATTCAATTAACTACGGCATCTGGTGTTTGTAGTGTATTAAAGATGTATTTAGATGGAAAAATTTCTAATAAAGGTTTTGTTAAACAAGAATCCTTATCTTGGAAGGATTTTATTGAAAATAAATTTGGTCAGGTATATGCTTAACATACTAATCTTTATTAATTAATGAGAAATATATATGAATACTAAGACACTTTCTTCAATATTTATTTTGCTAATATTCTTTTCTGGTTGCGCTCTTGTAACTGATGAGTATCAAGCGAATCAAAGAAAAGTTATTGCGTATTTATTAGAGGATCTTCCTTTGCCTGAAGATGCACAAATTGTTAAAGCACCAACAGTCTTGCTCGGAACAGGTGAAGCAATTTCTGGAAGAATTATTTTAACATCTGGCTATAGCCCGGCTGAAAATCTTATTTTTTATGGGACTGAAACTCTAACGACTGGATGGCAGTTAATTTCTTCAAAGGTTGGCGAAGAGGTAACTCTTGTTTATGCCAAATCAGGAAGGTTTGCAACAATTTATATAGCTCCACGAGGAACCTTTGCAGGGTTTTTTGCAGGGGATTATGGAAGTGACATTGATATATCAGTTGTTCATCCTGATGCAATAGGTATTCAGAATCCATACGAAGAACTAAATTACGAAAATTTACCAGAGTCACCCTAGAACTTCAGCCAAATGATTGACTTCAGTCTATCTAGTAGTTCTCATATCATGTTTACAATTATTTGTATTGCTGTAATAGTTTTTTTACCTCGATTATTTGTGGATAAGAGTGATTTAATTAAAAATATACTTCTTATAGTTATTACTTTATTGATTTTTACCAACCAGGGGATGGATTTTTTTAGGGAAGGTTATGGAGCGGGTAATTGGAAACTTGGTCTACCACTTCATCTGTGTGACTTTTCTTCTGCATCTATCATTTTATATTTTGTTACAAAAAGGAAAGAATTTTTCCTATTTGCTTTTTTTGCTGGAATTTCTGGTGCAGGAATGGCGATACTTACTCCCGATGTTTTGTATTCATTTCCTCACATTGATTATATAAGACATATGATAGGACACTCCATGATTCTTCTGGGTGTGACTTATGCAATGATTGTTGACCATCAAAGGCCTCTACTTAGAGATGTGCATAGAGTATTAGGAGCTTTAACAGTCTTGTTATTACTTATGTATCCTATAAATTTCTTGTTAGGACCACCTGCAAATTATTGGTTCGTAATCGAAAAACCACCAGGATTTAATGTAACTGATCTTATGCGCGATGCACCTTATCATATGATTGACGTTTATATTCTTGCTGTTATTGTTTGCTACTTACTGTATGTTCCATACTCGATAAAAGACAATTTAAACAAAAACTCATAATGCCAAGCGTATCTACCAATCAAATTCCAAAGAGTTTTAGAGCCAATAGACCTAAGGCCTTGCAATGGCTTGGAAGAACTGTGCTGTCCTTTCTTGGATGGAAAGTAAATGGAGGCATATCAGATGAGTATGCTGGCCAAAAGCTCGTGGTAATTGTTGCTCCTCATACTTCTAACTGGGATGGTATTTTAGGTGTTGCTACCATAGCGGGTCTTGATGCAAAAATTACTTTCATCGGTAAACATACTGTATTTAAATATTTTGGTTTAGGAGCTTTTATGCGATATATGGGCGGTATTCCAGTCGATCGAACGAAGCCAGGTGGAATCATCCAAGATGCAATAGATCAGATTAGAGAGATCAATGGAACATTAATTGGTATGGCGCCAGAAGGAACTAGATCAAAGGTAAAAGAGTGGAAAACAGGATTTTTAAGAATCGCAAATGAATTGAATACAAAAATAGTTCCAGCGTCTATTGATTTTGCAAAAAAGGAAATTTTATTGGGTAAAATATTTAAACCTTCTGGTGATAATCAAAAAGATATAGCGTATCTAAAAAATTATTACAAAGCCTTTACTCCAAAACATCCAGAGAACTACTAATTTAGAGCTACATCTATCATATTTTCAACCATTTCTTCTACTATAAATAGTGGAGGATTACCATGATCAAGAACGGCAGAATGAAAATCTTTGATATTGAATTTATCTCCTAATTCTTCCATAGCCTTTTCTCTTAGTTCTAAGATTTTTATCATTCCCACCTTATAGCTAAGAGCCTGACCTGGCCAAACAATATATCTTTCTATCTCTACTTTTACTTCAGTATCTGACATGCCTGTCATAGATTTCATATATTCCATTGCTTCTTCTCTCGTCCATCTTTTGTAATGCATACCAGTATCTACAACCAATCTAACAGCTCTAAATATTTCACTTTGTAAAATGCCAAGTTCATCATATGGATTTTCTGCAAGGCCAACTTCGAGAGCAAGCCGCTCAGCATAGAGAGCCCAACCTTCTGAGAAGGCTGACGTTCTGTATCCAAATCTTCTATACATAGTGAGATCTTTGTTTTCTAACGAATGAGCAATCTGATGGTGATGACCAGGCGTTGCCTCATGATAAGCAAGAGTTCTCATGCTGTAAGTAGGTGTTTGTTTTATGTCATATAGATTTGCATAAAATACCCCAGGCCTGCTTCCATCTAACGCTGGAGCTTGATAGTAACCTCCTGCTGCAGTTTGTTCTGAGTATTCTGGTACAGCTTTTACAATTACATCAGCCTTTGGCATTGTATGAAAATAATCTGTCATAACATCAATAGCTTCTTCCACCATTTCAGTATAATCATTAACAATAATGTCTTTCCTATCTGGAGTGTCAGCATATAAAAATTCAGAACTTTCATTGAGTTGATTCATTAACTCACCAACACTTTTATCTTTATCATATCCAAGCATAGTTAGAATTTCTTTCATCCTAGTTGAAATTCTTTCTACTTCATCAAGACCCATTTGATGAATTTCTTGAGGTGAATAATTAGTGGTTGTATAAGATCTTATTCTAAGTTTGTAGTATTCATCACCGTTAGGTTGCGACCATATGCCATGATTCTTATTAGCGTTAATTTGTGTTTTAACCATAAATTCTTTAAGCAGAATAAAACCAGGTGTAACACTTTCATCTATTCCCCTTTTTATAGCTTCCTCAAAATAATCTTCTTGTTCACTGTCAAGATTGAGGTCTCGCACTTTTTTCATAAATTGAGTAAATAGAGGATGTTCCTCATAACTATAGTTAATAAATTTATCAAGCTGTCCAATAACATGTCCATAAACAAACTCAGGTGGAAAGATGCCTGCATTAGCTTGCTTTTCTAATTCAAAAAGAGTGCCTAAATAAACCTCCTTTATTAAATTCACTCTATCAATGAAACCTTGTGCTTCGGGTACGTTTCTAACAGGGTGCATGTCACTCATAAATTCAATGGTATTCAAATGGATTCCACCAATTTGATTTAATGGATAATCGTGATGTGGAAATTCTTTTAATTGTCTCAAGTTATTTTCAAAATCAAATATGGCAATTTTTTTTGTACTTTTTTGAATATCGGATAGTCTAGAGTCCTTATACTTGTATAAAGTCTTTATTGATTTCTCAAGCTCCTTAACACTTTTCTCGTTATCTCCTTCCTTTGGTATTGATAGTCTCGAATTATGCCCAGTGATCCAATCAAAGCTATCAAACAAACCTATGTATGTTAATGCTTCAGGTGAATCAATAAGCCCAAGAGCAAGCTCTTTGCCTAAAAAGTGATCGATTGAAACAGGCTTCATAAGAAATAAGTTTGCAAGGTACAAAGATGCAATCCCAAGAACTATAAGCAAAAGCCTTGAAGTTACATATAAAAGTTTTGAAACTGACTTAAGTATTTTTTTAATCATGATAAAATTTATTTTTTAAACAATTACTAACTATTATGTCAGAAAAAATAGCCACTCTTAAGCAGGAAGAAGATATATCAATACTAATATTAGATGATGGAAAAGCTAATGTTTTTTCAGCAGAGATGTCAAAACAAGTAAACGAATGTTTAGATCAAGTTGAAACAGAAAAAGGATGCCTAATAATAACTGGAAAAGAAGGCATGTTTTCTGCAGGGCTGGATTTAAAAACTATTCAAAGTGGAGATGTGGATAAGATTATGGAGATGTCCAAAAATGCTTTCAAATTGTTGGCAAGAATATTTTCTTTTCCAAGACCGGTTATCGCAGCCTGTTCAGGACATGGAATAGCATTGGGAACTTTTTTACTATGCTGCTGTGATTATAGGATAGGAGTAAAAGGTGACTTCATGCTTGGAGCAAATGAAATGAGAACTAATATGGTAATTCCAACACCAATTCTAGAGTTAATTAAATTTAGAGTTAACAATTCTCATAAATATAGAGCTGTTCTTGGAGCAGAAATGTATACCTTAGAACAGGCAATACATGCTGGACTGATTGACGAGGTTGTAAATCAAGAAGATTTAATGAAAGCTGCAAAAGAAAAGGCAAAGGATCTTCAAACCATGGGGCATCCCAGTTATAGCATCACAAAAGAACTTTTTATTGCAGAACCAATGTCTAAAATTAATGAGGCTATGAAGGAATACACTAGCGGCTAATATATACCCCTTTGTGAAGAACAAATTTAGATATAGTGTAAAAGAATTTTCTAGTTCTACTGATCAAGCTTTATTATCAGAAATTCTGGCCCTTAATCAAGATAATACTCCAGAAGTCGGCAACTTAGCCTCAATTAAGGAACTTCAGAATTTAGCCAGACAAAGTTCAAATAATTACTACATTTCTATTAAAGACGAAATTATTGCATTTATGATTTGTTTTAGAGAGAACTCTTATTATCATTCTGAGAACTATAAATTCTTCAGTAAAAAAGAAAAAAAGTTTTTATATGTAGATAGAATTGCAATCAAAGATACATACAGAAGAAAGGGCATAGCAAAAAATCTGTATTCAATGATTGAAATTCAAGCTAATGCTGAAACTATACCTTTATGTTGCGAAGTAAATACAATTCCTCTAAATGATATTTCTATAAAATTCCATGAAGACTTTGGTTTTTCACAAGTGGGTAAGCATGATTTCATAGATCATTCTGTTGCATATTTCCAAAAATAAATTGTATTTTAATAAAACATATTTTTTTAGTATCATTAAATAGATGGAAACTTCATTACTTTTTAAAACTCTCATAATACTCTCAGCTCAATTAGGCATCATTTTGATAATGTGTTTCTACACTTTAAAACAGGCAAGGCTAGCATATGAGAACAACACGACTTTGTTTGGGACATCTTTCAGAGGCTCTGTAAATATGAAGAATCAGCTTAACCTAATTCCTTATATTCAAATAAAAGAAACTTTTCCAAAACCAATGTATAAGAACATAGACAAGGATACCAATCTTCATGAACAAGCTAATAATCAAGATGAGGTAATCAAACTACTTAAAGATGGTTATTTTCATCAAGTTGAAGGAAGTAAGTTCATTGTTGGATTAATGATTTTTTGGTTTTGTACTTTGTTTGGCACATCAATATTAACATCATTTATCGATGTTAATGTTTGGGTTGGAATGACTCTTTTTACTTTATGCAGTTTAAGTTTTGGACCATTATTAGCGTGGATTATGCTAGAAATGGATGAAAATGACGGATTTACTGCAATGAAAATAGTTCTTATAGTTACTATTTTAACTGGCTTCATAGGTTATGGAGACTTTATTTCTTTTGCAGATAGTACCTTATTTGCAATTTCGCTGTTTTTTTCTTTGTTAGCTCTTTTAATATTCAATTTCGCCCGTTTTTTTATGGAAATTAGTAGAGCTACAACAAGAGCTGCAGCAATTTTTGGGTCCTTCCTTTTTTCATTATTTTTACTTTATGATTTTAACTATATTAAGAAACAATCAGGCTTATCTTCATCAAATAATTGGGAAACCGCTCTGGATATGGCCTTTATACTTTATTTGGATATTATCAACTTGTTACTAGAAATATTAGATGCAATGAGTAACTCTTAATTTAACATTAGAAAAGATTTTTAAAAATTAAATTGATAACCAATTTTCATAGAAGCATCAAATATTTTGCTAGATGACATTTCAAAAGATACCGCACTTCTTTTATTGATATTATATAAAATACCAGCACCAAACTTCTGATCTGTTTCATCTTCTAACTCATATTCAACTAATTGAGAGCAAACTTGACCGGTTTGACAAGATTTTATTTTAAGTTCTGAGTCTTTTGATAGATCTATAAATAACTTTCCTTCCCAACCAGAGCTATTACCAAATCTTATACCTGCAATAACATTAGCTTTTGCGTCGTCTTCAGAAAAAGAATTAATATCACTCTCATAGGCTGTGCTTTTTACTCCAAACTCTGCGTAAACATCAAAAATATTTTTTACACTTAGCTTTAAACCCTTTGCAGAAACCGAGCTAAAGATATCTCCAATACCAGCATGAACCCCAATTCTTGCTGCGTTAATAATTCGATCATAAGATTCATTTGAGGTATCAATACCTTCTGCTTTTCTTTCTAAAACAATATATAGTCCTCCAGGCAATGGTAATGATGCTTTTGCACCTAATGCTGTCTTTTCTGTTTGAATTAAATCAATACCTATTGAGGAATATTTAAAACCTTCATATTTTTCTTTTTTTTCTTCATCAGATAAAGAAAATATAGAAAATCCTAAGAATGCAGTTACTAAAAAAAGATATTGCATAACTCATCTTATCAAAACCATTTAAATAAAGGTAAATATTCAATGTTCTTCTTAAAGAAAACTATTTCAATTTATATTATTTGATGAGTTATTTATCTATAATTGGCTGAACTATGAAAAAATTTATTACATTTTCTCTATCAATTATCTCTTTTAATATTCTGGCTGATCTAAAACAGAATTTAGACAATGATATAGACAACCTTATGAAAAAAGTGATTGAGTGGAGACATGACATTCATGAACATCCTGAACTTGGCAACAGAGAGTTCAGAACATCAAAAAAAATTGAGGATCATCTGAGATCTCTTGGTATTAAGGTCCAAACAAATATCGCTTATACAGGCGTGGTAGGTATGTTAGAAGGCGACTTGCCAGGACCCACTATGGCTTTAAGAGCAGATATGGATGCTCTACCGGTTGAAGAAAAAACAGGACTACCTTTTGCCTCAAAGGTTAGAACAACTTATTTAGGTAATGATGTTGGAGTAATGCATGCTTGTGGTCATGATGCTCATGTTGCAATATTAATGGGTGTTGCTGAATTCCTGTCAAAGAATAAATCCAGTTTAAAAGGCAAGGTTATGTTTATCTTTCAACCAGCTGAAGAAGGTCCACCAGAGGGAGAAGGTGGTGGTGCTGAAATGATGTTGGCTGAAGGTATTTTTGATAGATATAACCCAGAAGTAATATTTGGATTGCATGTTACTAATATTCCAAATGGTGTTCTATCGGTAAAACCTGGACCAGCTATGGCTGCAGCATCAGCATACAGAATAAATATTAAAGGAGTTCAAACACATGGATCAACTCCTTGGTCTGGAATAGATCCAATAATGGCTACAGCAGAACTTATAGAATCCTTAAATACCATTGTTAGCAGAAGAATTAATATCATCAATAATCCTGCAGTTGTTTCTGTTGGGCTTGTAAAAGCAGGCACAAGAAACAATATTATTCCTGAAGATGCACAGATTATGGGGACTATAAGGACTTTTGATCCACTGCTTAGAAAGCAAATATACGAAGAAATTGAACAAATAGCTAAGGGTGTTGCACTTGGAACAGGAACAGAAATATCTGTTGAATTTGATGTTGGTGGCTTTTATCCAGTTACTTATAATGAACCAAAACTAGTTAATGCAATGAAAGGCTCTTTAATGAAAGCTTCGCCTGGTAGGTTTTATGAATCAAATATACCTGTCACTGGAGCAGAAGATTTCTCATATTTTTCTCAAGAAATCCCAGGAATGTATTTTTGGCTGGGTATTAATAAACCTGGAGTTGGTTTAGAATCTGCTAACTTTGGAGAAAGAACAGATGTTGCTGGTAATCATTCACCATATTTTTATGTTGATGATTCCGCTTTAGATGAAGGGGTAAGAGCCTTTGTCTATCTGATTGATGATTATCCAGGAAAGTTTTAAAAAATATTTTTATTAAGGAGTCCTTAAGTGCCTATTCATAAACATATCGAAGAAAATATTTCTATACCAGTAATTGGAGCACCACTTTTTTTAGTTTCTGGACCAGATCTAGTAATTGCTCAATGCAAAGCTGGAGTTATAGGTTCTTTTCCAGCTTTAAATGCAAGACCGCAACATGTCCTTGAAGAATGGATCACTAGGATTAAGACTGAGCTCGCCGAATATCAAGAGCAGAACCCAGATGCAAAAGTTGCCCCATTTGCAGTAAATCAGATTTGCCATGGATCAAATGATAGATTAATGCAGGATATGGAAACATGTGTAAAACATGAAGTTCCAATAATAATAACCTCATTGAGACCGCCTGCTGAGGTTGTTGAGGCAGCACATAGCTATGGCGGACTTGTTTATCATGATGTGATTAGCGTAAGACATGCAAAGAAAGCAGCTGAACAAGGTGTTGATGGTTTAATTCTAGTTTGTGCAGGAGCTGGAGGACATGCTGGAGCATTGTCACCATTTGCTCTACTAAGAGAGGTCAAGAAATGGTTTGATGGAACAGTAATTTTATCAGGCTCAATTGGAGATGGGCATGCAGTTGCTTCAGCGATTGCATTAGGTGCAGATTTTGCATATCTAGGTACTAGATTTATCGCTACTGAAGAAGCAAATGCAGATCAAGAATACAAAAGAATGTTAGAAGCTAGTGCAGCTGAAGATATTGTTTATTCATCATTATTTACTGGAGTGCATGGCAATTATTTAAAGCCTTCTATTAAAAATGCTGGATTAGATCCAGATAATCTTCCAGATGCAGACAAATCATCTATGAATTTTGGCTCAGGTGGAAACACTGATTCAAAAGCTTGGAAGGATATATGGGGTTCAGGACAGGGCATTGGTGGCATTAAAGACTCTCCATCTGTTGCAGAGCTTGTTGGCAGAATTAAATCAGAATATGAATCTGCTTTTAACGCATTCAAGTCAAAAATCAGTGGTTAAGTAAATTCTATGATAGAGACAGTCATTATAATTCCAATTTTATGGATAGTTATGGTCGTCATCTATACTCTTTTATTAAAGAATATTGAAGGCACTAAGGGTATTACATCTGAGTATCAGACAAAAGATGGAACTAAAAGAACTGCTAAAAAAGATAGAGAAGATTTTATAGTATGAGTAAAGCCTTGGGCTTTATTGGTTTAGGTGTGATGGGGTTCCCCATGGCTGGGCATCTGGCAAATCAAAATAATAATATTTCTGTTTTTAATAGAACATCAGAAAAATCTAAAATTTGGAATACTAAATATAAAGGCGTTATTTGTAATTCTCCTGCGGAGATTGCTAAATTATCAGATGTGATAATGATCTGTATTGGAAATGATAGTGATGTTCGAGATGTAATTGCAGGAAAAGACGGAATGATTAATTATCTTAAACAAGGTTCAATAATAGTTGATCACACAACAACATCATCAGATCTATCTATGGAAATGAATGAATTGCTTAATCCTAATGACATCTTTTATATTGATGCTCCTGTATCTGGGGGTGAGGCTGGTGCTCAATCAGGTCAATTGTCCATTATGGCTGGAGGAGACAAAGAAGCATTTAATTTAGTTGAAAACATTTTAGAACCGTATACTAAATTTATTAAATATATGGGGCCATCTGGATCTGGTCAACTCACAAAGATGGTTAATCAGATATGTATTGCTGGGCTTATTCAGGCACTGGCTGAAGGTATTAATTTCTCAAAAAAAGTTGGCTTAAATACTCAAGATGTTCTTGAGGTTGTTTCAAAGGGCGCAGCACAATCATGGCAAATGGATAACCGATGGAAAACAATGACTCAAAACAAATATGACTATGGATTTGCTGTTGATTTAATGAGAAAGGATTTAGATATAGTATTAAAAGAAGCAGATAAATCTAATATCAGTCTTGATGTGACTAAAATTATTAATGAATTCTATAAAGATATTCAAGATGCTGAAGGAGGAAGATGGGATACTTCCAGTTTGCTAAAAAGGATAGAAGAATTAACCTAAAAAAAACTTAGAAGAATAAACAAAAACTCCATACCCAAACACAATCATAGCCGAAGCAGTTTCAAGTGAATCCATATCTGTAGAATTTGTATCAATCATTGTGTAATAACTATCAGGATTAGAAATTAACCAGCCAACTCCAATTAGATGCGTAAACATTATTAAAGCAACAATCCAATTCAATGGTTGTGATGTGAATACAATGAAGGAAGCTAAAATAATAAAGATTAACTCTATTGTTAAAACAGCATTTATATTTTTTCTTTTTAGTAAATATCTCAAAAGGCTATAACCTTTGAAGTACGTATAAAAAAGTACAAAACCATATAGAAAATACAACGATGACAATAAATAAATCATAAAGCTAGTTTATATCATTTCTATTTTGCAGATGACTACATTTATATGTATATTATTTATGTAGTTATTTTTTGGTAATAGATTATGGTTGGGATTGTAGATGAGGCTTTGCGTCAGGGTGGAGATGACGCATTAAAAATTTCTTCTTATAAGGATGCTCTTGTAGATTTTGTAAAAAGAACAGATACCCCAATGACAATAGGAGTTCAAGGAGAATGGGGTAGTGGCAAGACTTCATTATTAAATCAGATATGGAACGATCTTGAGATATTCAATAAAGAAGATGACTCCATAGATGACTTTAAACAAATTTGGATTAATTCATGGGAGCATTCACTCCTTTGCTCGCCAGAAGAATGTCTCATGAAAATAATTAATGAGATTATTTAAAATAATCATCTCATGATTACTAAATCAAACTTTGTGGTAGGGCAAGAGTGCCAAAGATGCTTTTGGTTTAAATATAATGGATATGAAGACCCTAATTTAAAAGATAATCAGGCCTTACAAAGATTAAGAGATGGTGAAGAAGTTGGAGAAAGGGTAAAAGATACTTTTTCTAACGGTGTTGAGATTCCTTTCCTTGCTGGAAACTACCAAGAAATGCATGACTTAACTCAAGATGCTATAAAAAATGGAACTAAGGTCATTTTTGAGGGTTCCTTTTATGTAGATGGTGTTTTTGTCAGAGTTGATGTTATGAACAAAACATCAAATGGCTGGGACATATTCGAAGTAAAGTCTTCCTCAAGCTTGAAAGAAGTTCATAAAGAGGACGCTAGCATACAATGGTTTGTTTTAAATCAAATCGACGGCCTAAAATTAAATGATATATATGTAATAACCTTAGAAAAAGTTTATAAAAGAAAGAAAGAGCTAGATCTCAATAATGTTTTCAAACGCCATTTATTAACTGAAGATGTTAAATCAAATCAAATAGAAATTTCTCAGACCCTCGTAAATTTAAAAGAAATCTCATCCATGGATTCCCCACCTGATGAAAGAATTAGTGGTCACCATAACAAGAATCAGAAATGCTCTTTTGAAGATCATTGTTGGCCTAAAGCAAAAGACGATATTAATTCTGTTTTTAAACTCTATAGAATGAGAAGTAAAAAGAAGTTTAAATTATATGATCAAGGCATAGATACCTTTGAAAAAATAGAAAATATTTCTGACTTTTCTAATATCCAGCAGATACAAATTAAATCAACGCTTAGCAATACTCCATTTATTGATAAAAAATTAATTCAAAGCTTTATTTCTTCAGTATCTTATCCAATTAGTTATTTTGATTTTGAAACTTATAGTGAGCCACTTCCAAATCATATTGATCAGATGCCCAATGAAAAGATGCCATTCCAGTATTCACTTCATGTGCAAAAGAATCCTAATGATTCATTAGAGGATATAGATCATTTTGAATTTCTGGCAAATCATGATGATGACCCTAGAAGAGCTATCGCAGAAAGTATGCTCAAAAATATCCCAGAGGAGGGCTCAATAATTACCTATCATCAAATATTTGAAAAGGGGGTTATAAAAGATCTTAGTATTTTTTGTCTCGATCTTTCAGATAGGTTACTTGACTTAAATAATAGAATATTAGACCTTAAAGATCCTTTTGCAAAAGGTGGATATTATCATCCTGATTTTGGAGGAAGCTTCTCTATTAAAAAAGTTCTTCCAGCTCTTTATAAAAATGATCCAGATTTAAATTATAAGAATCTAAAAATTAGCGATGGTGGAATGGCCTCAACTGCTTTTAGAGAATTGAAACATAATGATGATAATAAAATCGATGAAATCAGAGAAAGTTTGCTTAAATACTGTTGGCTTGATACTTATGCAATGATAGCAATCTATAAAAAATTATTGTTGATAATGGATAGTTGATAATACTTATTCAGCTTTAAAATTTTATTTTAATTTTTCAACAATATCTTTAGTTTGCTCATCGAGATTATTTTGAATACTTTCTACCAGCAGTGATGCTACAAAAGATACCTCAGCGAGTGGCTCAATAGAATTCGAGCTATGACTAACTGCCTCGGCTAAGTTATCCAAACCTTCACACATATAATCTAGTTTTTTATTTGTATCCTTCTCTCTTTTTGCATAACTAAACTTTCTTTTAGCATCATTAGCTTTACTACTTGCTCTTGATGACTCTGAAATTGCTTTTTTTCTATAGCTATTTGCAGCTACCGCTCTTATTGCCCATCTCAACATTTTTAACTACCTTATATTTTATCTTCCAAAAAACCACCAAACTAGCGCAGTTGATGGTCCTTGTGAAGTTGTACCAATTGATTTTGCAGCATCTTTAAGACTTATTAGTTTTTTTCCTCCAGAGGAACTACCTTCTCTTATATCTCCTCTTGAAATATTACAAAGAGTCTTGCCTCCTGAAGAGCTACCTAACTTAATAGCATCACGATATATATTTCCTAAGGTCTTGCCCCCAGAAGAGCTTCCCTCTTTTAAGGCATCTCTATAAACGTTAGCAATGGTTTTACTTCCATCCTTTACTTTTGTTCCATCAAATTTGATTCCCATTTCATACCCTCTTTATTTACCCTAATTTAAATATAATTTCTTTTTATAGTGAACGCAAATTAGTGATGGGTAGCTTTTCATATTTTATAGTGATAAATAGAAGTTTTTTAAACACTTTTAAGTATGAATTTCTTATCTTTTATTTATTTTATTTCTATATATTACGAATGATTAGGTTTATATTATTATTTTAAAGATGAAACTATTTCAAAGACTTAGGTATCAAATCGATAAAAGCCTCTCAAGAAGCTTTTTAAGCGTTATATATATTTTATTTATAGTGGTTGTGCTGGTGGTTTTATTAATAACAACGTTAGACTTTCAATCTTCTGGACAATCTAATAGCTTTATAGAAAGATTTTTTGATTTCTTTTTCGCATCCTTGATTGGAGAAGGCAACGACTCGAATTCTAGCTTAGTTAATATTCTGAATAATACTGTCATAGCTATAACTGGATTATTCTTCTCATCAGTTGTCATTGGTTTAATTGTAAACGTTATAAGCGATAGGATAGATGAGATAAGACAAGGTAAATCGGCAATACAAGAATCAGATCATCAACTAATTCTTGGTTGGTCCTCAGGGATATCTCTTGTTATTAGAGAACTGCTACTAGCAAATGAAAATAAGACGAATGCGAACATAGTAATTCTAGATCAAATGAATCCAGTTGAGGCAAATGAAAAAATACAACATATGTTCTCAGAAAAAAAAGATTATCAAAAAATAATACCTAAACAAGGCGCAACATATAACAGGAAACACCTGAACCATGTGAATTTAAACGCAGCCAAGTCAGTATTGATTAATCATAACGATGATATGAAAACTATTAAAACGCTCGCTGCGATTATAAATAATCCTGATAGAAAAGAAGAAAAATATAATATTGTTTCAAAACTTAATAAAAAAGAAAATTATGATCTTGCAAAAATAATTGGTGGTGATGAAGCTCAAGTTTTATATTTTGGGGACATGCTTGCTCGTATTGATGCTCAAACATGCCTTCAGACCGGACTAGCTAATGTGTACCTTGAGCTAGTTAATTTCGATGGAGATGAGATCTATTTCCATAAAGAAAAATCATTAATAGGATTAAATTATGGTGAGGCTGTAATCTCCTATGACTCGTCAAGCATTATTGGAATTGAAAGAGACGGTAAGATTTTAATTAACCCAAGTTTTGATGAGACTATAGAGGCAAATGATAACTTAATAGCAATTTCAGAAGATGATGATACTGTTATCAAAGATGGTGAATCGCATACCAATATAGATACAACTAAAATAGTTAATACAAAATCGAAAACAAAGAAAGTTGAAACTGTTTTTATCTTTGGAGGCGCATTTGATGGCTTAGATAAAATAAATGTTGTTTGTAGCCATTTAGCAAAATATCTTGATAGCGGATCAAATATAAAACTTGTGAATGATAATCCAAATACCTTAGATTTAATCGAAAAGCTAGATTCAAATAAAGACATAGATATAAGCTTTATAAATGGTGATATTAAATCAAGAGAATTTTTAGATACTTTGGATATTAACGATGGCGACAACGTTTTAATTGTTAGTTCTTTTAATGGAGTTAATAACATTGATGATTGTGATGCTGAAACTTTATTTACTTTAATTAATCTTAGGGATATAGAAAAGAAGACAAATAAAAATTTTCTACTAACAACTGAATTAATTAATTCCCAAAATGCTGAAATATTTGCATCTGATTCTGACGATGATTATTTATATAGCGAAGACATTGTTCAATCAATGCTGGTTCAAATCGCAGAAAATCCATTATTGGGTAAGTTCTTTGATTATTTGTCTTCACCTCAAGGTTCCGAAATTTATTTTAGACCAATAACTGACTATGTTGATATTTCAGAACCAATAGATTTTTATACCATATGCAAATCTGCTGGAGAAAAAGGGGAAACAGCAATAGGCTATCAAGCTTCAAAAAAGAAAAAGTTAAGATCTCTAAATGCTGGAGTAAACATTAATCCTAAAAAATCACAAAGAAGACAATATAAGCCTTATGACAAGATAATAGTTTTTTCTGATAATTAGATAAAATATGGTACTTTAAGGATATATTACCAATCAAGGATTAGTGATTTTTCCCTTTGTATCAAACTTATATACATCTCCAGATCTATTATAACTATAGTGGCAGGGCGATCCACTTGCCCTTATGTATCGCTTAATTGATTTGCCAAGATATTTTTTTGAAATTTCATCATCTTGATTAAGCAAACGTCCAACAAATTCAAATCTATCCCTATGAGTGTAATCTTTTTTGTAAAAAGGATTATTTGGATCAGGATTATTTCTTGAATGGAATGTCGTACCATCAGGGTACCAAGCTTTTACTGTATATACTCGCTTAACAATTCCCTGATGAACAAGAAAAGCATACTGAGCTAGATCTTTTTTACTTCCTAGGCGCCACGCAGATCTTGTTCTATCATAATGCTCATATTCTGGTAAATCAGGATTCCAAGGATTTCTAATTATCATTATAACTTTATGTTTTAAAATCACTTCTTTAGCATTGTAGTGATCAATAATTTCTCTTGGACTAGCATTTGTAAAATTAGATCGACTTCCTTTTACAACGTTTGCAAGATTATCTTTGCCAAGCAAAGCAATTGCAGCAGTTTCTGCAACTTTTGCTTGTTGAAGGGTCAAACCATGAACAATAATTTTAATTTGTGGACTTAATCCAAGATCTTTAAGCTTGTCTAATATTTTTTGAACCTCGAAGTTATGCGATCCTTTTAAGTGTGAAAATGCTCGGTTTTCAATTCCTCGACCAACATAAAACGGAAGATATGAACCATCAGTCGGATCGTAATATGCATATATATAATTTTTAAGAATCTTATGAATATTTGAAGGGAATCTCATAGCCAATTATCTCATTAAACCTCTATAACAATATTTCCAATAATTGAGCCACTCTCCATTGCATTATGAGCATCAATAATGTCATCAATCGAATAGGTTTTTGAAATCATATGTTTTAGAGATTCTTGATTTAATAATTCTGAAAGCCCGCTCAATATTTCTTTTCTAAATGTTTCTTCAATTGTATATATAAGAAAAGTATCAATTTTAACGCCTTTGAACATTAGATTATAGAAGGGAAGCTTCGGCTCCATTTCTGCCATTGACCCATACGTTACAATCACACCGTTAGAATTTATAATCTTTTCGTTAATTGGAAGGTTGCCCCCAAACTCAACTTCAAAGATTCTATCCACACCATTGTTGTCAGTGTATTCCATGACCTCTTCAACAACATTTCCAGTCTTATAGTTAATTATTTTGTCTGCTCCAGCAGAACTGGCAATATTAGCTTTTTCGTCATTACTTATTGTTGTGATTACATTAGCGCCAGCTAACTTGGCTAACTGAATTCCATAAAAACCGACGGCACCAGCTCCACCAGAAACCAAAACCGTTTTATCCTTAACAGAACCATTTGAATGTATTCCATAATAAGCAGTCGATGCTGGAATGCCCATACATGCCGCTGATTCATATGAAACATTATCGTTTATCTTAACCGCCTGCTGATCAGGCAAGGTAACTAACTCTGCGCATGTGCCATGAGCTCTGCCAAATGCAGCATTCCATATCCAGACCTTTTCACCAATCCTGCTTTTGTCTATCCCCTCACCAACATCTATAATTTCTCCACTACCATCAGAATGTGGTATTACCCTAGGGAATTGAAGCTTACCTCTTGCACCGGCTCTAGTTTTTACATCTGATGGGTTTATGCCAGACGCTCTAACTCTAACTAATACCTCTCCTGCAATTAGCACAGGATTATCCTGCTCCCCGATTTGAAGAACGTCTCCTGCTTTACCAGTTTTTGTGTACCATACAGCTTTCATTTTTAATCCATATATTTCATAGACAGGCTCTCAGTGTTCCCGTCTATAACCAACATTTGACCTGTAATTTTTTTTGCTAAAGGCGATATTAAATATACTAACATTCCAATAACCTCTTCAACATCTATAAATGTTTTTAAAGAGGTTTGTTCTAAATATGCAGATTTAATTTTTTCAGAAGTTGTGTTTCTATATTTTGCTTCTTTTTCAATAACACTCTCGATTCGCTCTCCATTGACCGAACAAGGACAGACAGCATTGACTCTTATATTATTTTCGCCATATTCCATAGCCCATGTTTTTGTTAATCCAATTAAACCCCATTTAGTCGCAGAGTATGCAGATCTTAAAGGATTACCTAAAAAAGATGATGTAGAGCCAATATTAATAATTGATCCTCCTTTATCTTTTAAAAGTGGAATAGCAGACCTTGTTACTAGAAATAAACCATTCAAATTAACATTTAATGTTTCCTCCCATTTATCAAAATCTATATCTTCAAGCTTACCCGATGGCCCAGAGATACCAGCATTATTAATCAAGACGTCGATACTATTAAATTTACTTTTTATGTCTTTAAAGAAAGAATGAACATCAGATTCATTTGATACATCAGCATGGTAAGTACCAATTTCTGGATTATTATTTGAAAAAGACTTTAGAGTGTTTTTGTTTACGTCGCACACCATGACCTTAGCTCCAGCTTTTGATAAAGCAATCGCTGCTTCTGAACCTATTCCAGATGCTCCAGCTGTGATAACAATCTTTAAATCTTTTATGTGGTCCATAAACTTTGTATAACTGCCTATAGATCGCCTTCTTTACGAGTTTCACTTCTTTGAACTTCAAATTTTTCTCCATATCTCGCAGCAAGTTTTTCTTGATTTTCACTTATAACTTCATAAGGGTCTAAATTAAGAGAAGCGCATGCAGTTACCCAGTACCACATAATGTCTCCAAGCTCTCTTTTCATATGAAATATATTATCTTCTGAAGGCGGTTTGCCTTGGAGATACATCTTTTTGACAATCTCAACAAACTCACCTGTTTCGCTACCTAGCCCTAGAGCTGCAGTAAGTAATCGAGGCGTTTTAATGCCTGAATTTTGCTCAATTTCATCAAAACTTTTCTTTAGAGCATCTAAATCAATACTTGGCTCACTTGTTACTTTTGTTACAAAATCAGTATAGGTACTGAAGAATTTCTTTATTTCTTCGCTCATATTTTCTCCCAAATGTTATTTAATAATTTTATCATTTAAGCCAAGATTATTTTAAAAAAGCTCCTTATCCCATGGTAATGATGAAACAAAATTTCCAGTAAAAGCTTTATCCTTTTCAATGACTTTTTTATTTATCAGATCAACACCAGATAAATATTCATAATCCTTCATAGTTCTTTTGTTTCCTAATCCAAATATTCCTTCTATTTTGTTATTAATAATATCACTTAACTTTTTAATGCTAATTTCTTCCCTTTGATGCCACTTTGTCTCTCTCTTGCTATCTTCATCTTCATCCCAATGCAACTTCCTTTTGATATCTGTAGTTTCAGTATACAAATGAAAAATTGGAATTGCTGGTAAATGAAATATTCCAAAACCTCTTGTAAAAGCCCTGAGCATTATGGATATTTCTTCTCCATAAAAATAAAAATCAGAGTCATACGGAATTTGTTTTACAAATTCTTTTGTTGAAAATAAAAATCCTGCAGCTATTAAATATCCATGAGATATTTCTTTTGTTGCAATCGATCCAATTTGCCTACAAAAACTTTCTTTTATAAACATGGCATCTTCTCTATAAGCAATGGTGTGGGTATTGCAATCACTTTTATTAAGCTCAAATTTTTTAGTTTCAATACTAACAACATCAAAAGAACGAGGGTAACAAGTAATAATTGGAAGTTGATGCATTTCAGAATCAACAGATCTTATTTCTTCGATATATTTTATTAAATATGAATCCCAACTTTGATCAAATTGCATATGAGAATCTATCTGAAGGTAATATTCTTCATCTTCAAATTTTTCTTGTATCCTAGATCTTGCCCAGCATGGTCCCTCAGACTCTAAAGGATCAATATGCTCGTACTTCATTTGATTATTAAATTTAATAGATTCTATATCTAGAGGAATAGACGATTGATCACAAATACCAAAAATGAGGTTTTCTGGCATATCAGATTTCTCATATGCACTTTTGATTGTCGTCTCCAGAAGCGCATCTTGGTAAGAAGCTATCGAAATAAAGATTTTCATTACTATTTAAATTTAATTTACAAAAATAGTATAATTTGAATCGAAAATGAAACCAAAAAAAATATCTGAAAACGTAACCCTATATTCTACTAATCCTATGGTTTATGTAGTGTCTAATTTTCTTTCTGATTTAGAATGCGACTCATTTGTAGAACTTGGCAAAGGAAAAATGGAAAGGGCAACTGTCATCACAGATTCAGAACACGAGGTTCATGCCAGTAGAACTAATGATTATTGTTGGTTAGAGCATAGTGCAAATGATATTGTTCACGAGGTTAGTAAAAGATTTTCAGTTTTAGTTCAAATGCCTATAAATAATGCTGAGCAATTTCAGCTAGTGTATTATGGTCCTGGTAATGAATATAAGCCTCATTTTGATGCATTTGATAAAACAACCGAAGAAGGTCAAAATAATTGGTTTCCTGGAGGGCAGCGAATGGTCACAGCTTTGGCATATTTAAATGATGTAGAAGAGGGAGGAGCAACTGAGTTTCCTGAAGTGGGTGTTTCAGTCAAACCAAAAAAAGGTGATGTTGTTGTTTTTCATAATTGCATAGAAGGCACTACTGAAATTAATCCAGATGCATTGCATGCCGGTTCCCCAGTTGTTGCGGGTGAAAAATGGGCAGTTAATCTCTGGTTTAGAGAATCAGCAATTTATTAATTATCTACTTTAAGAGACCTTTGACTATCAGCGATATTGTATAAATGCTCTTGTGCTTCTGGTTTTAATTGAGCAACCCCCATTGTTAAAACGTCAATAATAGCTGTGTAAGCTATCCTGGATGTAACAGGTTTTGATATACGATTATTTATGCCCACATCAATAGTTAATGGAAAGTCACAAACATTTGCCAATGGGGTATTTCCTGGCATTATTCCAATAACCTTAACTCCATTTTTTCTGACAATTTTTACACTGTCTATTAAAGCAGCAGTAGTTCCTGATTGAGAAATTGCTACCACAACATCATTTTTTTCTAGTGAATTTGCTGACATAAATTGAAGATGAGGATCTGAAATATACGATGAAGGAATTTTTAATCTAAAGAATTTGTGTTGCCCATCCATGGCAACAGGAGCTGAGCCACCAAAAGCATAAAACTCTACTCTTTCTGCATTAACCAAAGTTTCAATCGCGCTCTCTAAAATACCTTGATCAATTTGAGATCTAACATTTAGAATTTCGCTAATTGTAGTATCAAAAACTTTCTCACATAATTCATGAATAGAATCATCTTCCTTTATTTCATACATTACAAAGTAATCATCGGCTGCTAACTGTTGAGATAGATTAATTTTTAGATCCTGAAATCCTGTAAAACCTATAGCCTTACAAAATCTTATGAGAGTTGGCTCGCTTATCCCCATAGCTCCTGAAGCTTCAGCCGTCTTCATAGTTATGATTGATTTAGGGTCTTTTAGGATGAACTCACCAACAACCTTTTCAGACTTTCTTAAATCAGGAAGTGAATTTTTAATTTGTCTCAATAATTTTGTCGACATAAGGTTAGAATATCTAACTTAACGAAAAAAATGAATCCCTAAATGGATGTATCTCATATTTTAGAAAATTTAAACGACGATCAAAGAAGTGCTGTTACTTCTGAAAAACAGCACTTACTTGTTTTAGCAGGCGCAGGCTCTGGAAAAACTAGGGTCTTGGTTCATAAAATTGCATGGGAGGTTGAGGCTCTTGGAGTTAATCCCTCTTCAATCATGGCAGTTACTTTTACTAACAAGGCTGCTAATGAGATGCGATCAAGAATAGAGACTTTACTGCAGTCCCCAATGGTGGATTCTTGGGTTGGAACTTTCCATGGCTTATCTCATAAACTCTTAAAAAGATTTCATAAAGAAGCAGGCTTATCCAGTGGATTTACTATTATAGATTCAGATGATCAGTTAAGAATTGTGAAGAGAATCTCTAAAGAATTTAGTTTAGATGAAGCTACTTGGCCAGCACGACAAAGTCAGTGGCAAATAAATTCTTGGAAAGATGATGGACTTCGAAGTAATGGTGTGGACGATAAAGGAGATTTTTATACAGAAACAGTTAAAAAGGTATACAAAGAGTATGAGGAGATTTGTCAAAGAGACCATTTAGTAGACTTCGGCGAGCTACTATTAAAATCTTACGAATGTTTATTAAATTCAAAATCTGTAAAAACTTTTTTTCAAACTAGATTCAAATCTGTCTTAATAGATGAGTTTCAAGATACAAATACGATTCAATATAAGTGGCTACAGGAAATTGCCTCTGACAAAGCCAATATAACTGCAGTAGGTGATGATGATCAATCAATTTATGGTTGGCGTGGTGCCAAAGTAGAGCATGTAAATGCTTTTACTGAGGATTTTAAAGACACCGAAGTGATAAGACTAGAACAAAACTATAGGTCAACTAACATAATTCTCAATGCTGCAAATGCCCTTATCGGCAACAATCAAGATAGATTAGGTAAAAACCTATGGACAGATAAGGTAGAGGGAGAACAAATAATTCTTTATCAGGCTTACAACGAACAAGACGAGGCTAGATTTATTGCAGATATTCTAAAAGACTGGATGCATAAAGGCGGAGTATATGAAGAGACAGCGGTTTTATATAGATCAAATGCTCAATCCAGAGCAATAGAAGAAGCCCTATTAAGAGTGAGCATCCCCTATAGAATTTATGGAGGGCTTAGGTTTTATGAAAGATTAGAAATAAAAAATGCAATAGCTTATTTAAAAGTTGTTTTTAATAACAATGACAATCCATCATTTGAGAGATCTATTTCTAATCCTACAAGAGGCGTAGGAGAAAAGACCCTTGCAAAGATCAGAAATACTGCCAAACAATTTAATTTATCTTACATAAAAGCATCAGCTAAATTAGTAGATGAAGGATCCATCGGAGGAAGAGGCGGCGCAGGATTAAAAGACTATTTAGAATTTATTGCTGGATGTAAATCTTTTATTGAAGAGAATTTATTATCAGAACTAATGGAATTAATTATCAAAGAAACAGGTTTGTATGCCTATCATGCTAAAGAGCCTGGCGAGAAGGGTAAAACAAGAACAGAAAATTTAGAGGAATTAATTACTGCTACTAAGAACTTTGAACAAAGCATCAGTGAAGATAAATCTAATTTAGAAATAGCAGAAAGTTATCTAGATATTATTTCTTTAGACTCTGGAGATAGGCAGGCCTCAGAACACGATGATGCTGCTCAATTAATGACAATGCACTCTGCAAAGGGTTTAGAATTTAAATTAGTACTTCTTACCGGGCTTGAAGAAAGTTTATTTCCTCATGGAAGATCCATGGAAAGCGCCTCTCAATTGGAGGAAGAAAGAAGGTTATGTTATGTCGCAATAACAAGAGCAATGGAAAAACTTTATATAACTCATGCTGAATCAAGAAGATTGCATGGTACAGATACCTTCAATCCACCTTCAAGATTTTTGCGTGAAATTCCAAAAGATCTTATTGATGAAATAAGGCCTAGAGCACAAACTAATATTCCTTATAATAGAAAAGACTTTAATGAAACAAAAATGGAATTTGAGGAGGAAATAGGTATTTCATTAGGCCAGAAAGTTCTACATAAGAAATTTGGTGAAGGTATTGTTTTAAATTATGAAGGCTCTGGAGATACCGCAAGAGTCCAAGTAAATTTTGATGATTTTGGGACAAAATGGTTAGTAATGGCATATGCAAATCTTGAAAAATTATAATGAATAAAATTATTTCCTTATCTTTAATAATTCTTATAGCTGGCTGCTCCAGTGAAGCTACAAATGTTGAGATAACATCTGTAGATAAAGAAAAAACATACAATTGGCGACTGGTTACTTCGTGGCCAAAGAATTATCCAGGACTTGGAATGGCACCAGAGCGCATTGCAGATCTTGTCGAAGAAATGAGCGATGGTCAAATGACAATAACTGTTTATGGTGCTGAAGAACAGGTTCCAGCATTTGGAGTATTTGACGCTGTTTCTAGTGGCTCTCATCAAATGGGCCATAGCGGAGGATACTTTTGGAAAGGAAAGGTACCTGCTGCACAATTTTTCACCAGTGTTCCTTTTGGTCTTACAGCAGATGAAATTAACGCCTGGGTTAATAGGGGCGGAGGACTAGAATTATGGAGAGAGATCTATGAACCCTTTAATATCTATCCTATTCCAGCTGGAAATACAGGCACCCAAATGTTTGGCTGGTTTAACAAAGAAATTAATTCTCTTGATGACATCAAAGGTCTCAAAATGCGTATTCCTGGTATTGGTGGTGAGGTATTGAAAGAAGCTGGCGGTATTCCAGTGACTCTACCAGGTGGAGAGCTCTTCACGGCTCTTCAAACAGGAGTAATAGATGCAACAGAATGGGTTGGTCCATACAATGATCTTACCTTTGGCTTTCATCAAGCAGCCAAATATTATTACTATCCAGGGTGGCACGAACCTGGCCCTATGCTTGAATTATTAATCAATATGGATGCCTGGAACTCTTTGCCAAAACATTTACAAGTTATTATTGAGACTGCTTCCAAAGCGGTTAATCAAGATATGCTAGATGAATATTTAGCAAAAAATAATCAAGCACTTACCGAATTAGTTGATGTTCATGGCGTTGAGCTAAGAAAGTTACCAGATGATGTAATAGAAGAATTTAGAGAGATTTCCAATAAAATTCTTGAAGACTTAGCCAAAGAAGATGAGTCTATTGCAAAGGTATATGATTCATATCTAAAATTTAAGAATAATGTATCTGCTTATCATCAAATTTCTGAAGATGCCTTTGTTGAATCAAGAAATAAATAGTGCTTGAAGACTTAACTTTTAAATCTCTTGGTGTTGTTAATTACCATGAAACATTAGATTTAATGAAATCTCATATACAAAGTGAGAATTTCACCAATGAGATTTGGTTGCTTGAACACCCGCCTATATTCACCCTTGGAACAGCAGCAGATAGAAGTCACATCTTAAATGCAAAAGAAATTCCAGTTGTTCAATCAGATAGAGGAGGAGAGGTAACCTATCATGGGCCTGGCCAACTAGTTATCTATTTCTTACTCGATATAAAAAAATTAGACTTTAGCCCAAAGAAATTAGTCTTAACCATACAAAATTTTATTAAAGATTTACTTAAACAAGTTTCAATTGATTGTAATTTTGTTGAGGGTGCGCCTGGGGTATATGTAGATAAAAAGAAAATTGCCTCTATCGGTTTAAGAATTTCAAAAGGGAAAACTTACCATGGCATTAGTCTTAATTTTGATATGGACTTATCACCATTCAAACAAATCAATCCATGTGGCTATGAAGGTCTTGAGGTTATACAGATAAAAGATTTAAATAAAGATATATCTAAATTACAATTAGAGAAATTAGTAATAGATTTACTAAGAAATATTTTTTAATCATGGAAATAATTACTACAACCAAGATAACCAATAGAGATGGCATCAAAGCTATTAAAAATGGTCAAAAATTTAATAAGTATGCTGATATTCCAACACCTAAGAAACCTAGCTGGCTCAAAGTAAAAGCAGAATTCAATCCAAATTTTCACAAAGTAAAAGAACAAGTCCAAAGTAAACAACTTTATACAGTTTGTGAGGAAGCTCACTGCCCAAATATAAGTGAGTGTTGGTCTGCTGGAACAGCAACGTTTATGTTGATGGGGTCGGTGTGCACAAGAGCTTGCAAGTTTTGCTCAGTCGATACTGGCAATCCTAACGGATGGCTCGATAAGGATGAGCCAATGAATACTGCTAAGGCTGTCAAGATAATGAAACTCAAATACGTTGTTTTAACATCTGTAAACAGAGATGACCTTCCTGACGGAGGAGCACAACATTTTGCTGATACAGTAAAACTTATAAAAGAATTAAATCCAAATACTTCAGTCGAAGCTCTAACCCCAGATTTCAAAGGGCTATCTTCATCAATAGATACTATAGTAAATTGTGGATTAGAGGTTTTTGCTCAAAACATCGAAACTGTTGAAAGGCTAACGCATCAAGTTAGAGATATTCGAGCAGGATATCAGCAGACATTAGATGTACTTGCTGAATCAAAACGCATCAACCCAAAGGTGCTTACCAAAACAAGTATTATTTTAGGTCTTGGAGAAACCAATATTGAGATAGAAAATACCATGGATGACTTAATTAAAAATAAAGTAGATATATTAACAATTGGTCAATATTTGAGACCAACCAGAAATCATCATCCTATTGAAAGGTGGGTAACACCTGAGGAGTTTGAGAATTACAGACAGATTGGACTAAAAAAAGGATTTCTTGAAGTTGTATCAGGTCCAATGGTTCGATCTAGCTATAGAGCTGAAAAAGCACTTGAAAAAAATAACGCTGGCTTATCTTTTACCACTTAAAAAATTTTAAACATACATCCTCAATCCTTAATTTCCATACTAATCATTTACTTTTTATATATTATTTATTAATAAATATACTTAATATATGTGTATAAGCAACTAATAAAGAATAAAGTATATAAAAAGTATTACATAAGTATTGCAAATATATAAATATTATGTTTCAATACAATAATGAAAAACACAAATGACAAAGAAAAAGAAATAATATGCCTACACACCCATAGAACAGAGCATGTCTTAAAATCAACATTAAGGTCTGCCCCAAGAAACAATCTTAATATTAAGAGGGCGAGTAAATGTGACTATGTAGTATTTTCATTAAATAAAAATTCATCATTATTTAGAGAGTTTATATCCAATATTTCAAGTTCACGATTTATGCAATTAGATCATTTTTACATAGATAAGATTCCCAATCAGGATACTGGATTTATGATTTGTAAAATATCAAATATAGATAAATTATCTAATAAGAAGCATTCAAATATTCATCCAGATGATCCTTTTTATGAAATTTCTTTTAGAGAATATGCTGAGATAAATATCCCTTCATTATATGAGAATAAGAAAAATCCTATTTCATATTTTTCAGAGCAAGAGATTTTAGATTTATTAAACATCAAATCTTTTGATGATTTGGATTGGTCTCTAGAAAATTTTGTGAAGCCAAAGTTTTTTGGTGAAACAAATGTTTTTGATGAGAATGCTATCTCGGCAATAATGATGCATAACAGAGAAGAGACTAAATTTTACGAAGATCTTAATCTTTTTACTCAAACTGAAATGGATGAAATCATTGGATCAAATGTTTATGTGAATAATGATGAGGTATCTAAGAACTTATTCATTGAACAACAAAAGAAAAAATTTAAAGATGGTGAGCTTAAGATAGATTTCCCTTTTGAAGTTTGTAATAAAGAGGGCTCAGTTATAGAAATACTAAAAACAATTGAAGAACATGCAGAGCATTCCTACTGGATGATGGTCAAAGCAACACAGTACACTCAAAGCATTCAAGAAATAATTGATAAAAAACGTAAAAAAGGTGAAATTACTGACAATGAGATTGTAATAAGTAGTGAAGAATCTCAAGATATTGCAAATAATCTTAATATTGATGTTGAATGGACTAATGATCTCAGCAACAGCAATGGAGGGCAGATTATAGTAAATAGCGAGGACAATCTCGACCACCGCCCATTTATTAATGTATACAAAAAAGATAATGTTGGCGAACTTTCAATAGACCAAGCAAAAATAGGACTATCTAAGAAATATGATATTCCTATAGATAATATACAAGTAATTTTAAAGGGGTAATGAATATGAATAATAAAGATAAAAATAACGTTTTAGTAAATGATATTTTATTTGAAGCGACTAAACATGCTAATAATAGAAAATCAGAAAGGAAAATATCTCAAGATCAATACGTTAAATATTTGTCTAATTTAGCTGAATCAGATGATTGGAATCTTTGGTTAAATCTTCATACAAAAGAAGATGGCGCCTTTGATTTAAACTTTAATAATGAAACAAAATATCCTGTTTATGACCCTAAGACGAAATTAACAAGCATTTTATACTTTCCAAAAATAAATGAAAAAGATTCTTTAAATAACATTAGACGTATAAAGATAATAACAGTCTGGAACGGAAGGCCAGTCGGATCAAGTAAAAAAAATCTTAAAAAGAATAACTTTCATAATTTTAAAACATCAAAGAAAACTAAAAATCAGATTAATAGGCCTAAAGTAGCTTATTTTCATCTCCTAAAAGGAACAAAAGAAGCTTATGTTTAATTTAAAGTCTATAAAACCAGAAGAAGCAATAGAAAATTTTGTAACCAAGCAAACCAACAAATTTAAGCAAAAAGTTAGAAATAGAGCAATTAAAAATTCAGAAAAGGCACTTATTTTGGCCGGCAGAAAATTACATGATCTTACTCCAGACGAGTGGGAGTTTATTGTTGCCGAAGAAGAAATTTTAGTTTGGGAAAAATATAAAAAAGGTGGTTTGATTTCTTTAGTTGGAATAGCATTTTTTGGAGCGCCATAATGGGAATAATAACTAAACTCACCTTATTTGCTTTTATAGGCGCTAATGCAAAAATTATTTTTAGATTATTTGTTTCGATTGCAATAATATTTATAGTTAATTTTATATACACAAAGTATGAATCTTTATTGCTTATCACCAATCCCGAAAAACTTTTTATACCTCTTTATATGTATACTTTGATAGTTTTCACATTAATTATGTGGACTTTACTATCTTTTAAATGGATTACTTCATTAAAAGAATCAGAAAAAAAACTCGAAGTCATCAAATCTTATAAAAATAAATCTGATGAATATCAGAAAATCCATGATGTTAAAAAATATCCAAATTTGAGAACAAAAAAAGAAGAAATTATTAACACTTAATAAAATTATGCCAACACTTTATGAACATGAAATAGAAAGTTATGGTTTTGGATTAAATTATACTAGCTCAAACATTCAACTTCATCCCAAAGGAATTAATAATGAAGTATGGCTTGACCTTCAGCATAGCTTTTATACACAACTCTTTGGGTATAAAAAAGAGATAACACAACTTAAATATTTCAAAATAATATCTCATAGAAATCAAGCATATACTCAGAAATATAAGGGAAGAAACGTTTCGAAGGAATGGGTAATAGGTTACTGTAAACATAATCAAAAAAATGCAGATAATAGGATCAAAGAATATGAGGAAGAGGAAAAACTAAAACATAAGCAAAGAAAAGCAATCCAAGAGGCAAGACAGCTTCATAAGGAACAAGAGCAAAAAGCTCTTCAACAAGCTGAGGCTAATGCCTTAGAGATACATAAACATAAAGAAAAAATAACTGGATATCGTCCTGATGCAGCGCTTTGTCCAAAGTGCAGAGGAGATGCGCTCAGACATTGTCATTATTGCGAAGGCACTGGATGGGTAAGCTATGCTTAGAACTAAAAACCGATTTAGGTATATCCTTGATTACTTATAAAATCTAATTATATTATTTTTATATTATTAAAAATGACTTAATTTTAAATGTGAGTTATCTTTAATTAATGACATTTGTACAGGCTACAAAAAGCTATTTTTTAAGATGGAAAGATTTTCAGGGTAGAAGTTCTCGTTCAGAATATTGGTGGGCTGTACTTTCAGTCACTATAATTTCAGCCCTTCTTGGCTTTATTGTAGGATTTTTTGGAGCCCTGGCTGGCTTGTCTATGACAACAATTCAGCTTCTTTTAGTGCCTATACAAATATTCCTAACAATTGCATCTTTTGCACTAGTAATACGCAGACTTCATGATACAGATAGAAGTGGTTGGTGGTATTTTATATTTCTAACAATTATAGGAATTCTTGTATTGATTATTTGGTATTGTCAAAAAGGAACTGACGGCGAAAACAGATTTGGAAAAGATCCTTTACTTGATTAAATTATAATTGCTGGGAACACAAGAACCATAGAAAGTATCAATAACTGAATTAATATAAAAGGTATTACACCCCTATAAATCTCACTTGTCTGAATTGTTTCATCAGCAACTCCTCTTAAATAAAATAAAGAAAATCCAAAAGGAGGTGTTAAGAAAGATGTTTGAAGATTAATAGCAAACAGGATGGCTAACCAGACTGGATCAAAGCCCATCATTAAAAGTGGTGGAGCTATCAAAGGCACTATCACATAGCAAATTTCTATAAAGTCCAAAATAAAACCTAATAAAAATATTACAAGTAATACAAAAATCAATGCCGTATAGGAACCACCGGGTAAAGAGCTAAATATAAGATTTATTAATTCATCCCCACCGACACCCCTAAAAATTAATGAAAATATCGAAGCACCGATAAGAATAGAAAAAATCATTGTAGATACAACAGCAGTCTTTTCTGATGTTTCTTTGATAAAGCTTAGATTTATTTTTCTATTAATAAATGCTATTACCAGCGCTCCAAAAGCCCCAATGGCAGCTGCCTCTGTAGGAGTAGCAATCCCTGCAAATATTGACCCTAGCACAAGGAAAATTAAAGTAATTGGAAGCGCAAGGGTTTTAAATAAATCTACTTTATTTATGCCCTTACCATCTGAGTAATTTTTAATATTTAGATTTATTTTGTTTTTATACATGGTATAAAAAAGATAACCAAGACAGATCATTATTCCTGGTATTACTGCACCTATAAAAAGATCACCAACTGTAACTGTTTGTTGAGAAAAAATACCCATATCGTTTTGGGCTCTCTGATAAGCATTGGACATAACATCACCCAAAAGAACCAAAGCAATGGATGGAGGAATGATTTGGCCTAAGGTTCCTGTTGACGCAACAAGACCTGCAGAAAAACTTTTTTCGTAACCTTGGTTAATAAGAATTGGAAGAGACATAAGCCCCATAGTTACAACAGTTGCCCCAACGATACCTGTGCTTGCAGCTAAAAGTGCCCCAACAATTATTATTGATATTGATAAACCGCCTTTAGTTTTCCTAAAAGCAGTTGCCATATTCTCTAACATTTTTGCTGCAATACCTGACTTTTCTAAAATGGTTCCCATGAAGATAAATAGTGGTACAGCAAGTAACGTTACATTATTCATGATTCCAAAAATTCTTATGGGTATGCTTTTAAAAATGGTTGGATCAAATACTCCAAATGGAATGCAAATTAAGGCAAAGAGTATGGATACTCCTGCTAGGGTAAATGCAACAGGATAACCAATTAATAATGCAGCACATATTAATAATAATAAAAGTAGGGGAATTAGTTCCATTTGTTTCTAGTAAGTTGATAAAAAAGAGTGATCAATAGCGTGATTGGGAATAATACAATCAAAGTTTTTTGAATATATACAAATCCAAGACCACCTGCCTCAGTAGATGCCTCTTTAATCTTCCAGGCCATATTTATTAATTCAATTGAGTAATAACCTACAACGAAACACAAAGGCAATAGGAAAAGAATACTAAGGAAAAAATTTATTTTAGCTTTGTATGAATTTGATGATTCTCTATAGAAAATATCAACTCTTACATGCTCATTTTTATAATGAACGTATCCAGAACATCCTAAAAAGACCAATGCATGCATATACATAACTAACTCTTGGATGCCTGTTAATCCAATTCCAAGGAAATATCTTGCTATGATTATAACTATCATCAATATTGTCATGGTGGGAATCATCAATGATATGAATTTTCCTAAAGAATTTATTGTTTTTTCTATGTTTATCATTGAATAAGTCTTTATATATTCGTTAAAATACACACATGATTATAGTACTTTCTCCAGCAAAAACACTCGATTACGAATTTGATAATGACACAAATAACTCTGTGCCGTCTTTCTTAAGCCAATCATCTAAACTTATAGGCCAATTAAAGAAAAAAGAGCCTAAAGATATTGCATCATTAATGGGTCTTAGCGATAAGCTGGCAACATTAAATTATGATAGATATCAATCTTGGACAGCTTCAAAAAAAGCATCAGATGATTCAAAGCCAGCTTTGCTTGTTTTCAAAGGAGATGTATACCAAGGACTTCAGGCTGAAGATTTATCTAAAAAAGAAATGAATTTTGCCCAGAAACACATAAGAATTTTATCTGGACTTTATGGGATTTTAAGGCCATTAGATTTAATGAAACCCTATAGATTAGAAATGGGAACTAAATTAGAAACAGCTCAAGGCAAAAATCTTTACGAATTTTGGGGCGATAAGATACAAAAAAATGTCTTAGATGAATTAAAAAATCAGAAATCTGATCTTCTAATCAATCTTGCCTCAAAGGAATATTTTAGCGTTTTAGGTAAAGTACCTGAGGATATTAATGTTATTTCTCCAGCTTTTAAAGACTTTAAAAATGGCAAGTATAAAATCATTAGTTTTTATGCAAAAAAAGCTAGAGGGCTTATGGCTAGGTGGATTATTCAGAATAAAGTTACGGACTTTGAAAATTTGAAAGACTTCGATGTAGATGGCTATAAATATTCAAAAGCGGAATCTACTTCAACGACACCTGTCTTTTTAAGAAAGCAGTCTTAAGAATCAGATTCGTTAAATTTCTTTACATCAACCATTTTATTAAATTCAGCTTCTCTCTTTTCCATATTAGCTGTCATAGCTTCAGCCATATCTTTTTGACTTAACATGGCTCCACTCCAAAGGGCGTTATACTCTAAGCTATCTTTTACAGAATGATCTCTAGAGTAATTCATAACTGCTTTCAGGCCATAAATTGCAACGGGTGACTTTGAAGCAATTTCTTTAGCAAGATTATTTGCAGCCTCAAGCATTTTTTCTTGTGATTCATAAGTGTCACTTACCAATCCTGTATCTTTAGCTTCATCTGCATACATTCTTCTTCCTGTATAAGCCATTTCTCGCATTTTAGAATCAGGAATTATTTTAGGTAGTCTTTGCAACGTCCCTACATCAGCAGCCATACCAATATTAATCTCTTGAATACAAAAAAATGCATCATTAGAGGCCAATCTAATATCACATGCTGTAACAAGATCTACAGCTCCACCAATACAACCTCCATGTATGGCAGCTATTACTGGAACTCTAATTTTTTCAAGAGTGCTTATATACTCTTGAAGTTCTTTAGCTACTCTATAAACAGCCTCACCAACTCTGGCATGATCTGGTTTTTTATCCTCAGCAATATTATCTACACCATTAGAAAAAGCGTTAAGATCCATTCCAGCACAAAAATGCTTACCGGTTGATGACATAACAACCACCCTAATGTCTGAGTTCTTATTTATTTCTTCTAAAACATCCCCGAGTTCAACCCAGAAATCTCTAGACATAGTATTAAGCTCATCTGGCCTAGATAAAACAAGGTTTGCTACGTGATTTTCTACATCAACTTTAAAACATTTATATTCTTTAGTACTCATGACTTACTAGCCTCCTCAATTGATTCATTGACGATTGCTCGCATTTTCTCTA
Source organism: uncultured SAR86 cluster bacterium (assembly GCA_902520725.1). Lineage (GTDB taxonomy): Bacteria > Pseudomonadota > Gammaproteobacteria > Magnimaribacterales > D2472 > SAR86A. The sequence continues at coordinate 65,381 of CABYPB010000001.1, read as the reverse complement.
CATGCTCAAATGTCTTGTGATGAGATAAAACTACTTTTCTGTCCTCACTTAAAAGCACCAACATTTTTTTGAGTTGCTCTAAATTTTCTAATACTTTATTTTCCATAAATATAATTTTGTAACTAAATTTTAATCAATAGGCATTATAATGCTCTTGCACTATGAAATCACTAGCACAAATTTTTTTTATTTTAGTTTTCACATTAACTAATAGCATTTGGAGCTCTGTGGATGATAAATCCTTTCAAGAGCAATCCTTACTTTCAGTTCTGTATGCACAAACGTCTGCAGAGTTTTCAGCCAATAATATTCAAACTTATAATAATGCGAAATTAGCTCTTGATAGAGCATTAGTTGATAAATCATGGACCGCAGCTCTTGAGCAAGACGGTTCTTATCGAGATAAAATGCCTGCAATCATTTTAGATGTAGATGAAACAGTGCTAGATAATTCAGCCTTTCAAGCAAGAACAATAATAGAAGGACTTTCTTATCCAAATGGATGGGTTGAATACGTAAAAGAGGAAAACTCAACTCTAGTTTCAGGAGTCAAAGATTTTCTTCTATACGCCAAAGATAAAGGAGTAAAAGTTTTTTATGTAACTAACAGAATTCACATATTAGAAAATGCGACTAAAAAAAATATCAAAGCATTAGGCTTGCCGTTTGATGATGACATTGATGTTTTGTTAATGCGTGATGAGAATGGATGGACAAGAGATAAAACCTCAAGAAGAACTCTTGTAGCAAAAGACCATAGGATTCTTCTTTTAATTGGAGATCAGCTTACAGACTTTATTGGCGCGAATGAATCTTATGTTTTTCATTCAGAAAGAAAGAAGATTGCTGACAAATACTCAGATATGTGGGGAACAAAATGGTTTGTAATAACTAATCCCATGTACGGAAGATGGGAATACTCAATTTATGATAATAAAAGTCCTGAATCTGAAGAAGCTGCAGAAGCTATAAGAATTAATTCACTTCGCCCCTAAGAAGATGAAAAAAGTAACTGCAATAATTTTTACCTTGCTTGTCTTAATTGCTTGTAGCAAAGAAAAAACTGAAATAGTAAAGATGGGTAGCAAGGGTTCAAACTTACTAGAAATAAAGAATTTTTCTCAATCAACAAAACCGAAAAACATAATCTTGGCAATTGCAGATGGAGCCGGATTAAATCATATCACTGTATCAAGACTAGCTATTGGCGGTCCAAACCACAAACTTTATATAGATCAACTACCTGTTGCTGGCAATTCTTCGACACATGCATATGAAAACCTCATTACAGATTCGGCCGCAGCAGCTACTGCTTGGTCGACAGGAAATAAGACTAAAAATAGATACTTAGCAGTAGATCAGGATAAAAAAGAACTGACAACTATATTTGAAATGTTAGATAACAAAGGATATCTAAAAGGAATAGTGGCTACATCTTCGGTTACTCATGCGACGCCAGCTGCATTTTATGCTCATATTGATTCAAGATATGAAGAAAAAGAAATAGCTGCTCAATTGCTCAACTCTTCAGTAGATCTAGCACTAGGCGGAGGTCAAGAATTTTTTAATTTAGAGGAAGTAGAAAAAAACCATTATCTTCTTACTCAAAAAGCATCTTTAGAAAAGAATTATGATGGCTTAAAAAATATAGTTGGTTTATTTGATGAAGATGGGATGGAGAGAGGTCCTGATATGCCAACTCAAAGAGAAATGACAAACTTTGCTTTGAATTACTTAGATGATAAGTGTAATGGATTTTTTTTAATGACTGAAGGTAGCCAGATAGATTGGGCAGGACACAGTAATGATGTCGAGTACATGATCAGGGAATTCAAAGATTTTGATTTAACCATTAAAGATTTAATTAATTTTGTATCAGCTGATAAGAATACACTTTTAATAATAACAGCTGATCATGAGACAGGCGGACTTCAACTTATGAAGCAAAAAGATGATTCTTTTATAGTTCAATGGGGAACAGGCAGTCATACTGGTGTACCTGTTGGCGTCTATGCCTACGGACCAGGAAGTCAAAACTTTAATGGCATGATGGATAATACTGATATTTTCTATAAGATTTTAGAGGTCTTAGATTATCAAAATTTAAAAAACTCAACATGTGGTGAGAACAATGATTGATAAAACATTTATTGATTCTCATCTAGATAGTCTCAAAGAATGTGTTAAAGATGCTTCAAAAGCAATATTAGATGTTTATGAAAGTGGTGATTTTGGTGAGATTAACAAAAATGATGGATCTCCTTTAACAGTCGCTGACAAAAATGCAAATGAAATTATTTTAAATAGATTAAATAAGTTAACCCCAGATATACCCATAATTTCAGAGGAGACCTTTGAACTATCTTCACTAAATAGTTTAAGTGATACCTATTGGCTTGTTGATCCCCTTGATGGAACTAAAGAATTTATAAATAAAACAGATGAATTTACTGTAAATATTGCCTTAATCAATGGTAAAAGTTCTGTATTTGGAATTGTTGCAGCTCCAGTTACTGGAAAAATTTGGCATGGCTCTAAGTTTGATAATGAAGCTGAAACTAAAGCAGGTTTAGGCAATATTAGAATCGTTGTGAGTAAAAGTCATAAAAATGAAAATGATAAAAAGTTTTTAGAATTTTTAGATATAAATAAAGTATCTTATCAAATTGTTGAGAAGGGGAGTTCACTAAAATTATGCAGCCTTGCAGACAATGAGGCTGATATTTATCCAAGGTTTGGGCCAACCTCTGAATGGGATATAGCTGCAGCGCATGCTGTTTTAGCTTCTTGTGGTGGTAGCGTGGTAAAGATAGAGGATAATGAAGAATTAGACTACGCAAAAGAGTCATCTATTCTTAATCCATACTTTATTGCGTTCAGAAATAACGCATTAAAGAGTGAATTTTTGCCTATTTTGAGAGATTTTTTTAAAAAGTTGGTATAATTTTCTATTATTCATAATTAATCAGTATAATTAATTATAATTTATTTATATAACATGGGCACACAATTACAACCGTCACAGCTTAATAGTCCGGGAAAGGATATAGAATCCTACCTATCTTCTGTGCATGCTATCCCGATTCTTACAAAAGAACAGGAGCAGGAACTTGCATTAAAGCTTTATGAAGAAGATGACTTAGATGCGGCTAGACAGCTGGTTATCCATCACTTGCGATTTGTTGTTCATATTGCCAGATCATACCAAGGGTATGGATTACCCCTAGGAGATATCGTTCAAGAGGGAAATGTTGGTTTAATGAAAGCAGTTGATAAATACGATCCACATAGAGGTGTTAAATTGGTTTCTTTTGCAGTTCATTGGATAAAAGCAGAAATCCATGAATATATTCTAAGAAATTGGAGACAGGTAAAAATAGCAACTACAAAAGCTCAAAGAAAGCTCTTCTTTAATTTAAGAAGTAAAAAGAAATCCTTAGATTGGTTAACGAAAGAGGAAGCTGAGAAAATTGCTAAAGATTTAAATGTTGAGGTAAAAGATGTTTTGCATATGGAAAACAGACTTTCTTCTAATGATTCCTCTTTTGACGCTCCAGTTTCAACAGGTGATGATGAGCAGATGATGTCACCGTCTCAATACTTAGAAGACAAAAGATATGATCCGGAAGTTATTGTTGCAAATGAACAGGCTGCTAATGTTAATAGCCAAGATTTAGCTCATGCTTTAAAAGTTTTAGATGATAGAAGTAAAGACATCCTCCAAAGGAGATATCTGGCTGATAAGAAAGCAACCCTCCATGATCTTGCCGAAGAGTATGAAATTTCTGCTGAAAGAGTAAGACAAATTGAAAACACCGCCCTTAAAAAACTCAAGTCCGTAATGGTAGATTTCGCTTAGATTCAAATATAATTAATGCGCCTTAAATTCTTGCCGTCTTTCGTGAAAAGAAGAGGGCGAATAACCAACAATCAAGAAGAAAATTTAAAATCATTATCTGATTACTCTATAAATACCCTTGATGATATTGAGTTCCATTTATCTAAATTTTTACATTGTTGTTTAGAAATTGGCTTTGGTAATGCTGAGCACCTTTTTTTTCAAGCCATAAATAATCCAGAAGTATTGTTTATTGGCTCAGAAGTATATATGTCAGGAATTGGTACTCTAATAGGAAACATTCAAAAAGAAGAAATCAGCAACATTAAAATTTTTCCAGATGACATCAGAATTTTGCTTGATGAAAACAAAGATAAACAAATTTTCGATGCCGTAAAGATCATATGCCCTGACCCTTGGCCAAAGGAAAGACATCATAAAAGAAGACTAATTAATGCTGATTTTCTCAAATTACTTCACAATTCAATAAAGGCTGATGGAAATCTTTATATTTCAACTGATTGGGCAGATTATGCAGAAAACATTAAAGAAACTTTAGATCAAAGCACTCTTTTTGAATCATCTAAGGATTTCTTCATACAAAAAGAGTCCCTAACAAAATTTGAACAAAGAGGGAAAGATGAAGGTAGAGAAATCTTTGAGTTTAATTTTCAGAAAAAAGATTAGTAACTTTTTTTATACAAAGCTAATAATTTTTCAGAAGCTATCGCTCTATGGCTAATTTTATTTTTAATCGAAGCTTCTATGGAAGCCATTGAGCAGTCATAATTTTCAGGATAAAAGATCTTATCATAACCAAAACCACCCTCGCCCGAACTACTAATAGATACCTTCCCATGAATTTCACCCTGAGCAATAATGGGCATTGGATCATCATGACTCTTAATACCAACTAAAACACAAACATAATAAGCATCAAGTTCTTCTAATTTAAGTTCATTTAACTTATCGATTATCTTATCTCTATTATCTTTATCACTTGCATGATTTCCGGCATATCTTGCAGAGTAAATTCCAGGTTCACAGTTTAATCCAGGAACAACAAGACCAGAATCATCTGCAATAGTATATTTTCCAGATTTAGCCGCTCCATGCTTGGCCTTAATCAGGGCATTTTCAAGAAATGAAGAACCATTTTCTATTGCATCTTCTATATCTAAATCTTTTAAACAAAACAATTGATGACCATCAAATAGCTTATTAAATTCTTTAACTTTACCAATATTAGAAGTTGCTACTAAGATCTCTTTATTCCTTTTCAAGCAAATAAACTCCCTCAGTCGCAAGAAGGTTAGGGCTGATTGAAACGACCTTACTTTGTTTTCCTTTCGAGTTTAAGAATACCTTGTCTTTAATTTTAATGTCTTCTTCCTTACAAAGACTTTCAAAATCTTTAATTGTGCATAGGTGAATATTTTCAGTTTCATGCCAACTTGAAGGCAGCTCTGGCGTAACTGGCATTTTGCCAGATGCTAAATTTATTCTACATTTCCAATATCCAAGATTTGGAAGAGTTACGACACATCTTTTTGAAAGCTTGAGCATTCTATTTAAAGCAAGACTTGGATCTTTAAGACACTGAATAGACCTTGCCATTATTGAGATATCAAAATTTGATGATTCAAATTCATGCAAGCCTTTGTCAATATCTTGTTTTATAACTGGAACACCTTTAGCTATGCATTCTTCAATTTTTTTATTGTTAATTTCTACTCCGTACCCCAGGATTTTTTTTGAATCTATGAGCTCTTTCAATAAAGAGCCATCTCCACAACCAAAATCTATAACTTTGCTATCTTGAGGGACCCATGCGGTTATAATTTTTGTGAGTTTCTTAGCCATTATGATTGAATAAATTTTCTTATAATTTGTGAGTATTGATCATTATGAAACAAGAAACTGTCATGTCCATGATCACCATCTAAGACTACGTAAGATGATTTAATATTGTTGTTCATTGCAGCAATTTGTATTTCTTTTCCTCTTTCAGGCGGATATAGCCAGTCTGAGTAAAAACCAATGATCAATAATTCTGCAGCAACTCCTTCTAAAGCATTCTCAAGACCATTTAACTTTCCTGCAGCGTCATATCCGTCCATAGCCTTTGTCATTAATATGTATGTGTTCGCATCAAAAACTTCTGAAAATTTTTCGCCTTTGTACCGCAAGTAATTTTCAACTTCAAAGTCTACATCTTGATCAACTTTTGAATCATCATCCTGAAATTTTCTACCAAATCTGGAATTCATATGCTTTTCTGATAGATATGTAATGTGGCCTAACATCCTTGCAGTTTTTATACCATTTTTAGGAATGACTCCTTGTTCAATATAGTTACCGTCATGAAAATTTTTATCCTTTCTAATTGATTCACGAGCCACTTCGTTCATTGCAATATTTTGAGTACTTGATTTTGCAGCTGCTGCAAAGATTCCAGCTTTTTTAATTTTTTCAGGATATGCAATTGACCATTGAAGAGCTTGCATGCCGCCTAGACTTCCTCCAAGAACCATTTCCCAAGAGGGTATATTCAATTTATCCATAAGTATTTTTTGCGAGTTTACCCAGTCAGAAACACTTACTTGAGGGAAACTACTTCCGTATGCTTTATTTGTTTTGGGGTTAATACTTTTTGGACCACTAGAACCTGAACACCCACCTAAGTTGTTGCAACATATAACAAAAAATTTGTTTGTATCAATTGCCTTTTCAGGTCCAATTATTTGATTCCACCAGCCTGTCTCGCCATCATCATTTTTTCCTGCAGCGAAATGATTGCCAGAAAAAGCATGACAAACTAGTACAGCATTAGATTTTGATTCATTCAATTTTCCATAACTTTCAACCATTAATTCAAAAGCATCCAGTCTGTCTCCAGACTCTAAATCTATTCCATCAGTAAAAAACATCAATTCTGTTTTTGTCTTCATACAATAGACCTTAAAATATCAGCAAGGAAACTCTCAAGTAGATTTATTAGTATGAGAATAAATAGTGGCGAGAAATCTAGACCTCCAGCAGAAGGAATATACTTTCTTACAGGAGATAGTGTTTTGTGTGATATCTCTTCAACCAGCTCTATAAAAGGGTTTGATTTTTCTGGAGAAACCCAGCTTAAAATCACACCCCCGATTACTCCAAAAAAAATTATCCTTAGCATTATCATGAGAGTTTGTATTATTGCTACACCAACTAAAGTTAAAGTTTCATACTGACTACCAAAAGCAATAATTAAAGAAAGCAGTTTTAAAGCCACTGCAATAATAAAAATGTTTATCACTTGGCTGGGAAATATGCCAAGCACTTTAGAAATAGGTTCATAGACTTTTACAAAAATAGCAACAATAGGATTGAAATAGTTAACCTTAAGAAGATTGAAAATTAATAAAAATACAAAAAGATAGTTTGTTATATTTAATAAAAGAATAGCTATTTCAAGATTAGAATTCATTAGAAATTTCCTTTGATCTTTTAATTGCAGCACTAATTCCCTTCTCAAATGTCTTATCTAATTTGCCAGATTTAAAAGATTTTAGCCCAGCTTCAGTTGTACCTTTTTTGGATGCTACTGCTTCGATTAGTTCATCAAGATTATCATTATTTTCAATAGAAAATCCAACGCCTTTAATAAGATTAACCATGACAGCATTTACTTTTTTCCTATCTTGATTACACAAACTCATTAATTTCTTTTCATAGGATTTTAATAAATAAAAGAAGTATGCAGGTCCACTTCCAATCATACCTGTGAATGTATCAATTTTTGCTTCACTATCAAGATTCATAACAATACCGATTTTTTTGAAAAGCTTAGATACCTTAGCAAGATTATTCTTGCTAAAACTTGAATTATATATAGCTGTAATGCCTAAGTTAAATCTTGCAGATGTATTTGGCATTGCTCTGAGAAACTGTATATCTTGATTAAGTTTTATATACTTTTTTGATTTTATTCCAGCTACAAAACTTACAATTTTTGGATCTTTATATTCATTCAGTATTTGTTTATAGGCATCGATTGCATCTTTTGGCTTTACAGCAAGAATAAACAAATCGATTTTAATTGAAGCATTTTTTTTGAGATTTTTAACTTTAAGCTTTTTAAGTGCTTTTTGATTTCTTAAATTCCTTTCAATATAAAATATATTATCAGCTTTAAAGTCTGCATTAATTAGTCCTTCCACAACCGCTTGAGCAATGTTGCCGCCACCGAACAAAACAATATTTTTCATACTCGTTTACCAAAAATAGACTCACCAATTCTAACCATTGTAGAACCATTCATGATTGCGTCTTCAAAGTCGGATGTTGTTCCTAATGAAATAGATCTAGCCTCAGGTAAAAAATCCTGAAGATCAAGACTGCATTTTAATATTGAATCCATCATTTCTTTTCGTTTACTTTTATTTTCAGTTAATTTTGGGAGAGCCATTATGCCTTGTAAATTTATATTTTTCATAGATTTCATCAATTTAGCAATTTCTATAACTTCATGGGGGCTGCATCCACTTTTAGTTTCTTCAGATGAAATATTTATCTGAATACATGCATTAATTTTTTTTTGAATCTCTTCACATTCCGCATTTAGTTTTCTTATTATTTTTTCTCTGTAAAGGGTATGAACCCAGTCAGCGTTCCTAGCAATTATTTTTACTTTATTAGATTGTATTGGCCCAATAAAATGCCAAATTATATTATCAGAATGAATTTTTGAAACCTTTTCCTGAAGCTCTTGAGCATAATTTTCACCAAAATTATATATCCCATTTTCTAGAGCACTTTCTATCATAAAATGCTCTTTCTTTTTTGAAACAGCTATAAGGGTAATTTCGTCAGGACTCTTATTAATAGCCTCACAAGCTAATTTAATCTTATTTTGAATATCCTTTATATTTTGATCTATATTTGTTTGCATATAGTTCTCATTCGAGGATCAAAGCCTTTTCTGGTAATTTTTTCTTTTGCATTATTTGCAGCAGATCGATTTTCATAAGGCCCAGATATAACACTATTCAGTAACTTTCCTGGATTAAGAGAACTATAGACCTCATTAATAGAAATATTTTGAATGTCTATTTTGAGCATATCTTTTGCTTCGATTGCATATTTTTTATTGCCATAAGCCCCAACTTGAACAAAATATTTACAAGATAAAAAATCTTGTTCTTGCTCCTCCTCTATTAATACAGAGTCATCCATTAATGATGTAGGAAAATTAATAGTTACAGAGTTTGCAGCAGTTTCTAGCTTTATTGATGAAATTTCAGTTTTAAAATAAAAGAAAGACATAAAAGCAAGGCAAAAACTCACTAATACCAAATAGAAAATTGTACTATTTGATATTACGTCAGCGTTAGGCCTCTTTGAGCTGAATGTTCGCCTAGACTTATTTTTTACTTTTTTAGCTGTTTTTCTGTTTGCAAAATCTTTCATATCACTACATTTTTTTCATAGGTTTAATACCCAGAAGTTCTAGGCCATTTGAAATTGTCTGTCTTACTGCTGATAAACAAAATACTATTGATTGCATATTATCTTTTGACTCAGAGAGCACATGATTATCATTGTAAAAACTATGGAATGACTGTGCTAAGTCTCTTAAATAGAAAATTATTAGATGAGGCTGAAGAGTAATAGCAGACTTATTGACAACATTTGGATATTTAGATATTTCATGGATTAAGTTATCACATTCTTTGTATATATTTTTTTCAATTGCTTCAATATTGGTATCTAATCCTGGATTCATTTCTTTAAACTTTTTCTCAAGAGAAAATATACGAGCATGCGCATATTGAATGTAATAAAAGATATTTTCTTTACTATCTGATTTTGCTAAATCTAAATCAAAATCTAAATGTTGGTCAGCTTGTTTTGATAAATAATAAAATCTTGCAGCATCAGCTCCAATTTCTTCAATCAAATCTTTTAAAGTAAAAAATTCTCCTGTTCTGGTAGACATCTTTACTTTCTTTCCTTCTTTAAATAGATTTGCAAATTGAACAAGCTTAACAATTAATTTTTCTTTACTTGAGCCTAGGGCATCTATAGAAGCCTCAATTCTTTTAATGTAACCATGATGATCTGCACCCCAAACATTTATTAAATCATCGTAACCTCTATCGACTTTATTTTTGTGATAAGCAACATCAGATGCAAAATATGTAGCTCTGCCGTCATCTCTAACTAAAACTCTATGTTTATCATCACCACTATTATCGGTATTAAGCCATACAGCTCCATCTTTTTCATAAGCCATACCGTCATCTTTTAATTTATTTATTGATTTAGAAATTTCAGAGGAATTATCATTAAGTTTGCCAAGGGAAGACTCATTAAACCAACTATCAAAATCAACATTAAAATCTCTCAGATCATCCTTTATAGACTTTATTATGCTTTCAAGAGAAAAGGATTTTACCAAATGCCATATTTTCTCATCTGACCTTTTTAGATTAGATATGATCTGATCAATCTCTTCTTCAGGATCTGAGGGTAAGTCTTTTAGAATAGACCCAACATCATTATATTTAACTATATTTTTTAGAGTAAACTCTTTGCCAATAGATTCAATATATGCACCTTTGTATGCATTTTGTGGAAAAAAATTATCAAGTTCTTTTTGAATTATTTTTACAATAACACTTGCGGTTAGGATATCAATTTGTCTACCCGCATCATTAATGTAATATTCTTTTTCAACAGATGATCCAGTTGCTTGTAATATCCTACCAATCGCATCTCCATAAGCTGCTCCTCTCCCATGGCCAACATGCAGAGGGCCTGTTGGATTAGCAGATATAAATTCAATTTGGACTTTTCTATTGTCTCCAATATTTGATTCGCCAAAGTTTTGTTTTTCTTCAATTATTTGGTGAAGAACTAAAGCAAAATCCTTCCTATGAAGAGTAATATTAATGAATCCTGGACCAGCCGCCTTAACGTCTTTATAAAGTCCTAATTCGCTAAGATTTTTCTCAAGATTATTAGCTAGCTCTTTTGAATCAAGCTTTAATAAACTTGCTGCAACCATACATACATTCGTTGTAAGGTGGCCATTTTTCAAATTTTCAGAAATTGTTGTTGAAGATTTATTTGTAATAGTTTTAACCAAATCATCATTAATCTCATCAAGTGACGATATGAATATTTCTATTTTTTGGTTGATTGTTTTTATCAAGATTTCGATCTCCCAACATAGGCCATATCTCTTGTATCAACTTTTATAATTTCATTCTCGTTAACAAATAATGGCACTTGAATTTCAATATTAGTTTCAAGAGTTGCATTCTTAGTTGCTCCAGAAACAGTGTCACCTTTAACACCTGGCTCAGCATTTGTAATTTTTAATTCAACGATTGCCGGTGGATTGACAGAAATAGGCTGCCCATCCCATAAAATTATTTCACAAACTTCCTGCCCAACTAAAAATTTTTTTGCATTTCCCATTTGCGAAGAATTTATTTCAATTTGATCAAAGGTTACTGTATTCATAAAATGCCATGAGTCATTGTCGTGATACAAAAATTCCATTTCTGCATGATTGATATCAGCAGCTTCAGCACTTTCTCCAGATTTGAATGTTTTATCATTTGTATTGCCAGTTAAAAGATTTTTATATTTAACTCGCATAACTGCTTGTCCTTTTCCTGGTTTGTGGAACTCATGTTCCACAATAGAGCAGGGAGCATTATCAATTATGAGTTTGGTTCCATTTTTAAATTGGTTTGTTGAAATTTTCATAATAAATATATTTTTATGTTATTTTAATAGCGAGGTATCCAAATGAGAAATTTTTTATATATAACTTTATTATCGATAATTGTAACTTCTTGTGTTCCAGGTAGCGAACAAACTGAACAAACAAAAGATTTAGAAGACTTTTTGATGATGGTAGAGGAAGAAAATAAAAAGAATGGCCCTGTTATATATTCAGCATCGTGGATAAGCTCAAATTTTATTACATATGATTCTCAAAAAATAATTGCAGATTATGGGACTAGATATACCCTAAATTCACTAGAGCGCTCAAGACAAGCCTCAGCTTTTAATGATCTAGCAACAACCCCAGAAAATAAAAGAATGTTAAACATTTTAAAAAGTTCTTTTGTTATGCCACCTCCATTAGATGAAGAGTTAGCAAGTGAATTATCTGAAATAACAACCAGCCTCGAAGCTATGTATGGTGCTGGAGAATATTGTTATGAAGATGGAAATTGCTTTGATTTAGAGGCATTTGAAGGGATTATTGATAAATCAAGAGACCCTGATAAATTATTAAGTGCTTGGAAAGGCTGGCATGAAATTGGAAAACCTATGAAACCTCTTTATTTAAGAATGGTGGATATTGGTAATAAAGGCTCAAAAGACCTTGGATATGATGGTTTAAGTGACCTTTGGTTTAGTAAATACGATATGCCAGCAAATGATTTTTTAGACGAAACTGACCGAGTATGGGAAGAAGTTAAACCCTTATATGATGCACTCCATTGTCATGTTAGAGCTAAATTAAATGACCATTATGGTGATGAAGTTATTCCAGAATCTGGGCCATTGCCTGTGCATATGCTTGGAAACATGTGGGGACAGTCATGGTCAAATATATATGATTTAGTTTACACAGAAGAATTAAATTCTAACTCTATTGATGTGACTAAAATAATTGAAGAAAAAGAAATTGATGAAATTGAAATGGTTGAATATGCAGAGGATTTCTTTCTATCTATTGGATTTGAATCTTTGCCTGAGACATTTTGGGAAAGATCTTTATTCGTTAAACCAAGAGACAGATCAGTAGTTTGTCATGCGTCAGCATGGAATCTAGATCCTACAACCAATGATCTAAGAATAAAAATGTGTATAGAGAAAAATGAAGAGGACTTTATAACAATTCATCACGAATTAGGACATATTTTTTATTATCAAGCATACAACCATCTTCCAACTTTATTTCAGGGGGGCGCAAATGATGGATTCCATGAAGCATTTGGAGATCTCTTGACACTATCGATTACTCCTGATTATTTAAAGGAAATAAATTTTATTTCAGAGGAGGAAGCAAATCTTGCCAAAGAAGACCCAATTGGCTTATTAATGAAACAAGCTCTAGAGGGAGTTGTTGTAGTTCCATGGGCGCTAATGTTGGATAAATGGAGATCAGGTGTCTTTAATGGCGAAATAACACAAGATCAATTAAATTCATCTTGGTGGCAGTTAAGAGAAGAATATCAAGGCATAAGTACAAGCGAAGAAAGATCTGAAGAATACTTTGATCCAGGAGCAAAATATCATATTCCTGGTAATACCCCTTATACTAGATACTATTTAGCAAGAATTATGCAATATCAATTTCATGAGGCTTTATGTAATGAAATAAACTTTGATGGTTATCTGCATGAATGTTCAATATATGGAAACAAAGTTGCTGGAGAAAAGATAATTTCGACTATGGCAATGGGCGAAAGTTTGCCGTGGCAAGAAGCTTTTGAAAATCTTACAGGCTCAAGAAAATTAAGTGGAAAATCAATATTAAATTATTATGCACCTCTAAAAGAATGGCTAGATGAGCAGAATAAAAATAGAACATGTGGATGGAACTAAATATGAAGATAGTAACTAATTTATTAATATCACTAACAGCTTTTTTTATAGCAATCTCCATAGCTGTAGCAACCGGCATTGAGTTGGTATATAACTCGGTTTTTCTGGCTTTTGCAATTCAATGGATTGCATTTATACCTGCATATGTTTTTCAAACAGAAAAGTTTTATGATCTTACAGGTAGCCTGACATATTTATCAGTAATTTGGTATTCATTAGTCTTTTCTTCAAATCAATTCACCAACCTAAATGTCGCGAATATTGCTATTGTTTTACTAATCTCGCTATGGGCGTTAAGACTGGGCAGTTTTTTGTTTATGAGAATTCATCATGATGGTGAAGATAAAAGATTTAGATCTATCAAACCATCTGCTTCACAATTTTTTATGACATGGACTCTTCAAGGTTTATGGGTTTCACTTTGTTCCATGTGTGCATTAACTGCTATTTCGTCAACTACTGGCGTGGTTATGAATGCATTTTTCTATATTGGCCTAGCTTTATTTATTCTTGGCTTTGTTGTTGAGGTAATAGCGGATAAGCAGAAATCAGCGTTTAGAGCAAATAAAGAAAATAAAGATAAGTTTATAACTTCCGGATTATGGGCAAGATCAAGACATCCAAACTATTTTGGAGAAATCGTTTTATGGACTGGCATAGCAGTAATGTCATTTTCTTCTTTGGAGGGACTTCAATATTTAACATTAATATCCCCGATTTTTACTTATCTTCTGCTTGTATATGTAAGTGGCGTCAGAATGCTTGAAGCAAGAGGAGATATAAAATGGGGAGATAATCCTGATTATCAAGATTATAAGAAAAATACTCCTACCTTATTCTTCAAATTTTTCTAAACAAATTAGCTCATTTGAGAAGAAATATATAATTTAATGCCTTTGTTTTTCTTATTTAAACGATACAAAAAAAATACAAAATTGTTTTATTTATTTAGCACAGACTGTTAATATTAACGAACTTTAGGGAGTATATATAATGCTTAAATTAATTATAGGCATACTTTTGCCTGGTATTATTTGTTTCAGTTCATCTGTATTTGCAAATGAAATTGAAGTAAATATGGAAAATGTTTTAGAAGTTGGTAGAGAAAATCAAACTCTTTCAGCAACATCACAAAACAATATTGATCAAACAGAAAGACAAACAGACAAAATTGTCAATGAATATAAAGTTGTCTCAAAACAAGTCGAAGGCCTTAAACTTTATAACGAACAAAAAAGAATCCAAATACAAGCACAGCTTGATTTGATGGATAAACTTGATGAACAACTTGTTAACGTTGTTGTAATGCAGAGACAAATACCTCCTCTAGCTCAGAAAATGTTGGATACTTTAGAAACTCTAATAACGTTAGATACTCCATTTAGACAAGAAGAAAGAAGGGGTCGAGTAGACTTAGTTAGATCTTCATTGGCAAAACCTAAGGTCACTGCTTCAGAGCAAGTAAGACAAGTGCTAGAAGCTTATAACATTGAAGCAGAGTATGGAAGAAAGATAGATACCTATGAAGATAAACTTGCTGATGGAACAGTTGTAAATATTCTAGTAATTGGAAGAATTGGTATGTTCTATCAAACAAAAGATGAAAGATCTAGCGGCAGATGGGACAACGAAACTGGAACATGGGAAGAACTATCCTCCACTTACAGAAAGCCTATAAGAGATGGGATAAGAATGGCTAAAAAATTAATTCCAACTGACATGTTATTAATGCCTGTTGTCAAGGGAGAAGTATAATGAGAAATTATTTATCAATACTATTTATACTTTCCTTAACTTTTAATACTTTTATTTTTGCTCAAGATTCAGAAGATGAGGCTGTTGAAGTTTCAACAGTTGAAGCTTTGTTAATGCTTGTTAAAGAAGGAAAGACAGCAGAACAAACAGAAAATTCTAAAAGAGAAGCCAGATTTATGGCAAATAAAAATAAGCAAGCTGAAATTCTTGCAGCTGAAAAGAGAGAGCTTGCAAGACAGGAAAGAATTGCCGATCAACTAGAAGCAGAGTACAAAAAGAATGAAGAAATCCTTAGAGTTAAAGAAGAAGCTTATCAGAAAGAACTAGGTTCTTTAGTAGAATTATTTGGGCACCTACAAAGCTCTGCTGGTGAGGCAGCTGTTCAATTTTCAGGCTCTCTAACTAGTGCGCAATACGGTCTTGAAAGAGTTAGTTTTTTAAATGACCTAACCTCTAAGATGTCTGAAACAACAGAATTACCAACCATCAGAGAAATAGAAGGTCTGTGGTATGAACTTCAAAGAGAAATGGTAGCTAGTGGTCAAGTAGTTTCCTTTGAGACAACGGTTATTGATGTAGATGGAGAATCATCTATGTGTAATGTAACAAGAGTAGGTCTATTTAATGCTGTATGTGATGGTAAATATCTTGAATATGTATCAGCATCTGGCCAATACGCATTCTTACCAAGACAACCTGCTGGTCGTTATACAAAGACTGCTAAAAAAGTTGGACAAGCTGAAGTTGGTGAAGAAGTTAAATTTGGTGTAGATCCAACGGGACCAACTGGTGGAAGCCTCTTAGCTAATCTAATACAAACTCCATCTTTGGCTGAAAGAGCAGCTCAGGGTAGAGAGGTAGGTTATGCAATCATATTCGTTGGTTTAATAGGTATTGGAATAGCTTTTTGGAAACTTTGGAGTTTATATGTCCTAGGCAGATCTGTTAAAGCTCAATCTAATTCTAAAACTGTTGATGAAAGAAATCCTTTAGGCAGAGTTCTAAAGGTTGGAGAAGAAAACTTTAATAAAGATATAGATACATTAGAGTTAAAACTTGCAGAAGCAATCATGGCTGAAAGGCCCTCAATTGAAAGGGGGATTGGCGCAGTAAGGATTATTTCTGTGGTTGCTCCTCTAGCTGGTTTGCTTGGAACAGTTACTGGTATGATCGTAACATTCCAGATGATTACTCTATACGGAACGGGAGATCCAAAATTAATGGCTGGTGGTATTTCACAAGCTCTTGTGACAACTGTTCTAGGTTTATTAGTTGCTATTCCTACAACGTTATTGCACTCATTTACTGCTTCATCCGCTAAGGGAATAATCAGTGTTCTTGAGGAACAAAGTACTGGTATTCTTGCTGAGCGTGCAGAAGGCAATAATTAATAATTAATCATGCTATTTGCTATTTCTGAAGCATTCTCTTCCATAAGGGACTTTATGGAAGCTGGCGGTAGCGTGCTTTGGTTAATTGCTATACTAGTATTTTTTATGTGGGCAATGATATTCGAAAGAATATGGTATTTTTCTCATGGACATGAATTTTATGTTCAAGATCTTGCAAGTAAATGGAATAATAGAGCTGACAAAACTTCTTGGCATGCTCTTCAAATACGTGAAAAGATGGTTTCTCAAGCCAAGGTAGAGATTAATCGCAATCTTTCAATAATTCAGACATGCGTAGTCTTAGCCCCGCTGTTTGGACTTTTAGGAACAGTAACTGGGATGATAGAAGTATTCCAAGTGATGGCTTTTAACGGTGGGGGCGATGCAAGGGCAATGGCAGGCGGAGTTTCTAAAGCAACACTTCCTACTATGGCAGGAATGGTTGTCGCGCTTTCAGGAGTTTTTGCTAGTATATACCTAAGTAGTGCATCAGATAGACATACAAATGATTTAAGAGAATTAATTAAAAGAGAACTATAGGAGATATTAAATGAGAAGAAATGCAATAAGCACTGCAGTAAAAGATGAAGAAAGTGAAATAAATTTAACTCCAATGCTTGATGTTGTTTTCATCATGCTTATTTTCTTCATTGTTACAGCAAATTTTATAAAAGAACCTGGTCTTGAGATTAACAGACCTGATTCTGATACTGCCGAAACACAAGAAAACGCAGCAATCCTAATTGCTGTTGGTGCGAATGATGAGGTGTGGATGGATGGAAGAAGAATTGATGTAAGACAGGTAAAAGCTAATGTTGTAAAAATGCTAGCAGATAATCCAAAGGGGTCAGTTGTTATTCAGGCCGATGAAAAAGCAGTTGCTGATACGATAATTAAAGTTATGGATGGAGCTAGAGAAGCTGGAGTTAGCGCAATATCATTAGCATCAGAACCTAAATAATTTATGGAACAAGTTTTTGCAGCTATTAACACCTTTACTAAACCAATTCATGCGGTTTATGTTAAAGCATTTAATGCTAATAGATATGCAGCAGGCATAGGTTTTTCATCTTTAATTACATTAGCACTATTTTTTATAATGGTTATATTGATTTCTCTAGGAGATAGCGGTCTAAAGGAAGATACATCGGTAAAACTAGCAGATGTTGTAATGCCTGAAAGAGAAATCGACACTTTTATGACAGAAATTGATAAACCAGATAAGCCTGATGAACAACCAGAAGATATTGCACAACCTGAATTAGATTTAGCACCTTTGACTGGATTAGATGTTTCTATTGCTAAACCTAAAGCAAACTTTAATGCAGGTGGGTCTTTCTTCAGAGACGGCGAATATATACCTCTATTTAAAGTAGTTCCGATATATCCAAGAAGAGCTCAGGAGAGAGGCACAATGGGATATGCTTTGGTGGAATTTACCATCACAGATACAGGAAGTGTTGAGAATGCTGTTGCACTAGAAGGATACTGTGCAAATAGTGATCCAAATGATCCTGCTACTGAATTTAGGCCTTGCACAATGTTTAATAGTGCATCAGCAAGAGCTGCTTTAAAATTAAAATATAAACCTAAGATAGTAGATGGCAAGGCAGTTCCAGTTGATGGCGTATTGCATAGATTTACATATGTATTAGATGATGGTTAAAAGTTATGAATAATAAGATTTCAATTTGTTTATTTTCACTATTAGCAGCATTTTTTATAGTAACTCCTATTTCTATTGAAGCTCAATCTCAAACAGATAAAAAACCCATAAAGTATAAAAAAGCTAGGGCTCTTCAAAGCTCTACTGCAAAAAAAATGGCAAAAGTCTATGAAGCTCTTGAAGTTGTCGACGAAAAAGGTGAGCCAGCACCAGATATGCAGATTGTTTTATCTATTCTTACTGAGCTAAGAAATGATATGGCTAACTTAAAAAGCTATGACCGTTCTGTAATGTGGAACGCTTGGGCATTTGTTTACTTTCAAGACGGAGATTATCCAAAGGCCATGGATGCTTATTCAAGATTAATTAATGAGCCAGAAGTAACCATAGGTTTGAGAGTCCAGGCACTTCTTTCTCTTGCTCAGCTTAATCTATTACAAGAAAATTATGCAAAAGGGATTGAGTTAATTCTTCAGTGGATGAGTGAGGTTGAAACAGTAACCGCACAATCATATTCACTTCTTGGACAAGCATATTATCAAACAGGAAACTTTAAAAAAGCTTTATCATCAATGGAAACTGCTGTAACTATGGCAGAAGAAGAAGGCTATAAACCAAGAGAAAATTGGTATGTGATTATGGCTGCTAGCATAGGAGAGATGAAAGAAGAAATAGGAGAAAAAGAATCTTTATTAAGACAAATAGACATCTATGAAATTCTTGTAAATTTATTCCCTAAAAAACAATATTTCATTCAACTTGGTGGAGGCTATGGCCAATTAGGAAGAGAAAGAGATTATATGATCACGTTGAAAGCTGCTTATCAAAAAGATTTTCTAAACAGAGAATCAGAATATTTGGCACTTACTCAATTACTTCTTTTAAACCAAAATCCATATTGGGCTGCTGAAGTTTTTGAAAATGGCCAGAAAAAAATGATAACAATAGTTGATGAAAAAACTGAGGAAGAAAAAATAGTTCCTGTTGTTAAGGATACTGAGAAAAATTTAAAACTTTTAGCTGATGCTTGGAGAATGGCTCAGGAAATTGATAGAGCAATACCTATTCTTGAGAAGGCAGCAAAGATGTCTAAAGATGGCGAATCATATGTTTTGTTAGGTAACTTATATTTATCAGAAGACAGACTTGAAGAGGCAGCCGGGGCAATAAACAAAGGACTTGAAAAAGGGAAGATTAAAAAATTATCTCCTGTCTATCTAACACTTGGACAAGTATATTTTGAGTTGCAAGAGTTTGATAATGCTAAGAAAAATTTTAGAATAGCTGCAAGGGATAAAGATAAGAAGATTAAACAACAAGCAAATAATTGGATTAAGTATACAGAGAATGAGGAAATTAGAGTTAAAAATTTAGCTCTAAGAAGAGATTATATCCAAATGAATTCTACGTAACTCTCTCGTAGGTCGATACAATAAAATCATAATCGTTATTTGAATCCTTTGAGAATCTTTCAGAACTTAACTCCTGCCATTCGCTAAAATCAATATCAGGATAAAATACATCACCTGCAATATCGCAATCGACTTTCGTTAAAACTAATTTATTGGTTACGGGCAGGGTATCTTTAAAAAGAAAGCCGCCTCCAATTATCACAATTTCTTTTTTGTTTTCTTTTTCACAATAATCGATTGCATCATCAATAGCATCCTGCGTACTTTTAAATACAAAAGCACCCTCAATTTGATCAATAGTAGTTGATACTACGTAATTAACTCTATTAGGTAATGGCTTGCCAATAGACTCATATGTTTTTCTTCCCATTATAATAATCTTATTTGTTGTATATTCTTTAAAATGCAACAGGTCAGTCTTAAGATTCCACGGAAGGTTATTATCAACACCAATAACACTGTTATTTGATAGAGCAACTACATGAGATATTACTTTCATTTATACAGCCATTTTCGCTTTAATTGCAGGATGTGGATCATATCCATCTAAGCTAAAATCATCTATCACACATTCTTTAAGATCATCAAGAGAATTAAGCTTTGGAATAACTAATTTAGGTAACGATTTTGGAGTCCTTGAGATTTGTTCTTTAACCTGATCTAAAGAATTTTTATAAATATGAGCATCTCCAAATGAATGAATAAACCTCTTCGGTTTCAGATCTAAAATTTCAGCTAATATTGATAGAAGCAGGGCATAGCTTGCAATATTAAAGGGAACACCCAAAAACATATCTGCACTTCTTTGATACATATGACAACTAATAGAATCTTTATTTACATAAAATTGAGTCACAACATGACATGGAGGAAGCGCCATTCTATCAATTTCACCAACGTTCCAAGCTGATAGGATATGTCTTCTGCTATATGGATTATTTTTCAATCCTTTTATTAAGTCATTAATTTGATCTATCCCAGCCCAGTTTCTCCACTGCACCCCATATACTGGACCAAGAATCTTTCTAAAATCATTGTTTTCGTAACCCAGCTCCTTGCCTTGTTTGTCTGCATTATCAGTCCAAATTGTTGAATATTTGTCTAGATCAGTAAGTTCAGATCTATCTTTATTGAATCTAATTTCTGCTAACCTTCTTTCATCATTAGATCCTTCCAAGAACCATAATAATTCTGAAACCACACCTTTCCATGCAAGGGACTTTGTTGTAACAGCAGGAAATCCATGAGTTAAATCAAATTCTAATTGATGTCCAAAAGAAGATATCGTTCCAGTATTAGTTCTGTCATCTCTTTCTTCACCATTATCAAGTATGAATTGTAAAAGATCTAAATATGCTTTCATGCGTTCTTCCTAGAATAGAGTAATATTACAAAACCAATAACAATCATCGGCAAGCATAATAATTGACCCATGCTTATAAAATCAAAAGCTACGTAACCTATGTGTGTATCAGGCTGTCTATAGAATTCAATTATAAATCTTATTGAGCCATAAAAGATAAGAAATGATGAAGAAACAATACCTTTAATATTAGTCTTTTGACTTATGAATAAAAGTATTAGAAACAGCAATAATCCTTCACCTAAACTTTCGTATAGTTGAGAAGGATGCCTTGTGATCCCAAAAGGATCCGTTGGAAATATAAAACCCCACTCTGCATTTGTGGCCTTACCAAATAATTCACCGTTTAAAAAATTGCCTATTCTTACGAGTCCAAGACCAATAGGCATTGATAATGCAACACCATCCGTTAGTCTAAGGAACTCTATATTCTTTTTCTTACAAAATATTATAAGACTAACAATTACTCCTAAGAGACCACCATGGAAACTAAGACCTCCTTGCCAAATATAAAATAAAGAAAATGGGTCATTAATTAATTGATCAGTACCATAAAAAAGCATGTACCCAATCCTACCACCACACATAGCACCAAAAAATAAACCATATAAAAATACCATATCATTCACTTCTTCATTACTAAGCCCAATCTCTTTAACAATTTTGTTGTTTCTTAAGAATAGATAAATTAAAACAGCAGATAAAAGCCATGTAACAGCATAATACTGAATTTTTATTGGACCCAATTCTACTAAGCTTGGGTTATTAAAAAAATCTGATAACTCGATAATCATACTAAAAACATATAGATTGATATTATAAAAAACCATGCAGACATGAGTTTTCTTAAAGCCTCTTGCGACAAATAATGTGCAAGATCAGCTCCGTACTTTGCTGCAAATATACTTGTTATTGAAACACCAAATAGCGCAGGTAAGTATACATAACCTAGACTTAAATAAGGAAGTTCAATAACATTAGATCCAGCTATGATGTAACCTATTGTTCCAAAAATTGCTATAGGAACACCACAAGCAGCCGATGTTCCGATTGCAGAAGTTAATTTTAGTCCTAATGATCTAAAGTAAGGAACTGAAAAAGTACCACCACCTATACCAAGTATTGATGATAGAAATCCAATGACAGAACCAGCAAAAATTGATTTAGGTTTAGTCGAGCTAATTTTTTTAGAAGAAATTTCTATATCAAAAAGTATTTGTATACCCACTAACAAAATAAATACTGCAATAGAAAACTTAAGAATTAAGCCTTCAATCTCAACAGCAAAAAGGGCACCACCAAGTGCTCCAAATGCAATACCAATTGCGACAGGCTTAAACTGATTAAAATCAATAGACTCTTTTTTACTATGCGCATTTGCTGATGCTAAGCCTGTAAATATAATGCACGATATAGATGTACCAATAGATAGATGAACAATTATTTCATTTTCAAACCCCAGGCTTAAAAATGTTCCAATGAGAACTGGAACAATAATTAAGCCTCCTCCAATGCCAAACATTCCTGCCAACAAGCCAGCCAGAATTCCAAGTGCCCCAAAGATTATAATTTCATCAAACATTATTAAATTCGTTGCAAAATGAATGCTTCAGTTCGTTAAGTGCCTTGCGATAAACTTTTTCTTTAAATGAAATAATCACACTTAAAGGATACCAATAAGAAACCCATTTATAATCCTCAAACTCATTGTCAGGATCATTCTCAAATGATATTTTGACATCCTTTTTTAGTCTAAAGAGAAACCATTTTTGTTTCTGACCCTTAAATTTTTTGTTAAGGAACCTTCTGCGACGACTTTTCTTTGGCACATCATACTTTAGCCATCCGTCTATACTTGAAATTAGCTTTGTTGATTTTGATTGGATGCCAACTTCTTCAAATAATTCTCTTTGAGCAGCATTTAATGTACTTTCATTCTTATCAATACCACCCTGAGGAAATTGCCAGCTATTCATACCTTTTCTTTTACAAAGCAATAATTTACCTTCATTATTTGAAATTATTAGGCCAACATTCAACCTGTAACCATCTTCTTTCATATTTTAAATATTTTTATTTAAATCTAAATTTTTATTTATTAAATAAACAAAAACTAGACTAAGAAATATTAATAGTAAACTTGGTCCTGAAGCCATCTCCCATTGACCTTCACTAGTATAGTTGTAAATTTTTGTTGAAAGAGTATCAAATCCAACAGGCCTTAGTAATAATGTTGCCGGCTGTTCTTTAATCGATTCTATAAAAACAATCATTATTCCAAGAGATATAGCTGGCCTTATTTGTGGTAAATAAAACAATGAAAATGCCTTGATGGAATTCTTAGGGTATGTTGTAAGAGCATTTTCTGCAGAATTTGAAATGTTAGTTAATGATGATGAAATATAATTAAATGCTGGTGTCATAAATCTCAAACTTAAACATAAAATTAATCCTAATATTCCATATAAAGTAATAGAAATATTAAACAAGTAATCAAAACCAACCAATAAACCTGCAGAAATTACGGAACCTGGAACAGCGTATCCTGAAGACGATAAAGAAATCAGAGGCCTAAGAAATTTTGAGTTTTTATAGCTTAATGATAAAGATATTGCAAAAAAAACTGTCAATATTGCAGCAGATATACCAATTAACATTGAGTTAATTAATATATCAAAACTTCCATAGAAATTTGACCCTATATCGCTAAAATGCCACATCATTAATTGAACTAAAGGCACACAAAACACCATAAAAAATATCAGTGAACACAGAATTGTAAATATATATTGACTGAAAGTGCTCAATTGAATTCTTTCAAACCTTTCAGAGGTTTTTGAAGCTAAAGTTGCAGACTTAGCACCAAGATATTTATTTAGGAAAATTATAAATAGAACAAATATAAGCAGGTATCCAGCTAACCTTGCCGCTGAAAAATAACTTTGATAACCAAACCATGCGTCATATATACCTACTGTAAAAGTTTCAATGCGCAAAGTGGAAACACCGCCAAAATCTGAAATTGTTTCAAAAATAACTAGAGCTATTCCTGCATATATTGCAGGCTTTGTTGATGGAATGATTACTCTTCGAATGGCTGTTAAGTTTGAATTACCTAAAGATTTCGCTGCTTTAAAAAGGCCAACTCCAACATGCGAAAGTTGAGCCTTTGTTAATAAGTAAATGTAAGGAAATAAAGCCATAGACATTATTACAGAAGCACCATATATATTTTTTATGGAAGGTAAATTAATATTTATCTCTCTTAGGTACTCAGATATTGGACTTGCATACTCAAAGATTCCAACAAATATGAATGCATATACATATGCTGGGAAAGCAATAGACAAACTAAGAGCCCAATTAAAAAATTTTTGTCCAGGAAATTTATAGAATGTGACTAAAATTGCTAGTGGAATTGCTATGAAAGATGATATTAACGCCGATCCTATTGATAACATTATGGTATTAAAAAATAGACTTGATAGATAATTATTTGAAATATACGTTGACTCTATTTCCATAAAGAATGCTACAAAGAAGAAAGCAGAAAAGAAAACTAAAGCGAAACTAAGCCAAGGCAATGAAAGATAGTTCCATATTTTTAAGTTTTGCATAAATTACTAACTAGATATTTTTACTCAAGTGATTTTGGTTTTGATAAGGATTTTTTTCCTTTCATTCCTACTTCTTCAAGTAACTCCATTTGTGTATGAAGACTTCCTTTGCCCTCTGTTAATCTTTTGTGGGCAATGTCATATGAATTCATCGCATCCTCTAATTTTTCAGCAATATTTGAAAAAGCTTCAGAAAAATTTGAATACTTATCTAGCAATAGACCAGCTCTGGTAGCAACTTCTTCAGCATGTTTCTGTTGTTTATCAACTCTCCACATGTATGCTGTCATCTTTAATATAGAAATTAAGTGAATTGGTGTCATAAAAGCAATTTTCTTTTCATTTGCTAATTCTTGAACACTCCAATCATTAGATAAAGCTAAAGAAAGTGCTGAATCAATTGGCACAAATATGAAGATAAAATCTGGAGAATCTAATTCTTCTATTTCAGAATAACCTTTTTCTGAAAGTTGTTTTACATGATTTTTTATTGAATTGATATGCTCCTTAAGTAAATCTTTCATATCTTCATCATTATCACTTCTAACATACCTTTCATAAGCTGTAAGTGAGACTTTTGAATCGATTATTATGTTTCTACCATCACTGAGTTTAATAACAGCATCAGGTCTTAATTGATTTCCATCTTTACCCTTGTAACTAGGCTGTAACTCATATTCCAAGCTTTCAATTAAACCAGCATCCTCAAGTGCCCTTTTTAGTATTTGTTCACCCCAATCTCCTTGCTGTTTAGTATCTCCTTTTAGGGCTCTTGTAAGATTTTGGGCATCCTCTTGCATGCCAGAAGTTGCGTTTAGTAAATCTTCAATTTTTGAGTTGAATCTTTCGCTGTTTTTTATAGCAGTAGCTTTTTGTTGCTCAATGCTATTTTTAAGAATATCTAAATCTCTTTGGAGTTGTTCTTTATAAGGCTTCCATGTTTTATCAATCTCTTCTTTATTAGAGTCATTTAACTTTTTAGAAAATTCTTCAAATTCTAATTGTTTATTCTGATTATTACTCTGTTTAAATAAATAAATTGTAATAAGGCCAAACAAGACAGTCGAAAAGCCCAATACAATGATTAAAAAAGTATCCCACATTATTAAATCTCCTATAGAATATCAATTATATTATGCACCAAGAAATCATTACAAAGTTTAATTTGCTTAAAGAAAGGCAGATATCAATAGATATCACAAGAGGAAAGCCTGATTCAGATCAACTAGATCTATCAAATGAAATAGTTGATATATCAATACCTTCTTTTTCTGAAGAGGGGGTTGATCTAAGAAATTATGGAGAACCATTTGGTATTAAAGAAGCACGAAGACTTGGATCTGAACTGCTTGATGCGCCAATTGAGAATATTCTTGCTGGAGAGCAATCTAGTTTACTATTAACATATCAAACAGTACTCTCAAATTTTCTTTTTGCTGAGCCGATACCATGGAAAGATTTAAAAAATCCAAAATTTATATGTCCTGTTCCTGGTTTTGATAGGCATTTTATGATGCTTGAAGATTTTGGAATTGATGCAGTACCAATCCCTCTAAATGATGATGGTATTGATTTAGCTGCCTTTGAAGAAGAATTAAACAAGGATAATGAAATTATTGGAATTTTGTGTGTTCCAAAACATTCTAATCCATCAGGCGAAGTCTATTCAGATGAAAATTTAAGCAAAATGTTTCAAATTGGATCTAATTTTTCTGAAAAATTTCTTTTTCTTTTTGATCATGCGTATTTAGTTCATGATTTTCTGCCTACACCTGAACAAAAACCATTATGGCAAATTGCAACTGAACAAAAAGTTCAAGATCAAACAGTTATAACTACCTCATTTTCAAAAATAAGTTTTGGTGGAGGAGGCATCTCATTTATGGCAACAGCAGGCCACTCACTGGAACTTATTAAAAGAGTTAGAACTACGATGATTATATGCCCTGATAAGTTAAATCAAAAAAGACATACAGAGTTCTTTAAAAACGTAGATGGCATCAAAATGCATATGAATAAGCATGCAGATTTAATAAGACCAAAATTTGAAATAGCTTACTCATATTTAGAAAAATTATCTGCAGATTGCGGCAGCTTTTCCAAACCAACTGGGGGTTACTTTATTACTTACTCAACTGCAAAGCCTATCGCTACAAGAGTTGTTGAATTATGCAAAGAATTGGGTGTATTAATTACTCCTGCTGGCTCAACGTTCCCAAAAAACCATGATCCAAAAGACAGCGTTATAAGATTAGCACCAACATATGTCTCAAAAGAAGAGCTCGAAGTTGCAATGGAAGTTTTTATAACATCTGTAGAAATTGCTCACTTAGATATAAATATTTAATTTTTTGATCTCTCGTGAGGGACATAATTTTTTCCATTAAAGTGAGAAAAAATCATCTTGATATCCGGATGGTTGGCAGGACCTCGTTCTAAATCATCAAGGAGATTCTGTTCAGAAACATATGCGATATAAAAAATTTCTTCATTCTCTGCGAATAAGTGATAAAAGGGTTGATTTTTGTTTGGTCTAAATTTTTTTGGTATTGCGTTATACCATTCATCTGTATTATTAAAACTTGGATCAAGATCAAAAATAACACCTCTAAAGTTTAAAAATTTGTGTTTTACAATATTTCCAATTGAAAACTTTGCTTCTACTAATTCTTGCATTATATTTATAACTTAAACCATTATCAGGAAAATGTCATGAATGAAGATATCAAAGTTTTTACAACATACGACATAGCCAATGTTGATATTCAAGAACATATTGGTCTTGTCCAAGGAAGTACAGTGAGATCAAGAAATGTTGGATCGGATATGTTCGCATTTCTAAAGAATATTGTAGGTGGTGAATTAGTTGGCTATTCAAAACTATTGAAAACCTCTAGAGACCAGGCATATGCAAGAATGATAGAAGACGCTCAATCCAAAGGAGCAAATGCGATTTTAGGATTCAGATTTCAGACCTCAACAGTTGCTCAGGGCGCAGCAGAAATCTTAGCATATGGAACAGCAGTAAAAATTAAATAGGAAAAATTATGAATAAAACGGAAAAAGTTGCCTTAAGGGAATCAATTATTGTTGTTCTTATGGGAGCAGCTATAAATTTTCCACTTCAAACTTATCTTCTATGGCTAACAATTGATAACTGGGAATGGTCCGATCCTTTAAAAATATCTATATTTATACAGATAATTATTACTGTAGTAGCACTTCTAAGAGTATATGCAATTAGAATGAGATTCCAAAGAGGAAAATTTTAGTTATCTCCTATTCTTCTTTTTTATGGTGCTTATGTTTCTTTTTGTCTGCCATGATTCTCATTTTCATTCTTTGAGCAATCATATCTTTGCAGAAAACATCATAAATTTCTGAATAATTAGCAGCAAGATCAGCAATCAAAGCTACCTCCAACCATTTTTCCTCATTCTCTGGATTCATCTCTATTTCTTTCCAGATACCACCATTTAGAGCCAGTAGACCTCCAATACCATCTTTTAATTCCCTGCATTCTTTAAAATCCATAAGATGATTTGGATTATTATCATATTTATCTTTAGTAGACTTTTCTGAAGGTTTATGACCGTCAGCAGTAATTCCTACTGATAAAAATACTACGACTATTAAAAAAAAGTTCCTCATAGGTTCTCCAAAATTTAATTCATACCTATTAGATTACATTTTTTTTAATAAAGTTCAAAAAAATGTTTACTTTTAAATTTAAGTATTCATAATGCGTCGATATTTATACTAATGAGCATATTCTGAGTGCTTATCAGTATGAGTATGTTAGAAATTATCCAGATATTGAGCGTCTTTTTTGGCACATTGGTAGCCGCACCTCTTATTGTTTCAAAGAAAGCAAAAAAGAGATTAATAGGACTATCGGCAGTCATTGCTGGAAGCATTTTTGCAATTATTGTCCAGATTTATCTTGGTCTTTATTATTTTGTTTTTGCAAATGCTTTTTGGTTGTTAAATGCTAGCAACGGAATTAAAAAAATTATAAAAAATCAAAGAAAAAATTCTACAGGTTTTTAAAATTATCGAAGTTTAGAAAATCTATTCCCCCATGATTATCACCCATTTTAGATATGAGAGTTTTTGCTACCAATGATGCATCTATATTTCTAAATTTTTTTAAAGGACCAATCATTATATAACCTAGAATATTTGTAATTTTTTCAAATACATATATTAAAAATTTTGAATCTTCCTTTTCTCTTTTGCCTAACAAATGACCAGGTTGTGCAATTACAATTTTTTCAAAACCCATTGAGATTATTTCTTTTTCAATTTTTCCTTTGACACTAAGATATATATTTCTTGAATTTTCATTTGCACCTACTGCAGAAATTAAACCTAATGATTTTGCGCCAAGTTTTTTAGCAAATAATGCTATATTCCTAATGTAATCAAAATCTACTAACTCAAATTCTTTTCTTTTACTCTTCTGCAGATATAAAAGTTCAAATAATGAAAGTTTTTTTCCAATTGCTATATAGACTTCATCAACGGCCTGGATTTCATCTAGATTATCAATATTGTTAAACTCAGTAATGATTTGTTTAAGGTGGGCTTTATCTTCAAGCCTTCTTCTCAATAATAAAGTTATTTTTGAATCTCCATTTTCAAGATGTTCTAAAATATTGCTTCCGACAAGACCAGAAGCTCCAACTACCAGAATATTTTTACTCATTAATGATTTCTTGTGTTAATTTGACCAAAGCATCAATTGGCATAGAGCCATCAATTGTATTTTGCGCAAATCTTTCGTAAAGAGGTTTCCTCTCGGAATAAACATCCGAAATCGAAACGTTATCTGGAACAGCAAGACCTCTCTCTTGACCTAGATCAATTCTTTTAATAATAGTATCAAGCGATGTATCAATATAAATAATTCTAGCAAAAGACTTAAGATGCCCCATTGATACACTTGAATATACTGCACTGCCACCTGTTGAGATTATTTGTGAAGAAGAGTCTAAGCTGAGAATTACTTCTTCTTCTGATGATCTAACAAACTGATAACCAAATTTATTTTTTACATCTTCTAATGTCATCTCAAATTTTTTTTCGATGAGTAGATCAGTATCTACGAAACTCAAATTAAGTTCTTTTGAGATAGCATTGCCTAGAGTTGATTTTCCACATCCAGGCATTCCGATAAAAGAAATATTAAACATGTTCACTAAACTCATTTGTTGCACTTATTAGATGATGTGTTATTTCCTTCTCAAAAGCAGAATGACCGGAAGAGGGCGCAATGATTAATTCTGCTTCTTGCCAATTCTTAGATAACTCCCAAGCTGTTTCAACTGGACAAATCATGTCGTATCTTCCTTGTATAATTTTTGCAGGAATATGCCTTATTTTATCTATGCTGGATGATTTAATGAGTTGATCTTCGTTTTCTAGAAATCCTAAATTCATAAAATAATGATTTTCAATCAATGCAAATGCAAGAGCAAACTTTGGATTAGAAAAAGAAGAAACCATTTCAGGTTTATAGCTCATTGAACTTGTAGAACCTTCCCATGTTGACCATGCAATTGCTGCTTTCAGTCTCTTATTTTCATCGTCTCCTAAAAATATTTTATGATAAGCATTCATAAGACTATTTCTTTCATCTTCAGGAATTGGCTCTAAGAATTTTTCCCATGCTTCAGGAAATATCTTACTTGCACCATATTGATAGAACCAATCTAGCTCTTTTTTTCTGAGCATAAATATGCCTCTCAAGACAAGCTCAGAAACTGAATCAGGATAGGTTTGGGCATAAGCTAGAGAAAGAGTACTTCCCCAAGACCCACCAAACACTAGCCATTTATCCACATTCAACTTGACTCTTAATTTCTCAATATCATCAACAAGATCCCAAGTAGTATTATTTGTTAGGCATCCATGAGGTTCGCTTCTTCCACAACCCCTTTGATCAAAAATAATTATTCTATAACTCTTAGGATTAAAAAATTTTCTTACGCTTGTACTGCCACCACCACCGGGACCTCCATGAAGAAATACAGCTGGCTTACCATTCGGGTTACCACATTCTTCATAGTATATTTTATGCTCATCAACTTCTATAAAACCATGGTTATATGGTTCTATATGAGGATATAAGCTTAAGGTTTCGTTCATGATTTAAGCGTCTTTTCAGTTAGTTCCCAAAGCTTCGATGCTTCATCTATATCAACAGCCCAATCAGCAACACCGAAGTATCTTTGCATTGATTCATCAACTTCATTTTTTCTTTTTGCAATATCACAGTCTTCACAAAACACACCACCTATTTCATTTAGGCTAGAGCTGGTTGCACACCAGACAGTAGTTGAAGCCCCTTGACTGGTTGTTTTAAAGAAGTTTTTTGTAAGTTCCGTTGGAGAACCATCTTCCTTCATCCAACCTAGTGCTACCATTTCCTCTTTTTGTAGATGACGTTGAAGAGGTGTGATAATTCCACCTGGATGAACAGAGAAACCTCGAACACCTTTATCTTTCATCAATCTATCAAATTCTATTGCTATTAACGAAGATGCTGTTTTTGATTGCCCATATGCCAACCATTTATCATATGGATTACTAAGAAAATGAATATCATCCCACAGTACTCCTGTAAGTGAATGAGCTGATGAAGATAGACTTACAAATCTTGCTCCATCGTTGCCGGCCATCATATCCATTAGCTCTTTAGTAAGTATGAAGTGACCAAAATGATTAATCGCAATTTGACTCTCCCAGTTATCACCAATTCTTGTTTCAGGGCAGGCCATAATTCCAGCATTATTAATTAATAAATCTAATCTATTAAAGTTTTCTTTATAACCGTCAGTAAAATTTTTAACAGAATTTAAATCACTTAAATCCATTTCAATAACGTTCTCTTTAGGAACGATTCCCTCAAGATTTTTAATAGCTATTTCTAATCTTTTAGCAGGAATAATCACCTCAGCTCCTGATGAAACCAACTCTCTTGTAGTTTCAAGGCCAATGCCAGAGTAACCCCCAGTCACAATAGAAATTTTCCCATTCAGATCCACATCTTTTGTTATCTCGTGAGCATTTGATTTAGAATTAAATCCTGAATCTATAGGTTTTTGTAGTTTTGAAATCATGCGTATATTGTAACTTCTTTAAAATAAAAATTTCATACCAGTGACATAGTTATGACCAATCTGATTTAAAAAAGTTAAAGTGCTTTGGTGTTGATCCACCACCATAACTTCTTCTTTGGCACCATTTAAGCCTTCCTTCTTCATATCTATAGACAACTGCACCAGTTGGTCCAGATGCCCTTAAAAATAAATCAAAAGTATTATTTCCATAGTCATTTATCCAAAGATCTTTATTGATATCGGTTCTTTTATAATTTTTCATTTTTACTCCTTTAATTGTTGGCTAACCACATCGCTTTTCCACCTTGCCGAAGTTGGCAGGTTGGAGGAGAACCCAATCTCACTCTTGATGAACTTTTATTATACTAATTATTGAGTTGAATTTCTCAATAAAATCCCAATATAAATAAGTGTAAAGAAAGAAATATATTCCTTATTTCAGATTCCATTACTCACATCAACATACCTAATTTTGGGTGTGTTTTTTATGGAGAAAGATATGCAAGTATTTAAATGCGAATTTAACCTGCCTCAAGGAAAAATTAATCATAATGTTCATGTTGATTGGGATGATCAAGGTAACTTACATTTTTGTGAACACGATCTTGGAGATGGTGTGAAAGAATTTTGGGGAACTGATGAATACGAGTACTTTATGATGATTCATCAAAAAGATGTCGCAAAATTTGTCCTTTGTTCTTTTTGGAAAGGTTTTACTTTTGAAGAAAGATTTTCTGTTGCTGAGTTAAGAAAGTTATGTGATGAATATGAAATTGAATACTTAACTGATCATTGGAGATAACTTTTTAAGTATGGAAAAGAAAACTTCATATGTAAAAGACTCAACAAGAGATCTATCTAAACTTAAACAGATAGTGAATCCAGAACTAAAAAAAAGAAATGATAAGTTAATCAAGGCATTAGTAGATAGTCTCAATAAGAGAACTGCATTAGGATAAAGATTGAATATAGTAATGATTTTCTATGAGCACTTTTGATATTATTCGTAAAACTAAAATTACTGAAATGCTTTAATAATGGTGCCCAGAGGT
Organism: uncultured SAR86 cluster bacterium; assembly: GCA_902520725.1. Classification (GTDB taxonomy): domain Bacteria; phylum Pseudomonadota; class Gammaproteobacteria; order Magnimaribacterales; family D2472; genus SAR86A. Next base: position 32,542 of record CABYPB010000001.1, on the reverse strand, counting down.
GGGATCGAACCACCGACACAAGGATTTTCAGTCCTTTGCTCTACCAACTGAGCTATCTGGGCTTAAAATGAACTTCGGATTATAGGCAAGTTTACAGGCATTGTCATTAGTCTATTGGCTAAGCACGAACTCTTTCGTTAGTGGGATCATATAGAGATCCCTTGCCAACTATTTGAACCGTCATTGGATATAAACCATCACCATCTTCATTAAAGTATTCAATTAACAATGACTTTCCTTTAATAGCAATTTCTTTAGGTAGATAACCCATAACTACAAATTTTTTGATAGAAGGACAATAAGACATACCTGTTGTATAAGATCTTCGACCTTTGCTGTCTATTGGCACTTCACCTGTAGCAGGATCAACAATTGGCGAGATTCCAACAGGATATCTAGTCTTGCCGGATACATTCAGATCATCTAGTGTCATTGTACAAAGAACAGCGCATGGATCTTCTTCTCTATGAGATAGATGAGCTGCCTTACCATGAAAATCAGCTTCTTTAACCAATGGTCTTTGAATAGCAGCTTCGATAGCATTATATTCAGTTTCAAGATCTGCACCTTGAAGTCTAAAGCTTTTTTCAAGTCGTCTACTATTTGCATAGGTCTCAATTCCAACAGGAACAACACCAACTTCAAGCAGGGAATCATACAAAGCCAAACCATCTTCACTATTATTATTTAAATAGATCTCCCATCCACTTTCCCCAACATAGGAAATACGTGCTGCCCAAACGTCAACCTTCCTTCCACCAGATAAATTTAAAGTAAGATTTTTGGCGCTAACAAATTGGAAGTTCTCAATGTTGATTTCATTAGGATCAATGAAATTACCTAAAGCCTTCTGAGCCTCAGGACCCCAAAGACCTAAAGTCGCAATATCATGAGTTCTAATATTTATATCAGCATTTAGTCCATTATCATCACGATAATTTCGTAATAATACCCAGTCACGATTTCCATCAGCACCTCCTGTAACTATTCGATAGCTATCTTTACCTAATCGTGAGATTGTTAGGTCTGCATGAACACCCCCATCCTCGTCAAGAAAATTAGTATATATAACTTTGCCTTCAGGAGTATTGCTACCAACTTTAGCAACAGAAAGATATTCCAGCATACGTTCTGCATCTGGTCCCTTGATATCCATAATAGGAAAATGAGAAAGATTTATCATGCCAACTGAATCACTCATAGCAAGATGTTCTGCATTAGCAATTTCATAAGGTACATGACGATGATCCCATTCATCCTCCCTTATAGGAACTTCTTTTAAATACTTATCTAGCTTTTGTTCGTTGCTTTTATAAGCGAGTGCTCTTTCCCAACAAGCAACTTCGTTATCAAAGAAACCACCAAGCTCTTTTTCTCTTTCATAAAAAGGACTTACATATTTTTCTCTACTGCTTATGTAAGGTTCTCTTGGATGAACAGCTGGTGTATAAATAGTTTGAGAATTTTCAAAAGCTCTTGTTTTAACAAATTCCTTTTCTTTTTGTTCTGGATAGAATCTAGCTATATCAAAAGAATGCATATCTACTTGCGTTTTTCCATAAACCATAGATTCAGCGCACAATCTTGCGCACCCTGGACCGTCTTTAACCCAAACCGCTTCACATAACCAAAACCCTCTTACTTCAGGGCTTTCGCCTATTAGAGATCCAGCGTCAGGCGTGACAGACAAGAGACCATTAAATGAACTTTTTTCATCCCAACCTAACTCGTTTAATATTGGAGTTGTCTCAAATGCTTTTTCCAAAGGTTCAGCCACCTCTTCAAGATCTAAATACCTCATTGAATCTGAGCCCATTGTTTTTTCGGGATTTCCAATATCTTCAGGATCCACTAATCTAGGATTTTTATCTTCATAAAATCCCCATTCAAGCATTCCGCCATGAAGTCTTCCTGTATCTCTAACATAAGCAGAATTACCTTGATCTCTAAGCAATGGGTATACTAAAAAATCTTCAGCACCTTGAGCTTCAGGAAGTGGACCAAAGAATAAAAGAGGATGTTCTAGAGGCATCAATGGAACAGGAACTCCAGCTTTTTTACCCATTAATGGGCCCCAAATTCCTGATGCAATAACAACTTTGTTAGTTTTAATTGTACCTTTATCAGTTTTTACTCCAACAATACGATCGTTTTCAATTTCAAAATCAATTGCAGGAGTATCAGTAAATGTTCTCAGAGCACCTTTATCTTTTGCAGTTTCTACAGCAAAACTGACTACGTCTTGTGAGCGAGGTGTAACAAGACCAGCATCCGGGTCCCACATAGCGCCGCGAATTGATTCTTCATCTAATAAAGGAAATTTTTCTTTAGCTTCAGCAGCAGAAATAAGCCTGATGTTTGTTCCAAAAGCTTTTCCTGAGGAAACTTTTCTTTTAAGCTCTTCCCATCGAGCATCATCATCTTTTCTACAAATTTCTAAACCACCTTTTTTTAAGAAAAAGCCGTTATCTTCATAAAATTTCCTACTAAAATCAGTTGTCCAACAGCCTAATTTGTCATGTGTTGTGTTGTAAACAAAATCAGAAGCATGAGCCGTCGAGGCTATATCTGATGGAATGACAGAAGATTTCTCTAAGCCAATAATATTTTTTTGACCAAATTCTGCTAACCAATATGCGAGCATAGAGCCAACAATACCACCAACACCTACAATGACGACTTCTGCCTCAGCTGGGAAATTAGAATTTTTTTTGTCGGTCATACTTCTCGCCCCTTAGAGATATAAAACTTCCTAAATTAAACGTTATTTTATTTACTTTGTAAATCAAAATTTACTAACATTTATAAGTGTAAAAGTGAGCAATTTAAATCAGTAAAAAATAGTAAAGAGGATGAGTAATACTTTAATCTAAAGCTTTAAAACCAGAAGCTTTTTCATAGTCTTCATTATTAAAGAATTTGTCCATTTGCTCAATAAGCCATTTTCTATTCTCAGCATTAGACATATCTAAATGCTTTTCATTTATCAATGTAGTTTGATGTGACTTCCACATTTCCCATGCCTCTTCAGAAATAGAGTTCATAATTTCAAGACCTTTTGGTCCTGGCATTGGTGGTGATGATAAAGCTGGTAAATCTTTTTTGAGCTTTTTACATAAAATCTTAGCAGACATAGTTATCTATTATAGTCTTAATGGGTTTAGGTAAACCATAATTATGAATTTGATTTTTATTTATCCACCGATGTTCAAGATTACTTTCAATTTTAAATGGAGACTTATAATCAAAGATTTCAATAGTTATTTCTAATTCCATATGTGATAAAAGATGGTTAATAGTTATAACTTCTTTTTTTGCTGGTTTTTTAAACAAGTTAGTTTTTTCACAATTGTCTCTATTGTATGGGACCCAAAGACTTTCCCAAAAACTGTTCTCATTTTTTTTAAATAATAAGAAAGATTCTTTCGAATGAGCCAAAGTAAAATATATTTTTTTCTTTGTTCTACCTTTTCTAACTTTATTTTCTATTTGAAAGTCTTTAAAAGCACCTTTACAAGTAATATTTATAGGACATTTTGAACAATTTTGTGACTTAGGAGTACATACAGTTGCACCTAGATCCATTATTCCTTGGGTGTATTCAAAAATATTTTTTTTTGGAGTGAGGTCTTCAGATAGTAACCATAGTTTTTTTATAGACCCCTTATTGTGAACATCTATGTCTTTATATCTTGATATTACTCTTTTAACATTTGCATCCATGATTGGATAAGATTCTTGATAGGCAATTGACATAATTGCTCCAGCAGTTGATCTTCCGATACCTGGAAGAAGCAGAAGTTGTTCGAATGTTTTGGGAAATTTATTATTAAATTCATTTTTTATTATCTCCTTTGTCTTATATATATTTTTTGCTCTTCTGTAAAAACCAAGCCCTGTCCATAATGCGAGAATGTCATCTTCAGATGCAGATGCAATTGATTTTATGTTTGGATATGTTTTTATGAAATTGTTAAAGAAAGGGATCACAGTTTTAACTTGAGTCTGTTGAAGCATTATTTCTGAAATCCAAATTCTGTATGGAGATATATTTTTTCTCCAAGGTAAGTTATCTCTTCCTAATGAAAGATACCAAGTTGAAATGTCTTGTGAAAATTTTTTATTCTGTAATTCGGTATTATTCAATTAAGTTTATTTTGCTTATCACGTTTCCATCTTTATCAAATGAATAATGTATTGGAGCACCAGTTGGAATCTCTAATTTAACAATATCTATGTCTGAGATACCATCTAAATATTTTATTAGGGATCTTAGAGAGTTTCCATGCGCAGCTATTAAAATATTCATATCTTTTTTTATTAATGGAAAAATATTTTTCAAATAATATGGAAGAACTCTTTCACCAGTTTCTTTAAGAGTTTCTCCACCTGGAGGCCCTTTATCATATGATCGTCTCCACATCTGAACCATATCATCACCCCATTTTTGTCTACACTCATCTTTATTCAAACCCTGCAGATCTCCATAAAATCTCTCATTTAAGGCCTCATCTTTGATAATGATAATATCCGACTGACTAATTTTTTCTAAAATAATAGACCCAGTTAATTGGGCTCTTATTAATGCAGAAGTGAACATCCGATCAAAATCAATATTAAGTTCCTTAATCAACTCACCTGCATGCATTGCTTCGTCAGCACCTTTTTTAGTTAGGCCGGGGTTTTCCCAACCAGTAAAAAGATTTTTTTCATTCCACTCACTTTGACCATGCCGGACTATTATTAAATTTCTTGTTTTCATTATATTTTTTAATTAATCCAACCTATTTTAATAGATAATATACTAATGGAAATAATTAATTTCTTAATTGAACATTACTATCTATCAATTCCTTTATTGACGATATTAGTTTTACTTATTCTTTCAAATGCAAAGAAGGGCGGCAAAAAAATTTCTTGTCAAACTTTAATTAGCATGTCCAATCAAAATAGTGCATTAATAATAGATATTAGAGATTCTGAATCATTTAATGCTGGACATATTACGGCCTCAAAGAATATACCGCAAAATGAGCTGACCAGAAGAATTAATGAAATTACTAATATCGATAAGTCGATTATATTAGTTTGTGATATGGGTAATATTTCGCCTAATGCTGGCGAAGCATTGAAGAAAGAGGGGTTCGAAGATATCTATCTGTTAAAGGGCGGCATTAATCAATGGAGAATGGATAATTTACCTTTAGTCTAAATACCATGCTCTTTCATTTTTTTTGATAGAGTATTTCTTCCCCAACCTAAGATTTGAGCAGCATCGTTTTTCTTTCCATTAGATTTTTCTAATGCTGTTCTTATAAGCATTTTTTCTATTTTAGTTATAGCAATTTCAGAAAGCCCAGAATCTATATTCATAGAAACATTTTTTAACCAATTCTGCATCCCATCTTCCCAAGAGGAAGAGGGTATATCTGTTAACTCAAATTCTTTCACTTCCGAAGGAAGATCTTGAACCTTTACACTTTGTGATGGAGACATTAATGTTAACCAATAACAGACATTTTCTAGCTGTCTAACATTTCCTGGCCAGTTATATTTATTCAATGAAGTCATTGCTTCATCAGATATAACTCTTAAATCCTCATCGAGAGAGTCTGAATAGTTTTTTAAGAAAAATTTTGAAAGATCTGTAATATCTTCTTTTCTTTCTCTTAGCGCAGGGACTTCAATTTTTATAACATTTAATCTATAAAATAAATCTTCCCTAAAGTTTTTTTGTGACACAAGATTATTAAGATTTTGATGTGTTGCAGCAATTATTCTTACATCAACTTTTATAGGTTTGTCACCACCCACTCTATAAAATTCTTTGTTCGATAGAACTCTCAAAAGCCTTGTTTGAGAATCGAGAGGCATATCACCAATTTCATCTAAAAATAACGTGCCTCCATTTGCTTGCTCAAATCTTCCAATTCTTTTATCAACAGCACCAGTAAAAGAACCTTTCTCATGGCCAAATAGTTCTGATTCAACAAGCTCTTTTGGAATATCAGCCATATTTAGCGCTATGAACGGCATATCGTGTCTTGGACTATTTTTATGGAGTGACTTTGCAATTAACTCTTTACCAGTTCCAGACTCACCTTGAATAAGAACAGTAGCAATTGTTGAGGAGAGCTTACCAATAGATCTAAAAACATTTTGCATTGCTTGAGATTCACCAATAATATCTAATTTTGATTCCTTTTTGAGACCTTTGGTTTTAGGCTTTTCTTCTAGAGCTCTTTCAATTATTTTTATAGCATCCTCTAAATCAAAAGGTTTTGGCATGTACTCAAATGCACCACCTCCAAAAGATTCAACAGCAGCTTGCATATCAGCAAAAGCAGTCATAATTATTACAGGCAAATCCTCATAATTATTATTGATATGTTTGAGTAAGTCATAGCCAAGCATGCCAGGCATTTGTACATCGGTGATAATTAAATCAGGCTGAGTATCTTTAAGACTTTTGACAAGTTCGTCCGCAGAAGAAAAGCTAGTAGTTTTAAATCCATTGCTTGATAGACTTTCTTCTAAAACAACTCTTATGGCCTCGTCATCATCTGCAATCCATATTTTATGCAATTTGAGACTCCCTATTTTCAATCCTAATTGGTATATGAATAGCAAAGACTGTTTTACCAGGCTTCGAATCAAAAACTATACTGCCTCCATGAATTCTGATTATGTCTTGTGCTATCGTAAGTCCTAGTCCTGATCCATTCTCTTTAACAGAAACCATTGGGAAAAAAACTTGGTCATGCATATCTTCCGGTATTCCGGGGCCATTATCTTTTATTTCTATACAACAAATAGTTTGGTGTATTACGCCATTAATTGGAGTGCCATACTCGATTCTAGATTTAATTGTTATAGATGCATCTTCCGTTTTCTCGATAGCTTGTTGAGCATTTTTAACAATGTTCAAAAGTGCCTGAACAAATAAATTTTCATCACCATTAATTTCAGGAATACTGGGATCGTAATCTCTTGTTAGATTTATTTGACTGGTTTCATCTGCATCTGCAAGTGCATACACTTTTTCTAGAGCAGAGTGGATATTAAAGTTTCCAAAATTTGGTTTTGATGGTGGAGTCAGAATCTTGGTTACTATAGAATTTAATCTATCTGTTTCATTTATAATAATGTTAAGAAATTTAGAGGAAAAATTGTCATTTAACTTTTTATCTAAAATTTGAGCACTGCCTCTAATGCCAGATAAAGGATTCTTTACTTCATGTGCTAATGTTCTTGCAAGATTTGCTGCAATTTTTTGAGTTGAAAATGTTTTTGTAGAATCAATAATTTTATTAAGGTTATCAACACACAAGATCTCCAATATTAAGCAATCAAAATCATTACTCCAAGATACAGTTATATCTATTATTCTTTTAGTATTTGCAGAAGTAGTTAACTCAAAATCTCTTTTAGTTTTGGTACCATTTCTCTCAATGGTTTTCTTTAATAAATTTATAAGAGGTCCATTGGTAATTTCTGAAAATTGATCAGTTATTATGTTGTCTTTACTTTTTGAGTTAAGAACCCAGCCTTTATTTAAAGCTGAGTCATTTAACCAAATTACTTTCAAATTTCTGTCTAACAAAACAATCTCAGACGTAAGCTGGTTAAGGAATGATAGCTGTGTTTTATCTATATTTGGCATAATTTGTCTGCCTCAAGCTTTTCATAGAATGAGGCAGATTAATGAATACAAAATTATTTAGTAAGAGTACCTACTATATGAGCTAAGATTTTGTATGGATCAGCATTTGATGCAGGCCTTCTATCTTCTAAATACCCATTCCAATTATGTTCAACAGTGTATACAGGTATACGAATACTTGCGCCTCTGTCACTTATACCATATGAGAATTGATCAATACTTTGAGTTTCATGGAGACCAGTCAATCTCATATCGTTGTCAGAACCATATGATGCAATTCCCTCTTGATGAACTTCACCCAACTTATCACACATAGAGTTGAATAGTTCCTCAGAACCCGCAGTTCTCATTGCCTCATTAGAAAAATTACAATGCATGCCAGAACCGTTCCAATCACCAGTCTTTGGTTTTGGATGAATGTTGACACCAACACCAAATTCTTCAGCAATCTTATATAGTAAATATCTGCTTACCCATAGGTCATCAGCAGCTTTTATTCCTTTCCCAAAGCATTGGTATTCCCATTGACCTAATGCAACTTCAGCATTTGTACCAGTAAGTTCAATACCTAAATCTAGGCATGCTAATAGATGAGCATCAGAGATCTCTCTACCAGAAACATTCCCGGAGCCAACTGCACAATAGTATGGGCCTTGAGGACCTGGCACACCATTTTCCCAACCCAATGGTTCACCTGTTTCAGGATCTGTAAAGAAATATTCTTGTTCAAAACCAAACCACCATTCATCGGTAACAACTTCAGCAGCAGCTGCTCGGAAGTTAGAGGGATGAGTAGTGTGATCTGCCGCCTGAACTTGTGTCATAACTAAATCGTGCCCATTTGGATTTTCATATGTTTGAACTGGTAAAAGTAAACAATCTGAACTTCCTCCCTCAGCCTGTTCTGTTGATGAACCATCAAAAGACCAATCAGGCGGTGTTTCATCCCTTGTGGCCTTAACTTTACTTCGCATTGATGGTTCAGGCTTGTATCCATCTAGCCATATATATTCATAAGTATTCATTAATTTCTCCTAAAATTATTTATCAATAAAATTTATGCAATTTATGTGCCTACTTATAAATCTAAATTTGCACATATATTGACTTTATTATGCATTATTTATGTGCAAAATAAAGTTTTTTGCTCAAATTTAAAACATTTTATGAAATTTCTAAGAATTTTCCTATTTTTTCAAGATTCTTATTCAGAGATTCATAGGAATGACTTCCGCCAAAAGTTATATCAATAGTAGAACCCATAAAATAAGAACATGTTTCTATGTAATTAAGGACTTCATCACCAGATTCTAGAAAAACCAGCGTATTTTCTTTGTTTGGATATTTTTTATATGAAAAAGATCTAATAAAATTTATATCAGCCTTTGTTAAATTAAACTTCTCGCCTGTTGAATAATTTTCGTTCTCACCTAAATAAATATCAAAACCACTTAAAGGTGGAATAGCTGGGTTAATAAGAATAGCCTTTGTTTTATGTAAACTTGAAAAATAAGCAGCATAGTAACCACCCAAAGAACTACCCACAAAAGCCATCGGTTTTATATTGGAATTTATTAGATTATTAATTCCATTAATGGCATCTTCAAAATTATTATTTAAGTCTGGCACTAGGATCTCTATATTTCTTTTTGAAGAAATATACTTTTTAAATAACTTCGCTTTGTCAGATTGTGATGAAGACGCAAAACCATGAAAATAAAAAATAGTTTTGATCATTAAAAATTAATATTTGGATTAATTCCTGTTATGAAGATACTTTCTAACCACTCAGTTAAAAATCTATTTTGCTGTAATTTTTCATCTTTGGATTGAGACTTAGTAATTCCAACAAAAAATGGTATTGCTTTTTCTCCTTGATATGAAATTACTTCAGCCACTTTCGCATCAATACAAATTTGAAGTCTTAGAATGAACGAATTATAAACTCCATAATTAACATTCTGTTTTGCTTCGACCATTATGGTATGTCTTGATCTTTGTAAAACATTAAAAGAAATTGAGTTAGATGAAGAATTTGGGTTTATAGTTTCAAACAAATATCTATCTTCATTAAAACCATTTAATATTTTTTTAAGTCGTAAAAAATTCGCCTCGCAAATTGAAAGCTGATGAGAGGTTTTAGGTAATTTTTTTAACATTATTCAATTTTATATTCTTTCTTAAAAGGTGTATATCTCTCGCATGCTCTTAGATAAGTTTTAATCTCTTCTCTTTCCTTCTTGCAAAAATCATTAATAGCATTATAGAAATCTCTCTCTTTAATATAATGATATGAACAAGTTATTTCTGGTTCAAATCCTCTTCTAATCTTATGTTCTCCTTGAACTCCAGGATCAAAGTTGTAAATATTATTATTAATACAATACTCTATGCCCTGATAGTAACAACATTCAAAATGAAGTGAATCAATACTATACATTGAACCCCAATGTCTTCCATATAAGGTGTCTCCACCCTTGAAACATAATGATCCTGCAATTTTTTCTTCCTTGATCTTTGCAAAGAAAATAATTGGCTTTACAGAATCTCTAGCGTCATGAATCATTCTAAAAAAATCTCTATTAAGATAGGGCCTTTGAAATCTTTGCTCATATGTATTTTTATAGAATATATAAAATTTGTCCCAATCATCATGACTAAGATTTTTTGCATCCTTGATTTCAAAATCAATGTTAAGCTCAGAAATCTTTCTCCTTTCTGTTCGAATATTTTTTCTTTGACGTGACTTAAAAATATTAAGGTAATCTTCAAAAGTATCATAACCTTTATTTTTCCATACAAATTTATATCCATTTCGCTCAATAAAATTATTTTCCCTCAGATCACCTTTTAAATTTTTGTCAGGAAATAAGATATGCCAAGTTTCAATCTTATTAAGATTCATAAATTCAACAACTTCTTTTATAAATAAGTTATTGAGTTTATTTCCAATAATTTTTTCAGATTCACATGGTGTAAAAGGTATTGCAGATATAAGTTTTGGATAATATTTTCGACCAGCTCTATTTAAAGCGTACGACCAAGAATGATCAAAAACAAACTCGCCTTGACTGTTATCTTTGAGATAAAGAGGCATAAATCCATTTAGTTTATTACTCTCATTTGAAATTAGATGATTTGGTTGCCACCCTGTAAGAGATGTCACACATTTTGATAATTCTAGAGATGATAAAAAATCATAATTTATAAATGGCGAATTAAGATCTTTTGTTAAAGTTTCAAACTCCGATTTACTTAAAGAAGATATATTTTCAACGAATCTCAAGCCTTTGGTCATATCAACTTAAATAAAATATTTGAAATGAAAATCCCAGGACAGCCAAAATACCAATCCAATTATTGATCTTAAAACACTTAATAAATTTATTTTCTTTGATCAATTTTGTTTGATGTATAAAAAGGATTAATAACCCTCCGAAGACTGAGTAGAAATACAATGAAAATTCATTTATTACCGCTATAAGAAACAAAGATACATAAAAGAATATTTGAAGTATTTGGGCATATTTAATTGCATCGTCGCCCCAAAGAATTGCAGTTGAATTTATGTTGATTTTAAGATCATCATCTTTATCTTCTAAGGCGTAGTAGGTATCAAAACTTATAATCCAAGCAATTATGCCTAAATATAAAATTGCTAGTGATATTGAAAACACTGAAGACTGCAAAGAATATGCAATTAATGATCCAGACCCAAATGTTATTCCTAAGAAAAACTGGGGAGCCTTAAGAAATCTTTTTGTTAATGGATACAACATAATCAATAGTGCAAAAAATATAGAAATTTTAACAGTTAAAGAATTAGTAAATATCAGTAACGAAGTTGATAAAATACCCAATAATATAAAAAATAACCATGCCTCAATTATGGAAATTGAACCATTTGCAAGGGGCCTATTCAAAGTTCTTGATACCTGTTTATCTATTTTAGAATCACTAATATCATTTATTACGCAACCACATGACCTTACCAATATAGAACCAATAATCACAATTAAATAATTTATAAAATCTATAGTTTCTGACTGAATGGCTGCCAATAATAATCCCAATAGTGATGGCCATAAAAGAAGATAAATACCTATTGGTTTATCCAACCTAGCAAGTTCAATAAATGAAATTATTTTTTTATTCATTTGATTTTATTAAAAAAATTTCCATAACTGATAATGGATAACCTTTTGCAAGATATTTAGATTTTCTACCCCAATATAGATTCTCAGATTGAGAAAACCTTGCAAATATAGTTTCAACTTTCACGAATATTTCTTTTTCAAAAAGGATATCACCAAGAGGCTTTGTTCCAAGCTCTCCTAGTTTCGATAATCCTTTCTTGATAGTGCTTATTGGAATGAGTGATCTTGCAAAAACGCATGGATTATTATCACTTAAAAGCAGAACCTCTCTTATTTTTATTTCTCCTATATTTTTCCCAAGAAAATCTGAATCTAACTCATTTACTATCCCCAATTCATCTTTTATAAGATCTAATTTAAACGAACCACTAGCTTTAATTCTTTCGGTAATAGGACCTAACTCTAGCAGCCAAGATCTAGTATTTGAATCAATAGGTTCATTTTGTAATTCGCTAGACGTAATCCATGATGATATTTGTTTGAGCTTCATTAATTTAATTTTCCAAATCTGATATTATAGCCTCGTTGCATTAAACCAAATAAGTTAATTTAATTTAGTAGCTATGAAATATAAGAAATGGGAATGTATTGTCTGTGGACTGATTTATGATGAGGAGCATGGATGGCCGGAAGATGGGATCGAACCTGGAACAGCTTGGGATGATGTTCCGGAGGATTGGCTATGTCCAGAATGTGGCGTTGGCAAAGAAGATTTTGATATGATTGAGATTACATGATAGAAACACCAAAAAATCTTACCAAAAATATCTTATTGGGCATGTTTTTAGGTTTTGTTGTTGGAGCTATTTTTTATTATGTAGATTTTTTACCTGAACCCTTAACAAGTTTTCTAGAGATATATATTTTTAGTCTTGGTGGCTCAATATTTATCAATCTTCTAAAAATGTTAATCATACCACTGGTTTTCTTTTCTCTTGTTTCAGGAATATCTTCTTTAACAAGTATGAAAAGTCTTGGGAACATAACATTAAAGACAGTAACTTTATATCTTTCAACCACAGCAATTGCTGTGAGTTTATCATTGATGATTGGATCGATTTTTAAACCAGGATCGGGCTACTCATCGAACATAGCACCGCCAGATAAACTTCCAGAGGGTCAGGGCATCTATGAAACAATTTTAGGAGTTTTTCCTTCAAATATTATTGAAGCAATGGCTCAAAATCAAATGCTTGCTGTAGTATTTTTCAGTATTTTATTTGGAATGGCCTTAAATAAGACTAACCACCTAACGGGTAATTTTAGTAATGCATTTGAAAAACTTAATACGGTTTTTATGCAGCTTGTAATTATGATAATTTCTTTTGCACCAATTGGTGTATTTTGTTTAATAGGTAAATTTGTTATAACTGATGGACTTGATATTTTCCAAGAGGCATTTAAGTATGTTGTCCTCTTAATATCTGTTTTAATTTTTCATGCCCTAGTAACTTATTCGTTGTTTTTAAAGATATTTACAAATCTATCTATTACAACCTTTTATAAGAAAATGAAAGAGGTAGCTATTTTTGCATTTTCAACATCTTCAAGTGCAGCTACTATTCCAGTAACTCTTAAGACTGTTCAAAATGATTTAGGAGTTAATAAAAATGTTTCATCATTTGTGATTCCAGTTGGAGCGACTATAAATATGGATGGCACAGCAATTATGCAAGGAATGGCTACAGTCTTTATAGCTCAAATGTCTGGAATTGATTTAACCCTGATTCAGTATATACAAGTAGTTATTCTTGCAGTTGTTACATCTATAGGAACTGCAGCTGTTCCATCAGCTGGCACTATTACCCTAGTTATTATTCTTCAACAGTTTGGCCTTCCTTTAGAAGCAATTGGCATCATTTTAGCTGTCGATAGGATTCTAGATATGATTAGGACTTCTGTTAATGTAACAGGCGATGCTGCTATAGCATGTATTGTTGCAGATTCTGAAAATCTTTTGGATAAAAACATATTTAAGAAATAGCTCAAAATATACGTTTTCTTTTCAATAATTTGCTAGAATGCTTTATTAAAATTAAGGGGATTCTCTATGGATAATTTAATGATTTCACCAATTCTAGGTTTGTTAGGTATGGTCATGGCATTCGCAATTTATATGCTTGTAATGCGATATCCTGATGGTGAAGATAAGGTCAAGAAAATTGGTGATCAGATACACACTGGGGCATTAACTTTCATGAAGACAGAGTATAAATATTTGACCATGTTCATGGCTGTAATTGTTCTATTGGCATGGTATGCCTTAGGGCCTTATACAGCAATAGCAGTGGTAGTAGGTGCCTTATGTTCATCAATCGCTGGATTCATTGGAATGTATGCTGCAACTAAAGCAAATGTAAGAACAGCAACAGCTGCTCAAAAAGATGGCTCAGCAGCAGCTTTAACAGTTTCCTTTTATGGAGGCTCAATTATGGGCTTGTGTGTAGCTTCATTAGGCTTAATTGGATTAGGAGGCTTATATTTCTTCTATATACCCGCTGAAGTAGATCCTCATAAGCTTGAAGGTTTTGCAATGGGAGCATCTGTAGTAGCTCTTTTTTCAAGAGTAGGTGGGGGAATTTTCACAAAAAGCGCAGATGTGGGAGCTGATCTTGTTGGTAAGATTGAAGCTGGAATTCCTGAAGATGATCCAAGAAATCCTGGTGTAATAGCAGATAATGTTGGTGATAATGTTGGTGATGTTGCAGGAATGGGCTCAGATATCTTTGAATCATATTGTGGCTCAATGATTGCATCTATAGCCATAGCTTATACGTTAGGAAATAAAGATATGATGTTGTTGCCTTTGGCTTTAGCATCGACTGGTTTAATAGCTTCAATAATTGGAATATTTATAGTTAAGCTTCAGTCTGCAAAAGCACCTGCAAGCGCACTAAGATCTGGAACTCTTTTAGCACCAGTAATATTTGTGGCTATGGCCTTTTTCATTATTGACTCTTTTGAAGGAGTTGGAATGAATGTATGGTGGTGTGTGATAGCTGGAGCTGTTGGAGGAGTATTGATTGGCTTAATCACAGAATATTATACAGGTGGAAATCCAGTTAAAAAGATTGCTGAATCTGGAGAAACCGGACCAGCAACTGTTATGATTTCAGGACTTTCAGTTGGTATGCAATCGGTTGTAATTCCTATTGTTATTTTAGCAGGGATAATTCTTGCCTCAACACAACTTTCAGGCATATATGGTGTAGGAATTGCTGCTGTTGGGATGCTTGCAACCGTTGGAATAACAATGGCAATAGATGCATATGGTCCAGTTGCAGATAATGCAGGTGGTATCGCTGAAATGTCGGGTATGGGCGAAGAGGTAAGAGAAATTACTGATTCTCTTGATGAATTAGGGAATACAACTGCTGCAATTGGAAAAGGTTTTGCAATTGGAGCTGCAGCTTTAGCTGCTTTAGCAATAATTTCAGCTTTTTCAGCTGTAGTGGCAGATGCAAATCCTGAGTTTTCTTTAGCACTTACAGAACCAATTGTTTTAGTTGGAATGTTTATCGGTGTCTGTATACCTTTTTTAGTCTCATCAATAACTATGACAGCAGTTGGAGATGCAGCTTTTGAAATGATTAATGAAATAAGAAGACAATTTAAAGAGATTCCGGGATTGATGGAAGGAACAGCAGAACCAGATTCTGAAAAATGTGTTGAAATTGCTACTACTGCTGCTTTGAAGAAAATGATGTTACCTGGGGTAATTGCTGTATCAATGCCAGCTATTGTAGGTTTTGGGCTAGGTGCACAAGCTTTAGGTGGAATGCTTGCTGGTGGTCTGCTTGGCTGCGTTTCTTTAGCTCTTATGATGGCAAATGCTGGTGGAGCTTGGGATAATGCAAAAAAGTTTGTAGAAAAAGGAAACTTAGGTGGTAAAGGCTCTGACACTCATGCAGCTGCAGTAGTTGGAGACACTGTAGGAGATCCTTTTAAGGATACTTCTGGACCCTCCATGAATATCCTTATAAATGTAATGGCTATAGTTAGTTTAGTTATAGCACCACTTTTAAGCATCTAATAAGAATATTGAATACTAAAAATCCAGGGCTATATCCCTGGATTTTTTTTAACTAAATTAAGTTAATGAAAACTAAAATATTAGTAATAGGTTATGGAGATATCGCAGAAAGGCTTAATCATCAGCTAGACAGAAGTGCTTTTGATGTTTTTGGAATATCAAGACAAGAAAATAATGCAAGCAATTCTATCATTTGGGACTGGTTATCATCAGATCTTCCTAAATTAAAAAATAAAGAATACAGCAGCATAGTTTTTTTTCCTAAGCCGAGTGATACTAATCAAAATGGTTATGTCGATGGATTTATCAATTCATCTAGAAACGTTTTTAATTTGTGTAACACCATCTCATTTAAAAATTTCATAACTATCTCATCAACCAGAATATATGGAGAAAAAGAAAATAATTCAGTTACTGAGAACGACTCTAATCCTAATGAATTTAGAGGAAGAACTATTCTAAAATATGAGGAAAGCCAAATTAAAAGATATGCAGAAAAATTAATAATACTTAGGTTTTCAGGCTTATATAACTCAAAAACTGAAATGAAACTAAAAAATTATCTTCATAGAGACAATGCTGCAAAAATAATAAAATTTTTTATAGAAAATGATTTAAGTACAACGACACATCAAATATTTAATTGTTGCGAAGATGGTTCTATTAATATATCCAATGAAAGATTAAAAAAAGTTGGATTTATTTTTGATTGATACACTAGAACTAAAACCTATTGCCAAATACAATAAATAAATGGCAAGCAGTATGACAGGCTTTGGTTTATCGAGTTCCATTTCCCCAGGATCTGAAATTTATATAGAGATTAAAGGGGTAAATCACAAGTTTTTAGAAATATCTGTTAAGCCCAACGACCTAAATAATGAAATAGAAGAGTTTATAAGGAAATCAGTTACAAAGAACGTTATTAGAGGCAGAGTCGATATTAGAATAAAACTTAAAACTTCCTATAAAACAAATTACTCAATAGATTCAAAACTTTTAAAAAAACTTCAAAATTCTCTAAAAGATTCTAAACTTATGAATGATGTTCAATTTAAGGACATAAAAGATATCCCAGGTATTTTTAAATCTGAAACCACGCAAAAAATAAATAATAATCTCATTAAGAAAGCCTTTAGTGAAGCTATGAAAAATTTTGTTTTATCGAGAAATGAAGAGGGTTACAAAATAAGTAATGTGATTTTGAAAAAGATTAAACAGCTCGAGAATGCAACGAAGAAAATTCAAAAGCTTAATAATAAAAACTTAAACAAAAGATTAATTAAATTTAAGAAAAAAGCACTGAAACTTATTGATAGTTTTGATGAGGGACGTCTTGAACAAGAAGCATTATTGCTCGCGTTAAAGTTTGATGTTAGTGAAGAAATAGATAGAATTTTTTTTCATACAAATTCTCTAATAAAAGAGCTAAATAAAAAAACTTGTAGTGGAAAAAAAATTGACTTTATCTTGCAAGAACTGTTTAGAGAATCTAATACTTTATCGGTTAAGCTGGATGATCCTAACTTAAAAAATCATGCCCTTGATATGAAGCTATACATCGAGGAAATGCGAGAGCAGATTCAAAATGTTGAATAAAATAACTAAATCAAAGTTGATTATATTCTCGGCTCCTTCAGGTGCTGGAAAATCAACTCTCATAAAAAATATTATTGAAAAAGGCAATGGTGACATTGAATTATCTATATCAGCAACAACAAGGCCTTCAAGAGAAGGAGAAGAACACGGTAGGGATTATTTTTTTATATCCGATGAAGAATTTAACAAATTAAAAGATAGCGATTCTTTTATAGAGCACGCAAATGTTCATGGTTATCAATACGGAACGTTAAAATCATTTGTACATGAAAAAATTCAAAATGGTATAAGTATTATTTTAGATATCGATGTGCAAGGATTTAATCTTATAAAAAAATCTATGGAACATAATTTATCAATTTTTATAATTCCTCCTTCGATAAAAGAACTAAGAAAAAGGCTAATTTCTAGGGGATTAGATTCATGTGATGTAATAGAAAAAAGATTAACAAATGCTAGTACTGAACTAAAATATGCTGAACAATACGATTATATTGTTTTAAACGATATTTTTGAAAATACGTTAAATGAGTTAGTTTCTATTATTTATGATGAAAATTATAAATATAATAAAAATACCTATACTAATTTATTAAAAGATTTATTGGATTAATGGGATAATTGCAATTAGAATACGTGTCCCAGGAGAATATTAAATGGCAAGAATTACAGTAGAAGATTGTTTAGAAAAAATACCTAGTAGATTTGATCTCATCTTAATGGCATCAAAAAGAGCAAGGCAACTATCAACAACTAGCAGAGATCCATTAGTAGATTGGGATAACGATAAGCCTACCCTAGTAGCTTTAAGAGAAATTGAGCAAGGACTTCTTGATCAAGAAACGCTTGAAAAGACTCTTGAAGAAGATGTATTGTTG
The DNA here is from genome assembly GCA_902520725.1 of uncultured SAR86 cluster bacterium. GTDB lineage: Bacteria > Pseudomonadota > Gammaproteobacteria > Magnimaribacterales > D2472 > SAR86A. The sequence goes on along the minus strand of CABYPB010000001.1, from coordinate 14,212 downwards.
GATGAGTTTGCGTTTCCAACTAATAAAGAAGACGAAAACACGGGATAAATGACTATAGGGGTGTTATTTTGAGTGACCATGCACTCCCAAATTTGTTACTAAATGATTTTTCAGGTGATAACCTTTTAAAACTCCCATCAAACTTTTATAAAACAGCAAGATCTTATCTTGATAAAAGATCTTTAAAGAAAATTCAAAAAGCATATTCTGTTGCCTTTTATGCTCATCTAAATCAAAAAAGAAGAGACGGATCTAAGTATATTTCTCATCCAGAAGAGGTAGCCATGATTCTTTTAGATCTTAAAATGGATACCGACTCAATATGTTCAGCTCTATTGCATGATGTTTTAGAAGACTGTGATGTGACAAAAAACAATTTACAAAACTTATTTGGACCAGATGTTGCCGAGATAGTAGATGGTGTAAGCAAGCTTGGTAAGCTTGACATAAAAAGCGGAACTGAAAGAGAAGTCAATAATTTGCAAAAGATGATGCTCGCTATGTCTAAAGATGTAAGAGTTGTTTTAGTAAAAATTTGTGATCGTTTGCATAATATGCGAACAATTGAACATTTACCCAGATTCAAGCAAATTCAGAAATCAAAAGAAACAATCGAGTTGTACGGACCTTTGGCATTAAGAATCGGCATGCAAGATATTAGATCTGAACTAGAAGATCTAGCTTTTAGATGCATACATCCATTAAGAGCATCTATGCTTGAAAGTGCAATCAAGAAATCAAGTGGAGGTCGAAAAAAGATAGTTACAAAAATAAGAAAAGAATTAAAAAGACGCCTCAAGTCAAACGGTATTGAAGATGTAGCAGTGAAGGGAAGAGAAAAGAACATTTATAGTATTTACAGAAAAATTAAATCTAAGCATAAACCTTTTTCTGAAATTTTAGATGTATATGGTTTTAGAATTCTAGTTGATTCTGTTGATGACTGTTATAGATCTCTTGGAATTATTCATAATTACTTTTCTCCAATAGAAAATAGGTTTAAAGATTACATAGCAATACCAAAAAGTAATGGTTATCAGGCGCTTCATACCAGTTTATTAGCTTTAAATGCATTTCCAATTGAAGTTCAAATACAAACAAGAAATATGTCTTCAATTGCAAGTTTTGGGATAGCTGCACATTGGCAATATAAAACTAAAGAGGAAAATATTAGCTCTGGTCTGAGAGCTACAAAATGGTTAACTGGTCTAGTTGATCTTCAAAAAAAGACCAATACTCCAGCTGAATTTGCACAATCAGTTAAGACAGATCTTAGCTCAGACGAAGTGTACTTATTTTCTCCAAAAGGAGATATATATGCACTTAGAAAAGGAGCTACTCCGATTGACTTTGCTTATGAGGTTCATACTGACCTCGGCGATACAATAATTGGTTGCAGAGTAAATAGAAATGATGTGCCATTAAATATCGAATTGGAAACCGGACAAACAGTTGAGATTATTTCATCAAAAAAAGATTTTGAATTAGATCCGTCTTGGTTAAATTATGTTGTAACAAGTAAAGCCAGAAGCGCCATTAGAACAAGATTAAGAAAACAAAAAACTTCTGATGCCAGAAAAGCTGGCAAGGTCTTGCTTGAAACTGAATTAAAAAGAGGTGGTAAGAGTCTCTCTGAATATAGGGGAACTCCGCTCAAAAGAATACTTGATTCCATCGGTGTCACCTCACTAAATAAACTTCTTACAGATTTAGGACTGGGTAAAAGAACCGGAAGCATTATTGCAGAAAGATTTTATTCAGGGCTAAAGATAAGAGAAGATATTAAGGAAATAAATCCTGTCTTAATTTTAGATAATAAAATTGAAAGTGTTACTGTTAGATTCGCAAAGTGCTGCATGCCTGTTTATGGAGATGATGTCGTAGCTCATTCTGATACAGAAAGAGGTATAGTTATTCATCACAAGAGATGTAAACAGGTAAGCCAATTTCTTAAGAAAGACTCACGATATCTACCTGCCATATGGGGTGAAAATAAAAAAGAACATCAATACAAAGCAAAAATAGATATAAATACAGAAGATAAGGTTGGAGTCCTGTCAGATCTTGGTTCTGTTTTTGCAAGATCTGCTATCAATATAGGATCTGTTAATACAATGACTATTGATAAGAAATTTGCTGGATTTGAAATTGAAATAGAAGTAAAAGATAAAGAAGAATTACAAAACATAATGCAAAAAGTTAGATCAATGAAATTAACTACGAGTTGCAAAAGAAATATTAATGAAAAGTAAAAAAACATTTCTTTTTTTATGTACAATCCCCCTAATAAGTAACTTCATTTTCACCAAGGAACCAATTAATATGTCAAAAGAAATAATCTCAACAAATAACGCCCCACAAGCTATTGGACCATATTCGCAAGCAGTGAAAACTGGTAATCTAATTTTTATCTCTGGACAAATTCCCTTAAATCCTAAGACAGGGGACTTAGTAAATGGCTCAATAGAAGATGAAGCAGATCAAGTCATGCAAAATATAAGTAGTATTTGTGAGGCAGCTGGCCATACACTGGAAGACGTAGTAAAAATTACTATTTTTTTAACCGATTTAGGTAACTTTGCTACCGTCAATGAGGTAATGACTAAACATTTTTCTGAACCATATCCTGCAAGAGCGACCATTGAAGTCTCAGGACTACCTCTTGGTGTGAATGTAGAAATTGAAGCAATTGTAGGAACAGATGGCTAAAAACTTATTATCAATTCAAGATCTTTCAAAAAATGAGATTTTAGATTTAATTACATTCTCTAACAATTTTATTGATAATGAGGGAAATTTTAGAAAAGAAGACCTTTTTCCTGATAAAACAGTCGCAAACGTCTTTTGTGAGCCTAGTACTAGAACAAAATCTTCATTTGCTATAGCAGCTGGGAATTTAGGATGCTCTGTTTTAGATTTTAATATTGATAATTCTTCTATCCAAAAAGGAGAATCAATATTTGAAACCGTTGATGCTTTAAATCTAATGGGAGTTGATCTCTGTGTTTTGAGACATCCAGAGTCAGTAATACAAGAATTAGCAGTTTCTCTCCCCAAAATGGTCTTTATAAATGCAGGAGAGGGATCAATTTCGCATCCAACTCAAGCATTGTTAGATATGAAGACAATTATTGATCATAAAAAATCGCTGGATGGTCTAAAGATTGTTATTGTTGGTGATCTGGATCATTCAAGAGTTACATCATCTTTTGTAGAAGGTATTTCAAATTTTCCAATTGAATCTTTAACATTTTCAGGACATCCAGAAATGTGTACCAACTATCAAAGCCCTAAAATTGGAAATTATGAGCCGGATTTAGAAAAAGCGTTGAAAGATGCAGACGTAGTTATGACTTTGAGAATACAGTATGAAAGATTCCAAGAAGAATTAAATTTAGATTTAGATACATATAAAGAGTCATATCAACTCTCTTCAGAAAAACTAGAAAATGCAAAGGGTGATGCAATTATTATGCATCCTGGTCCAGTAAACTATGTTGAAATAACTGAAGCAGTATATGATTCTGAAAACTCAGTTATCAGACAGCAAATAGCTAATGGAGTTGCAATAAGAATGGCTGTTTTATCTCAATTTTTGAGTGGCTAAAGTTCTTTTTACTGTTTCAACAATTGAAATAGTACTCTGATCAATTTCAACATTGACACTAGAACCTTTAGAAAGGCCATCAAGATTTGTAACTGAAAGAGTTTCCGGTATTAAGTGAATATTAAAAGTATTTTTATTAACTTTGCCCAAAGTTAAACTACATCCATTAACACCTATATAACCCTTCTCAAATATAAATTCATGATATTTTTTTGGGAAGCTAATAATAAGATCTTTTGAATTAGACTTTTCAACAATTTTTTTTACTGTTCCTGTAAAGTGAATATGTCCTGACATCAGGTGACCACCAATTTCTGAAGATGCCTTGATAGATCTTTCTAAATTTACCATAGAACCTTTTGCTATATTTTTTAGATTAGTTCGTAAAAGTGTTTCCTCAATGGCATCAAATTTTAATTTATTAATTCCGTTATCTAATGATGTAAGACATATACCATCCACTGAAATGCTTGCACCTTTTTTTAAGCCTTTATTAAAACTTTTTGGAGGAGCTATCTCAATAGCTAGATTACCCTGTTTGTTTGTTACTTTAGTTACTTTACCAATACATTGAACTATTCCTGAAAACATTTAGGCTCCCCAGGTTTCTCTATATTTATTTAAATCATCAAGATGATCTTTGAAAGATGAATCGTTTTCTACAAAACTAATTAATGAATCTAAGTTGACAATAGATTCAACTTTTAAACCATAATCTATTTCGAGCTCTTTGCTGGAAGACAAATCTGATAATCCTCTTTCTTGTCTATCTAAGCCAACAATAAAAGAAGAGGGCGTTGCTGATAGATCTTTAATTGATTCAATAGACTCTCTACCAGCAGTACCAGCAGATAAAACATCATCAATTATTAAAACTTTTCCCTCAGGCTTTATGCCAATTATGTTTCCTCCTTCTCCATGATCTTTTTCTTCTTTTCTATTAAAGGATAGCGGATAGTTTTCTCCTTTTTCACTAAAAAGTGTAGCTACTATTGAGCCAAGAAAGATACCTTTATATGCAGGACCATAGATACAGTCAAACTCTATTTCTTTATCTTGAATTGCATCAACATAACATTTTGCTAATTGATATAAGCTGCACCCACCAAGCATTTTTGCAGCATTAAAGAAATATGGACTTGATCTACCTGATTTTAAGGTAAAGTTACCAAACTCCAGTGATTTTGATTCTATTGCTAAATTTAAGAATGATTTTTGATAATCTTTCACTTACTCAATACAGGCTTTTTGTTTTTTTATAATTTCAGCAATCGCCGAACTACCTATATTAAGCATATCACTAAGTTCAGTTTTTGAGAAAGGAGCATCTTCAGCGGTACCTTGTATTTCAATAAGTTCGTCACTTTCATTCATCACAATATTTAAATCGGTATCGGCTGAACTATCTTCATCATAGTCCAAATCTAATAGTATTTTATTATCTTTAATTCCGAGAGACACCGCAGCTACAAATGCGTTTATAGCTCTTTGATCATCATGATGATTTTTAATTGCTAGAAACATAGCAACGCAACCTCCAGTAATAGCTGCAGTTCTAGTTCCACCATCTGCTTGTATCACATCGCAATCAACATTTATCGTTTTTCCTTTTAAATATTTAAGGTTTACAGCTTGACGCAATGATCTTCCAATTAATCTCTGAATCTCTTGGGTTCTTCCGCTTTGTTTTCCTCTAGCTGCCTCTCTGCTCATTCTTTCATTTGTCGATCTAGGCAACATTCCATACTCACCTGTGACCCAACCTTTATCAGAATTTTTCATCCATCGAGGCACATTATTTTCTAAAGATGCATTACATATAACTTTTGTATTCCCAAAAGTTACTAAAACAGAACCTTCTGCATGGATATTCACATTTGGTTCTATAGAGATATCTCTAAGTTGATTATGATTACGATTCTGGTTTCTTTCCATTAGATAATTATTAGAGCTTAACCAAGATTATCTTTGACAATTTTACTAACCATTCCCATATCAGCTGATCCAGCCAGTGATGAATTTAATATTCCCATGACTTTGCCCATATCTTGCATGGAGGATGCTCCTGCACTTTCGATTGCTTCTTTTACTTTTTGAGTGACTTCTTCTTCACTTAGTTGAGCAGGCTTATATTTTGAAAGAATATCCACTTCTTTTTGTTCTTTATCAGCTAGATCATCTCTTCCACCGCTTTTAAACTGAGTAATGGAATCATTTCTCTGTTTAATCATTTTATTTACAATTTGAAGAGCTTTGGAATCATCTGCTTCTTCTTGATTATCTATTTCAAAACGTTGAACTTCGGCAAGAAACATACGAATGGTATCTCTTTCCAAATCATTTTTATCAAGCATTGCTTGTTTAAGATCTTTTTTGATATCAGATAACAGTGCCAAAACTATCTATGTCTTTGCCTAGAAAAAGAAAATTTTCTATTAGTTTTTCTTGCTCTTTTGACGGCTGCAGCCATTAAACGTTTCTTTTTTTCAGTTGGTTTTTCATAAAATTCTCTAGCTCTGATTTCTGGAACTATTGCAGCTTTCTCACAAGCACGCTTGAATTTTCTCAAACCAATATCAAAATGTTCTGTATCTTTTATAATAATTGAAGGCATAATGTGACGCGTAGTTTAGGCTTTTATTAACATTTTTGCAAAACTTTTTTATGAAAACTTTAGGTATAGAAACTTCATGTGATGAAACAGCAATTGCTGTATACGATAGTAACAAAGGAATTGTTGGTGAATCCGTTTATAGCCAAATGAAAATGCATGCCGAATATGGCGGTGTGGTTCCTGAGTTGGCTTCTAGAGATCATTGCGTGAAAATAATTGATGTATTAAAAGACGCTCTTGGGGAAGATACATTAGAGAGTATTGATAAAATAGCTTATACATCTGGGCCTGGTTTACTTGGAGCACTGCTGATTGGTGAAAGCTTTGCACAAGGCTTATCTACTGCATTAGATGTTCCACTTATTCCGATCAATCATTTAGAAGGTCATTTGATGTCTCCTATGATGGAATTTCCTGAAATCTCTATGCCTTTTATATGTCTATTAGTTTCAGGTGGTCACAGTATGATTGTTGATGTGAAAGCAAAAGCTGATTATGAAATACTTGGACAATCTCAAGATGATGCTGTTGGTGAAGCATTTGATAAAGTGGGTAAATTACTAGGACTACCTTACCCTGGAGGACCTCATATTGAAAAATTGGCTCTTAAAGGGAATCCTTTAGCTTATGATTTCCCAAGACCAATGATTCATAGCGATAATTTAAACATGAGTCTTAGCGGTTTAAAAACAGCAGTTTTGTATACGATCCAAAAAATTGGGAATTTAAATGACAAAATCAAGGCTGATATCGCAGCATCTTTTCAAAAAGCTGTTACAGATGTTTTGATAGCTAAGATTAAAAAGGCTATTGAAGAAACTAATCGATCTGATCTTATTGTTGCTGGAGGAGTTGCTGCAAATAAATATATAAGAGAAGAATTTAAAAATCTTGAAGGTATACTTAACATTAAAGTTTATTATCCTGATTTAAAATATTGTGGAGATAATGCAGCTATGATTGCCTTTGTAGGCTCAATGATGTCACCTCCCAAGGAACAAAACATTAGGTCAAAAGTAAGGGCAAGATGGCCCCTAAACGAATTAACGCAATGAAAGACATAATTTATATAAAAGATTTAAGAGTTGAAACAATCATAGGTATTTTTGATTGGGAACGAAAAGTTAAGCAAGAAGTAAGTATTGATATGGAGTTTCCATTTGATTGCAAAAAAGCAGCTAAAACCGATTCAATTGAAGATACAGTTGATTACAAAACTATCTGTAAAGCTGTTATAAAATTTGTTGAGGAATCATCCTTTCAGCTACAAGAGTCTCTTGCTGAAGGCATTGCATCTTTAGTCAAAGATGAGTTTCAAGTTGAATCAATAAAATTAAGAGTTTCAAAGCCAGGCGCTCTAAGGGGCGCTAAAGATGTTGGATTGATTATTCATAGATGATGACATATTTTTTATCACTTGGAAGCAATATAAACGCAAAAGAGAATCTAGATTTCGCACAATCAGAGCTTAATAAAATCTTAATCAATACCAAATCTTCCTCAATACACAAAACTAAAGCTGAGGGATTTGAGGGAGATGATTTCTTAAATTCAATTATATGCGGTGAAACTAAAGATTCTTTTGATGAACTTAATAACAAACTTAAGTCCATTGAAGATGCTGCTGGAAGAAATAGAAGTGCTCCTAAATTTAGTGCAAGGACTTTAGATATCGATATAGTTCTTCAAATTGACGAAGATGAAGAAATATTATTTGAAAGTGATGAAATAGAAAAATATACTTTTGTATCTGAGCCATTAAAAGAATTATTAAAATGAAAACAAAAAAATTCACAAGAAATCTTCACAGATATTTAAGTATATTTGTATCCATTCAGCTTTTGTTGTGGACTGTATCTGGTATTTATTTTGCTTATAACAAAATTGAATTGGTTAGAGGAGAGCAGTATCGTTTACCTAAAGATGTCGAATTAAGAATTTTTGACAGACTTGGAACTTCTATTATTGAGACAAATGAAAATGGAGAAAAATCTTATAAAACTTATCCAGAGGGAAATATTGTTAAACCTCTTTCAAAAGAAGAGGCTATAGAAATAACATCTCAAAAAACTACTTTAAATCCTCTAGAAGTTATATTGGTTACACAACTTTATCCAGGTGGTGAATATAGAGGAAGTCTGCCAGTATACAAAGTTAAAACAGATACCAAAGATGATATAAATGTCTACGTTGGTTATATGACTGGTGATATTGGTTCAATAAGATCGGATTCCTGGAGAATCTGGGACTTGATGTGGAGCCTGCATATAATGGATTACAAGGAAAGAGACAATATCAATAATATTTTACTAAAAGTCTTATCAATACTTGCATTAGTTACCTCTATATCAGGAATCACTTTATTTTTTGTTAAAAGATAGGTGATTAAAAATTTTCTTTAATTGTATTCCATGCTGCTTCAGATAAAGGGTAAACCATCATACCTCTATCTTCAGCATGTTTGCTTGATGCTGTTCCATCTCTTACTCGACCTAGTATCCCCTGCAAGATTCCTGCAATTTTGAACATATTAAATGCCATATAGAATTCCCAATTTTTTGATAGGTCTTTACCAGTATTTTCACAGTACATATCCATATACTCTTTCTCAGAGGGAACACCAAGTTCTTTTAATTTAGCTTGATCCCAAAATGCCTCTTGAGTTCTCCATGAAAGACAATGATAACTAAAATCTGCAATAGGATGTCCTAAGGTTGATAGTTCCCAGTCCAAGATGCCCATAACCTGATTATTTTTTAATATCATATTATCTAGTCGATAATCTCCGTGAACTATTGATGTCTCATCATCATCGGGAATATTTTTTGGCAACCAATCAATTAAGTTATTCATAGCTTCAATGTCATCCGTTTCAGATGCCCTATATTGTTTTGACCATCTAGCAACCTGTCTAGCTACATAATTTCCAGGCTTACCATAGTCTTCCAATCCTATCTTTTTATAATCAACCCCATGAAGCAAAGCTAAAGTTTTATTTTTGTTTCGATATATCTCTGTTCTATCTTTATTTGAAAGTGATGGAATCATAGGATTCCAAAAAAGATCTCCATCTAAAAAATCCATAACAAAAAAAGCTGTACCTGCTACTTCATCATCTTCGCAGAGCCCATATGTTTTTGGCACTGGAACATCAGTTTCATACAAAGCTGTTATAACTTTATATTCTCTATCAACGGCATGCGCTGATGGTAAAAGCTTGCCTGGTGGCTTTCTTCTTAAAACAAGATTTTTAGAATCAGTAACAATTTTATAAGTTGGGTTAGATTGGCCGCCTTTAAATTGTTCAATAGAGTTAATTCTTCCAGCTTCATGCACAAATTCGTCAATCCATGGCTGTAAGTTTGATACTTCAATTGTTAAATGTTCAGCAACTTCTTTTGTACCAGAAAATTTTGCATCGTCGAGTGGCTCCATTATAAAGATCTTCCCCCATCCACTTTGATAGTTTGGCCAGTAATATATTCAGAGTTGGCAAGGAATTTCACCGCATTAGCAATATCCTTTTCTGAACCCATTCTCTTAAGAGGTATTGTTTCAATAACCTTATTTTTTTGTTCTTCAGTCCAAGTAACATCTGGAGGTTCAAGCATAGCGCCAGGCGCAATTGCATTAACTTTTATTTCAGGCGCTAACTCTCTTGCAAGCCCTTTAGTTATTGCCTCCAAACCGGCTTTTGCTGCTGAATATATAGAATAATTTGCAACTCCTTTTGTTAAATTTGTATCAGTTATATTAATAATTGATCCATTAGATTTTTTTAGTTTTTCTTTAAGGCCTTGTATTAGAAAAAGTGGACCTTTTAAGTTACTTCCAATTAGTTTTTCCCAATGATCTTCCGAAATTTCATCAATAGGTGTTGGATAAAAAGTAGAAGCATTATTTATCAATAGGTCTATTGAGGGAAATGCATCATTTACTTCATTTAAAATTTTCTGAACATCTTCTTTTACATCAAGATTACCTTGAACAGTTTTAGCAGAATTAGGATTATCTTTATTAATTTGATCAGCTAGATTATCAGCATCACTTTTAGATGAGTTGTAATGAATGATAATATTCCAACCTAATTCTTTAAAAGTAAGAGCTATTTCTTTACCAATTCTTTTAGCAGCCCCTGTTATAAATATAGTCTTGTTCATTTGCACTTAAATATAATATTTTTGTACATATTAAACTTTTCTTGCTCAACTTTCTCTTTTGGTGTTCTTGATAAGGTAGAAAAATTAGTATTTCTGATTTCTTTAACCAGTTTTAATATGAAATCTTTAGTCTTTTCTAGATTCGGTAATGTAACTAGTTTATTAATAAGATCCTCATTTCTCTTAAAATTTGATGTTATCAAAATTGAAATCAAATCGTTATCATTAATTTTCATATCAATTTTTGATATGTTTTTTAATATATTAGACGCATGTTTAAATTCATTAGGTATTGGCAGCTGCTCTCCTATTTCAAAATCATTATTTATTTGAAGTTCTGCCCATCTTACTTCAGGATCTTTATGCGAATGGCAACTGGCAATATTTAAATTTTTAAAGAATGGATTTTTTAAATTCAGTGTTATTATTTTTTCAAAATAAATATTCGGATAAGAACTATTTAAAGCTCTTGCAGTTTCTGACCATATCCTGTCAGTAGATAATTTTTTTATCTCATCGTTTGAAACTATCTTATTAATACTATCTATAGTTGTGTCGTTAATATTGAAATCTTTTAAATGCTCATAAGTAAATAGTCTTGCTAGTCTTATAGCTCTTAACGGGTCCTCATAGAAAGCATCTGAAACATGCCTAAACAGTTTATTTTTAATATCGTGCTGACCGTTAAACGGATCAATAATGTTGCCTTCTGTATCTTCAGCAATAGCATTTATTGTGAAATCTCTTCTAGATAAATCTTCTTCTAGTGTTACATCTTTCCCAAAGTAAAATGTAAAACCGTGATATCCAGTTCCAGATTTCTTTTCAGTTCTTGCAAGAGCATATTCCTCACTTGTATCAGGATGCAAAAAGACTGGGAAATCTTTACCAATTGGCTTAAAGCCATTTGCCAGCATTTCTTCAGGAGATGAACCAATGACAACCCAATCGTTATCCGCTGACCTTACACCCAGCAAAGAATCTCTCACAGCGCCACCAACTTTATAAATTTTCATTTTCTTTTGACTTGAATCAGCCTTTTATCTTCTAATCTCAAAGCTGTAAGTTTATTCCCCCAAACACATCCGGTATCTAATCCGATTATATTATCTAATTTTGTTTTACCTTCAAGTGCTGCCCAATGACCAAAAATAATATTTTCTTTATCTTTTAAATTATTATGAGTTTGAACAAACCACGGTATATGATTGTGCTCCGATTTTAAATCTTTTTTCTTAAGCTTCAAGCCTCCTTTTTTATCTAAATACCGCATTCTTGTGAAATAATTGATTATCGTTCTATATCTTTCATAGCCCTCCAAATCATCCTTCCATAATGCTGGCCTATCACCCCACATATTCTCAAGAACATTAAAAGAGTCATTTTTCATAACCACTTTCATTTCATCTGAAAGATTTTTTGCTTTCTTTAGATCCCAAATAAATGGTATTCCAGCATGACTAATCCAAAATGATTCTTTTGATGATTTAATTTTGATCGTTAGCAAGAGGGGAAGTTTTTTTAACCAGCTATAAATCTTGTTACTATTTTTTGAGTTAAGAATATTCTTTAGAGACTCGTTTTTCTTTTTGTGCTCCAAAAGATAAAGTAGGTAAAAATCATGATTTCCTAGGACAGCTCTTACAGATTTTTTATTTTTGAGGCAGAAATTTAGCACCTCAAGTGATTTCGGGCCTCTATTTACAAGATCTCCTGCAAATATTAGTAAATCTTTATTTGGATTGAAATTAATTTTCTTACAAAGTAATTTTAACTCATCGTAACAACCTTGAACGTCACCAATAACATAATGTGCCATTAGGCCGAATATACCTTTGCTAGATTAATAAAATCAGATAATGGAATTTCTTCAGATCTCTTAGTTGGGTCTATATTTGTTTTATCCCAATCGATGTCTAACTTCTTTAAATTATTTTTTATATTTTTTCTTTTTGAAGAAAAAGCTAGATCAATTATTTTATAAAGATTATCTTTTATGGAGAGGTCATAATTTAAATCTTTCTTTGGAAGGAGTCTTATAAAGCTTGAATTTACTTTTGGTTTTATATCAAATGCTTCGGGTGGCACATCAAATAAAATTTCACTATTAAAAAATGCTGAGATCTTTATTGCAAGTTTACCCCAATTTTTTGATGCTACTTGGCCAGTAATTTTTTGCGCAACTTCTTTTTGGACTAAGAAATGCATATCTATTATCTTTTGATAGTCATTTAATAACTTTAAGATTATTTGAGTAGAAATATTATAGGGAAGGTTGCCTACTATTCTTTTTTCGACCTTTAAGTCTTCTAACTTAAATTTAAGAATATCTTCATTTATAAAATTAAAATTAGCAGGACCTTTAAATTTATTTTTTAGGGTTTCAATATTGTCTGCATCAATATCTATGGCAGTAATATTAATGTTTTCTGTATTTATTTGATTGGTAAGAGCACCAATACCTGGACCAATTTCAATAAAATTATCTGAGTCATTTGGGGAAATCACTTCACCCATCTCAAATAATATAGCTGGATCTATTAAATAGTTTTGACCATATTTTCTCCTGATATCTCTTGAACTCATTAAATTAATTTTTTTGCAGTCTTTATTGCAAGGATTAGAGATGAAGTGTCAGCTTTGTTAGTTCCTGAAATATCTAGAGCAACACCATGATCAACAGAAGTTCTAATTATTGGTACTCCAAGAGTTATATTAATAGAATTACCAAAACTTAATGCCTTTAAGACCGGAAGAACTTGATCATGATACATTCCAAGATATGCATCAGTTTCTTTTAAAATCTTATGCGAGAATGCAGTATCAGCTGAAATAGGCATTGAAACATTAATATTACTTTTCCTTAATTCCTTAACTGCTGGTTTTATATGCTCTAATTCTTCCTTACCAATTTTACCGTTTTCACCCGCATGGGGATTCAATCCTAATATTTTTATGTTTGGTTTTTTAATATTAAATTTATCCTTAAGATCATTATTAAGAATCCTGATTTTATTTTTTATAAGATTTTTTGTAATTTTCTTTGGGACACTTTTTAAAGGTATATGAGTTGTTGCCAAAGCAACTCTTAGCTTATTAGAAGCAAGCATCATAAGAACATCATTACTTTTGGTAACTTTTTGAATATATTCTGTATGACCAGTAAATGTTTTACTAATAGATATGATCATTTCTTTATTCAAAGGCCCTGTTACCAAAGCTGCATCTTTGTTATAAATAGTTTTTTTAATAGCATAATCAAGAACATCTAAAACATATTGGGCATTAAGTGTTGTTAGCTTACCCGCGTTAGTGTTTTTACAATTGGAGACTTTGATTATCTGTATTGCAGATTTTTTATTTTTTTTAATTTCTTCTAGATTATCTAACTCAACTATCTTAAGTCTTTTTTTTAGTTTATTAGCTCTATCAGCAAAAAGTTTTGGATCCCCAATAACAACAACAGGGACCTTTAGAGCTTCCCATTCTTTCGATAGTGCTAATTGGATTATTAGATCTGGACCAATACCAGCTGGCTCTCCAGGAGAATATATTATTTTTTTCAATCTAAGTTTTTAAATTCGACAAAAGCTTCTGCTCTCATTGTTCTGAGAGTATTTTCTAATTCTTCTTCAAATTTTCTTGCGTAGAGAATAGAGTAGGCCCTATCTTTTATTAATTCTTCAGTTAGTTCATGAGTTCTTTTTCCAACAACCTCTAGAAAATGAAAACCAAATTCAGTTTGAAATACCTCAGAAAGAATTCCAATGTCTGTTTCAAGCATTGTTTTTTCAAATTCACTTGCAAGAACCCCCAATCCTAACCAGCCCA